>DATEMN010000389.1:0-2247 GCA_035275565.1 Pseudonocardiaceae bacterium | reverse complement strand
AGCACCCATCATCGCGAGACTGCCGCAACCATGATCAGGTGCGATTGGGTAGGGATGCCCCGACCTCGGCGATCGGGACGCGAGCCTGCTCGCCTGATGCCATGTCTCGGACGGTGACCTCACGGTCCTGCTGCTCGTCCGGCCCGTAGATCAGGACGGTGTGGGCGTGCTGGTCGTGCGCCCACTTCAGCTGCTTGGCCAGCTTGCCCGAGGAGCCGAGGTAGACGCCGGTCCGCAGGCCCCGGGCGCGGATCTCGCCGGCCAATCGCATGATGTCGTCCTCGGCCCCCAGCACGGTCAGTGCGACGTCGAGGCCGCGCTGGTCAGCGCCGTCAGCGGCCTGGATGGCGAGGATTCGCTCGATTCCGATCGAGCCGCCGCAGGCCGGCAGGTCCGGGCCGCCGAGCTTGGCGACCAGGCCGTCGTAGCGTCCGCCGGAGGCGATCGAGCCGGGATAACCGGTCGCGGTGACTTCGAAGATCGGGCCGGTGTAGTAGTCCAGCCCGCGGACCATCCGGGGGGTGAACACCACCCGATCAGCGGTCAGCTGCAGCAGCCGGTCGACCTCGGCGAGTCCAAGCCGGCCGCGCTCGGTGGTGCCGAGCTGTTTGCGGACCCGGTCGGTGTCGGGGGCGGTCACGTCGGCGACCAGACCCTCGGCGGAGGCCGTGGCTAGGCCCCGCGCGACCAGCTCAGCGCACACCGCGTCCGGCGTCACCTTGTCCAGCTTGTCGAGGCTGCCGAGCACCTTGTCGCCTAGCTCGGGGGCGACGTGATACGCCTCCAGCAGCCCGTGGAGTGCCTGCCGGGAGTTGACGTGGAACTGGAAGTCGCTGATGCCCAGCGCTGCCAGCCCGTCGTGCACGGCGCACACGATCTCCGCGTCGGCCAATGGGGACGCCGAGCCCACCGTGTCGACGTCGCATTGGGCGAACTCGCGAAAGCGGCCCTTGGCGGCACGGTCGGCCCGCCAGACCGGGCCGATGGCGTAACGCTTGTAGGGCGAGGGCAGCTTGCTGCCGTAGGTCGCGACGACGCGCGCCAGTGGCACGGTGTGGTCGTAGCGCAAGGCGAGGTCAGCTTGGCCGCTGGCCTCGTGGACACCTCGTTTGAGGATCTTGAAAATCAGCGAGGAGGCTTCCTCGCCGAGCTTGCCGGTGAAGACCTCCAGCCGTTCGAACGCTGGGGTCTCCAGCGGATCGAAGCCGTAGCGCTCGAACACCGCGCCGACAGCGTCGAACGCCGCCTTGCGGCGCCGCACGTCGTCAGCCAGGAAATCCCTGGTGCCTGACGGTGGCTCGACGGCCTGCGCCATGAATTCGTCCTCCTGAAGTCGAGCACCATTGTGGCCTGTTGCGCTCACGGCATGAGCACGGGGAGCGGGGATGACCGCCAACGCCTGATCCGGCGTCAGGCCAGGTGCTTGCGGGACACGTAGGGCTGGTAGGCGTCGAGAAGGTGTTCTTCGAGGGTGACGCGGTCGATGAAACGCCGGAGGTCGCACAGCTCGGCGGGACTGGTGGCGGGATCGGCATAGGCAATGTGGGCCAGGTAAACCATCAGCGGGGTGGACAGCGCCTGCGCGAGCGACCCGTCGGGGTAGGCACGGAGGTGATCGAACACCGGCTGCCAACGGGTATCGCCGACCGCCTGGGCGGCGGCGAGGAACTCGATGCTGCCGGTGACGTCGACGGGTTCGATCTCCACCACAGCGGCCCGGCTCAGGAATCTGCCGCTGGCAGCCACCGCGGACTGGTACTCGTCGCTGCGGCAGGTCACGACCAGCGGACCACCAGCGGCCACGGCCCGGTCCAGAGCCTCGATCGCTCCGTCGCGCAGCGCTGATGGCATCTCATCCAGGCCGTCGAGAACCGGCATCACCCGTCCATCCTGGACGAGCCGTCCGGCGGCGTCGGGGCCGTAGACGTCGACATCGGTCAGGGCCGGGTAGTCCGCAATGAGGCGGCGGGCCAACCAGGTGTGTAGATGCTCGCCAGAAGGGTTCCACGAGGAGATCCGCAGCAGTACCGGCACCGGCTCGTCCGGTGCACGGGTGTCGAGCAGGCCGAGGGTGAACAGCATGGCCAGTACCGTCTTGCCCGCCCCTGGTTCACCGAGCACCACCAGCTGCCGGGCAGGCAGCTGCCGAAACGCCGCGACCACGTCGTAGAGATCACCGCGTAGCTTCAGCCGGATCGGCCGACTCGGCAGCACACCCTCACCCAGGACTACCGTCGGCTGGGGAGA
>DATEMN010000388.1:0-3319 GCA_035275565.1 Pseudonocardiaceae bacterium | reverse complement strand
TTCACCGTCCGCAGGCAGGGAGTGAGCACAGTGTTCCCGTCGGGCGCCACCCTAGCGATCGATGAACTTCGGGCGATCGCCGCAGGTGGTGGCTTGCCACGCGGGCAGCCGTCAACCGCCGAGAGCACTGCGACACCATCGCTGCGGGCAGCGGCGGACCAGTTGGCGCAGATCTTCGACACCGAGGTGCTGGCCGGTGACCTGAGTGCGGCCGTCACGGCCGTCCTGGAGCTGGAGCAGGCGATCATCGATTGGGCGGCGGACACCGAGGAAGAGGATGGCACCGACGGGCCGCGGGCCATGCTGCGCCGGATGGTGACGCGATTGGGCGAACTCGCCGCGGTGGGTGCGCGGGACCCCCGGGAGATCGTCGCGCCTTTCGTCGACGCCCTCATCGAGTTCCGGGATCTGGCCCGCGAACAGGGTTCCTGGACACTCGCCGACACTTTGCGTGATCGACTCATCGCAGCCGGAATCGAGGTACGCGACACCCCCGATGGCGCAGTCTGGCTGCTCGACGAGGATCAGCGCGGCGGTCCGACCCCGGGGTCGAGGTAACGCCGGTGGACGGCGTGCAGCACTTCACCGCGGGACCGGCCGGTAACCCCGGCGAGCTCATCGAGCAGGATGCCAGACAACGAGGACAGCCCGAAGATCATCTCAGCCAACCCGCGCAGCGGGTCCCGGGTGCCGACGGCGTCGCCGATGGTGCGGTCCATCGCCTGATGAAAGACCGAGGGGTCGGCTTCGGTCTCAGCGATGCTCCACGCGTTGAGCACCTCCAGCGCCGCTGGCAACACCGCGTGCATCAGTTCATCGGGGTTGCTCAGGGCAGCACCATCGACCGGGCGGATTCGAACCGTCGGGTGACATCGGCCCAGTTCGCGACGTTCCACCACGCCTCGATGAAATCGGCCTTGACGTTGCGGTATTGCAGGTAGAAAGCGTGCTCCCACATGTCGAGCAGCAGCAGCGGAACCGTGCCGGAGGCCAGGTTGCCCTGATGGTCGTAGACTTGCTCGAGCACCAGCCGCTGCCCCAGGGAGTCCCAGGCCAGGACTGACCAGCCGGATCCCTGCACGCCCAGCGCGTTCGCGGTGAAGTACCGGCGGAACCCGTCGAAAGACCCGAAGTACTCATCGATCGCCGCGGCAAGCTCACCGTCGGGCTTGTCGCCGCCGTCGGGGGACATGTTCGGCCAGAACACCGAGTGGTTGACGTGACCGCCGAGGTTGAACGCCAGGTTCTTGGCGAGCATGTTCACCGTCCCCACCTGGCCACCCGCACTCGCCTCGGCCATCTGCTCCAGGGCGGTGTTCGCGCCTTTGACGTAGGTGGCGTGGTGTTTGGAGTGGTGCAGCACCATGATCTCACCGGAGATGTGGGGCTCCAGCGCGCCATAGTCGTAGGGCAGATCCGGCAGGGTGTAATCGGCCACACTGACCTCCAGATAGCGAAAGGATGCTGTTGCCACTATCTTGCGTTTGAAGCCTGAGCGCAACCCCGACGACCGCCGGCGATACTCGCCGACCGCACCGTGATGCCGGCCGCGTCGATCTCCTGACGAAGCCGGGTCCAGCCCAGACCGGTCATCTTGGCGAGAGTCCGCAAACTGGCCCCGGCCGAGTAGGCGTGCCGCAGGCAGCTGGCCAGGTCATCGAAGCCAAGCTCGCGCAGCCGTCGAGCCAGCGCCCGATCGCGCTGAGCCGCCCTGGTGACCCGGCCCGCATCCAGTGCCGCGTACCGGATTCGGGCGCCCTCCGGCGATGCACCGGCGGTACGCGCAGTACGGGCCAGCGTGGCGAGACGACCGGTCTTGGAGAACTCCTGCCCGACCGCGAGCCGAGCCCGCAGTGCGGGCGAGCGCCGGTACGCCTGGGACTGGCGGCTGGCGATCGATCGCGACAGGGTCTCGGCGACCAGCGGCCGGCCCCGGCACAGCCCCATCGCGTCCCGGTAGGAGTCGGCGGTGTGTCCGTGCGTCCGGATATGGCTGCCCAGCGAGACATACCAACGCCCGCACAGGTGGCAGCAGACCCGCCCGGTGCCGGACTCGATCGCCAACTCCCCGTGCGGGGCATGCAGGCCGGTCCCGTCGGGCAGCGACCACAGGTGAGCGTGCCTGAAGTGTGCCGCCGCGCTAGTCGCCATGATCGCCATATCCTTATTGCCACATGACTGCAACTACAGCATCTTGGCGCGGTAGCGCGGGGGACGCAAGCGGGGACGCGGCAGGAACACCCGGACGCCACTTACGCGGACCGGCGCCGCGGCGCCGCGGCGCCGTCGTGTGCGGCAGTCGGCCGTAGATCCGGCGGTAGCTCATCGGCGTCGCTCCCCCACACCGGATCGGCCGGTCTCGAGGGACGCGACCGGAGCTGCCCCCACCCGGAGACGCCGGGCGCGACGCCACCGGTGGGCCTGGGTAGCCGCTCCAACGCCATCACCAGGATCAGGCCGAGCAGCACCAAGCCGTGCAAGAGGAACCGTTGCGGATCAACCCGCCCGGCCACCACATCCAGCACCACCAACCCGGCGAGGACCGCCACGAACGTCACGAGCGTGGGGACCATCCCCGACGTCCGAGGCGAGCGCCGGGCGATCCAGAGAAAACCGACCCCCAGCGCCAGGTTCCAGGCGGCGCTCTCGTGCGCGAGATGCGCGATCGAGGCGCCTTCCAGGATGACGCCCTGGGAGCCGTGTCCACCGGACTGCGCAGTGAGGACACCGACGAGGGCGATTTCAATCTGCGCGAGACCGACCAGGCCCAGCAGTACCCGCAGGGCGTTGACCAGCCGGGGGCGGCGTGATCGGGGAGCGGCCGCAAGCACCGCCGCAACGACGTCGGGCTCCTGGGTGGCCACGGCGGTCCGGGCCAACCGCGTGACCCGCGCCGCCTGCTCGGCGAACCGGCGACACGCCGCGCAGCTCACCAGGTGCGCGTCGAGCGCGTCACGCTCCGGCGCGCTCTCCTCGCCGTCCAGCCGGGCCGAGAGGGCTTCTCGGCATTGAGTGCAGTCCACCCCCTCATTGTCGCTCCAACGATCCCTAGGGTTCCCGGAAACCGTCAGTTACCATGCCCGCGTGGGTGACCCCCGATCTAATGAGACGCAGACCACCGAACTCGCTCTTTCGGCGGGCGCTGGGGACCGCGCCGCCCTTACCGCCTTCATTCGAGCTACCCAGCGCGACGTGTACCGATTTTTCACCCAAATAGGCGAACGTAGCGAGGCTGAGGACCTCACCCAGGAGACCTACCTGCGGGCACTGCGGTCGCTGCCGAGCTTCGCCGGCCGCTCGTCGGCCCGCAGCTGGCTGC
>DATEMN010000387.1:0-3640 GCA_035275565.1 Pseudonocardiaceae bacterium | reverse complement strand
TCCGAATGGCGAGGGGGAGGTGGGGGTGAGGGGGTGGTGGCGTGCCAGTGGCCTACTAGGTTGGCGTAGAGGGGGTTGGTGGTGAGGAGGTCGTGGTGGGTGCCGGGGACGGGGTGGGCGCCGTCCATGACCAGGATGCGGTCGGCGCGCATCGCGGAGCTGATCCGGTGGGCGATCACGATGAGGGTGCCGTGGCGCTCGGCGAACGCCTGTTCCGCTCTGGCCTCGGCGATCGGGTCGAGGTGGCAGGTGGCCTCGTCGAGGATCACGACCTGGGCGCCGGACAGGTAGACCCGGGCCAGCGCGATGAGCTGGCGTTCCCCGGGAGACAGCGAACCCCCACCGGGCGGGACCTCGGCGTCGTAACCACCGAGACGCGAGAGGGTGTCCGCGAGGCCGACGGCGACTACCGCCTCGTCGATCTCGGCTGAGGTCGCTCGCGGCTGCAGGTAGACGAGGTTGTCCCGGATGCTCCCGGCGAATACGTAGGCCTCCTGGGGGATGAGCGCCACCGTGCGCCGCAAGTAGCCCTCGTCGACCTGCTCCAGAGCCAGCCCGCCGAGCCTCAGCGCACCGCGCTGCGGAGTCACCAGTCTGGCGAGCAGGTTGGCGAGAGTGGATTTCCCCACCCCGCTGGGGCCCACCACGGCGAGGTGCAGCCCGGCGGGAACGTGCAAGGTGAGGTCGGCCACGACGGGCTCGGCGTGCGGGGAGTACGCGAACGTCACGCCATCAAGGTCGAGGTCGTGGCCCGCGGGACGCAGCGCCGGGGGGTAAGCGGCAGGCGCGGGCGGCTCGGTGCGGGCACATACCTCGGCCAAGCGACCGAGGATCACCCCGAGGGACACGAGAAGCGTGCCCCCAGCATTCACCAGAACCTGGAAGGCAGGCTGCAGCCCGCTGGCCAGATACACGACACATCCCACGATCTGTCCAACAGTCAGATTGTGTCGGGCGATCAGCCATGGTGACATCGCGAGGAGGGCAAGCATCGGGAGGTGCACACCCAACGTCACAACGGGTAATCGCAGTACCCGAGCCCTCGCGAAAGCCCGCAAGGCTTCGGCCTGGGCCTCGATGGCCTGGCCCACCTCCCGAGCCGCGCGTGCCTCCGCCGCGTGAGCGACAACGTCACGCATCCCTTCGACTACCGGAGCGGCGGTAGCACTGACCTCCTCCGCCCGCAGTACAACCGTCCGAAAGCGTCCGACCATGATGCGCAGGATTCCAGCGAACAGGATCACGGCCAAGAATACGAACGAGGCGACGACCAGTGCGAGCAAGGGAGAAAGCACAGTGAGGCCGCCGAGGGCTGCTACTCCTCCTGAAAGTAATTGGCGCATGTTTCGCACAAGGGTCGAGTACAGCGTGCGCACCGCTTCCACTTGCTCGCTAGCTTGCGACACACTTGATCCACTCGCTGCCTTCTCGTCCTTCAGTGCTCGACGGAGCGAGGCGGTGACGACGGCGGTAAGAAGTGAGTCGCGCAGCGGCTCGACGGTCGCAGCCAGCCAAGGATAAACCTGACGAGTACCCACGGCGCCAAGTGCCTGTAGCACTGCCAGGGCGGCGATCCACCCCAATCCCACGAGCGGCCGCCCCACGAGAAAGCCACGGTCGAGAGCGTTGGCGATGAGTAGGCCGGAGACGAACATGGGCGCGGCCTCTAGCGCTGACCAGACGGCCAGCCGCCGTAGCGCTTTACGCTGGGGGCGTAGGTGTCGGCGAAGCAATCGCACGCCTGCTGTCAACGTCATAGCTGGGCCGCCACATCGGGGACCGCGGTCGGCCCGTCCCCGTCGCGAGCCATCGTCTTCTCTTCAGCCACGAAGACCGCCCGGTAGCTGGGGTCCGACCACAGCACGTGATGGGGAGCGAGCGCCCGAATGCGCCCGGCGTCAAGCCATGCCACGAGGTCGGCACGGTCGGCGGTGGCGGCCCGATGCGCCACCACCACGCACGTCCGCCCCACCAGCACCCGCTCCAGCGCTTCCGCCACCTTTACCTCGGTAGCGGTGTCCAGACTGCTGGTGGCATCGTCGAGCACGATGACTCGAGCGTCGGCCAGGACAGCCCGAGCCAACCCCAGACGCTGTAACTCGCCTCCCGACATAGGCGCTCGGGCCAACGGGGTGTCATAACCTTCCGGCAGCGACCTGATGAACCGGTCGGCCTGGGCTACCGCGGCGGCCGCCGCCACCTCGGCTCGCGATGCCTCCGGCCGAGCATAAGCGATCATGTCGTGAATCGTGGCGCCGAGCAGGGCCGGGCGCTCGAAGGCATAGGTCACGGTCCGCCGCAGCGCAGCGAGATCCAGTTGGGCGACGGGAACCCCGTTGAGCAGCACCTCACCCTCGTCGGGGTCAAGCAGCCGTCCGATCAGGGAGGTGAGCACGGTCTTGCCTGCTCCCGATCCCCCGACGATGGCCACACTCGTTCCCGACGGTATCGAGAGGTCGAGGTGGTCCAGTATGGCTCGCTGTTCCATCCGCACGCTGACGTCACGCAGCTCGACCTGTCCCGGCCCCGGGGGTACCGGTATGGGCCGTAAAGGTGGTGGAATCGAGGGTGTGGTGTCGAGGACCTCGCCCACCCGCCCCGCTCCCACTTGACAGGTCAGGAGGGCGACGAGGATGTCGAACAGCCCGACGGAGCCCAGCGCCAAGCCGACGTAGGAGGCAGCCGCTACCAGCTGACCGGCGGTGATGCCGCCAGCGGCGAGGACGAAACCGCCCACCGAGAGCACCAGCACCTGGAGCATCGGGCCGAGCAGCGACAGTTGCCAACTCACCTGGCGTTGTACCGCCCACACCTGGCGTCCGGTGTGATGCAGTTCAGGCATGGGCAGCAGAATTCGGCCTACATCCCGTTCGATGGTTCCGCTGGCCCGGATCGTGCGTATGCCCCGGTGCGCATCGAGCAGACGGGTGATGATTGCGGCCAGCAGCTGCTGGTAGCGAAGGAATGGCTGGCCTGCTTGGGTGACGAACCGTCGAAAAAGGGCAACGGCCGGTATTACGCCAATGAGGAAGATGACCCCAAGACGAAAATCGATCAATATCAAGGCGACGACTGCTCCGATGGTGGTCAACGAAGTGGCGAATGCCGAGATGAGGAGGGGGAAAAAACTGGCCGGACTCGCGGCGTTCTCGGTGAGGCGGGAGAGCAGGTCGCCGGCCGGGAACCGCCGCTGGCCGGGAATCCCGAGCACAAGCGCACGGCCGATGAGCCGGTGCCGGAGCCAGGCTGTGACCTGGCTGCCCCAGTAGGAGCCGATCAAGTCTTCGAGCACGTTGACGGCCGTGGCGACGGCGAACACCACCGCTAACCACACCAGCGCGTGAGACAAGTCCGCCCTGTTACCGGCGGCGTCGATCGCAGCACCCAGTGCGCTGGGTGTCAGCACGGTGGTGACGACACCGACGAGAGTGACCACGGCCAACAGGACCACCATGCCCCGGGCCTGGCTCGCGCTCTGTCGCAGTACCCGCATGCCCGCCGCCCGCAGGGCAGCGGCAGGAATTTCTGTTCCCAGAAAGCGGAGTATTCGGCTCGCCGGCTCGCCAGAGAAATCAGATGGAGTCATGGCGAGCCTTTCGATTTTCGATCTTTCGGTACACGTTCGACCAACGTTTTTGGC
>DATEMN010000386.1:0-11173 GCA_035275565.1 Pseudonocardiaceae bacterium | reverse complement strand
CGGGGATGAGCGGGATACGGCGAAAAGGGGTCGTGGATCTTTAGATTTGCTGGTCAGTTGTCGGTGAGCAGGCTGTTGATGGCGCGTTGGCGGTCGGCTTGGGTGGGCAGGCTGTAACGGCGGGTTTGGTCGAGGCGGGCGTGGCCGAGCAGCTCGGCGACGACGACTAGGTCGTGGCCTTCGCGGACGAGTCGGGTTCCGAAGGTGTGCCGCAGGACGTGTGGGGTGAATTCGTCGATGTGAGCTTCTTGGGCGATGGTGTTGAGGGTGTGGTCGGCGGCTCTGGCTGAGAGCCGGCCGCCGCGGCGGTTGAGTAGGAGAGCGGGGTTGGTCTGGGCGTTGGGCCAGGGAGGCCGTTCGTCGTTGATCCATACCGCGAGGCTGTCGCGGAGCACCGGGTGGGTGGGGATCTCCCGATATCGGCTGCCCTTGCCGGACCGGACGATGATCAGCCCTTTGCGGGCGGAGAGCTGCACGTCGGTCACGTCAAGGGCGACGGCTTCACCCAGGCGCAGGCCGGCGTAGAAGGGCAGCAGCGCCAAGACCCGGTCGCGGGGGTCCAGCCACCGTTCCACGGTGCGCAACCACCGGGTGCTGGTTTTGGTGTCCAACGCGCGGGGTGCCTGCTGGGGCAACTCGAGTCGGCGGGCGTGGGGGGCTCCGAGCCTGGCTCGGGTGTAGAAGTCGGCCAGCGCGGCTAGCACGGTGTTGATGGTGGCCGGTTTGCGGCGCAACACGGTTTGCAGGTGGGCGCGGTAGTCGCGCACCGCGCCGTCGCGGGCTGCGGCGTCGGCGAGGGGATCGCCGTCGATGACCGCGCCGGGCAGCCACGCCAGGAATTGGCGGACGCGGGAGGCATAGGCGCGGCGGGTGTCGTCGTCGAGCGGGGCCGCGGCGAGCTGCTCGACGTAGCCAGCGTGGATGATCTCGTACTCGGTCGGCAGCGTGACCGGCGTGCGACCGTGCCGGCGAGCGCCCGGAGGCTGCCCGTTATCTGAAGTGGATTCGGGAAGATCCATGATCGCCTGACTCGCGTTATCTGAAGCCACCCCGGGAGTCTACTTCAGATAAGCGATGTTATCTGAACCTGATGATCGGACGCGGCGGGACACCGGCACAAGCAGTTTGTGTCGGCTTGCGATCATCGGCCACTGTGGAAACGGGAGCCCGCTTAGGCGGTGCCGGGCACGAGCTCGGCGAGCAGCGCCCGTATCCGGCGGTCGATGTCGTCACGGATCGGCCGGATCTCCTCGAGGGTCTTGCCGGCGGGGTCGGGCAGGTCCCAGTCGAGATAGCGCTTGCCGGGGTATACCGGGCAGGCGTCCCCACAACCCATGGTGATGACGACGTCGGCAGTTTGGACGACGTCGTCGGTCAGCGGCTTGGGGAACTCGCGGGAGAGGTCGAGCCCAATCTCGGCCATGGCCCCGCGGACCGCGGGATTGATCTGCTCAGCCGGGGCGGAGCCAGCGGAGCGGACGTACACTTGGCCTTGGGCGTGGTGTTGTAACAGCGCGGCGGTCATCTGGGACCGGCCAGCGTTGTGCACGCAGACGAACAGGACTGAGGGTACCTCGACCACGGTGGCTTCCTTCCGCTCGACGATTTCTGAGTTATTTGGAACGGGACCATCACCGCGTGGTGTTGTGCGGGATGACCACCGCCGCGGCGGACCGCGCGACGTCGGGGTAGAGCGCCCACACGAGACCGGCCCCGAGACCGGCGCCTGCGAGCTGGGCTAGCACGAAACCCGGGACCGAGGCGGGAGCGATGCCGGCGAAGGTGTTGCTGAAGATCCGGCCGATGGTCACGGCCGGGTTGGCGAAGGAGGTGAACCAGTACGCGGCGCCGATGTAGGCGCCGACCGCGCCGGCCGACAGCGACGCCCGGCCGGTCCGGGCCAGGGTGAAGATCAGCGCGATCAGCCCGGCGGTGGCCACGATCTCGCCGATCCACACGCCGCTGCTCGCCCGGACCTTCTCCGAGATCTGGACTGCGGCCAGGTTGAACATCGCATTGGCCAGCGCTGCCCCGACGAGCTGGGCGAGGGTGTAAGCGGCGACGTCGCGCCCGCTGAGCCCGCTGCCCGCGCGCCGACCCAGTATCCAGTCCGCGGCGGAGACGACGGGGTTGAAGTGCGCGCCGGACCGGGCCGAACAGCAGGATCAGCACTCCCAGTCCGAACACTGTCGCCGTGGAGTTCTCCAGTAGCTGCAGCCCGACGTCATTGGGGGACAGCTTCTGTGCGGCGATGCCCGAGCCGACTACCACAGTCACCAGCAGCGCGGTGCCGACCAGCTCGGCGAGCAGGCGCCGGCCCAGCGCGATGCTCACACCGTCGACTCGGTCGGGACCAGCACCGCAGACAGCCGGGCCAGCGCCTCGGGATGCACCTGGTAGTAGATCCAGGTTCCGCGCCGCTGACCGGAGATCAGCCCGGCCTCGCGCAGCACCTTGAGGTGGTGGCTGATCGTCGGCCCGGTCAGGTCGAACACCCCGGACAGGTCACACACGCAGGCCTCACCACCGTCGTGGGAGGCGATCAGCGACAGCAGCCGTAGCCGCACCGGGTCGCCCATCGCTTTGAACAACCGCGACAACTCGACCGCCTGCTCGGCCGACAGCGGTTCCCGCACCAGCGGCGAACAGCACCCCAGTGCGTCGGCCACCTCGGCGAGCATTCGCTCCTGATTCGACATGCCTCTACCTTGACAGCCATCGAGGCAGCGGCGCAAGGTGGGTTCGACCAACATCGAAGCAACGTCGGAAGGAAGCGAGCTGCGTGATGTCTCGGGATCCGGGGGAAGCCGCCGCCACCGCCGATCAGCTACGCGAGTTGGTGCGGGAGCGCTACGCCGCCGCAGCCACCATGGCCGCTGCCGGTGACCGGCCCAGCTGCTGTGACAGCACCGGGCGCGTCATCGACGTGGGGGAAGGGTTCGGCGTCGAGCTCTACGCCGACACCGACCGCAGCGAACTGCCCACACAGGCATTGGCCGCCAGCCTCGGCTGTGGCAACCCGCTGGCGGTGGCCGAGCTGCGCGCCGGCGAGACCGTGCTCGACCTGGGCAGCGGGGGTGGGATCGACGTGCTGCTGTCCGCCGATCGAGTCGGACCTTCGGGCAAGGCCTACGGGCTGGACATGACCGAGGAGATGCTCTCCCTCGCCCGAGCCAACGCCGCCCGAGCCGGCGCGGCCAACGTCGAGTTCCTCAAGGGCAGCATCGAGGACGTACCGCTGCCCGATGCCAGCATCGACGCGGTCATCTCCAACTGCGTGATCAACCTGTCGGTCGACAAACCCGCGGTGTTCGCCGAAGCATTCCGCGTCCTGGCCCCCGGCGGCCGGCTCGCAGTCACCGACGTCGTCGCGGAGGGCACCCTCACCGTCGAGCAGCGCAGCGAACGCGGCAGCTACGTCGGCTGTATCGCCGGCGCCCTGTCGATCAGCGAATACCACCACGGGCTGACCGCGGCCGGATTCACCGACATCACCATCAACCCCACCCACCAGGTCACCGACGGCATGCACTCCGCGATCATCCGCGCCACCAAACCCGCTGAGGGACAGCTCGACGAATAGGCAAGCTCCGGGACGTGCTACGGAGTACCTGTACCTGGGGTCAGTTTCGGGAGAACAGGGGCGCCCTGACCTTGCAGCGCGGCTCGGAGGGCTCGTCAGGCTCAAGCTCGGGCAGGTTCAGACGTCCGATCATGGCCGGTGGTGGGGTGAGGTCCAGGGCCCATTCGCCGAAGCGACGGGTCTTGCTGGTGATGTAGGGGGAGATGGTGGCCAGGTCCTCGCGGTGCACGGTCTGTCCTTCGGCGACGAGGTCGTTGACCAGAGCGGTCAGGTCCACGGTGGTGTTATAGATCATGCAGTTGGCCATGAGCTCGTTGAACTTCACGAGCTTGTCCTGGTGGTCGGGATCATTGTCAGCGATGATGTCGCTGCCGAATTGCAGCCACTGGCAGAAGCCGTTGAACGACTCCATCCGGTTGGTCAGCACCGCGATCGAGTCCCGCAGCGCCGGCTCAGAGAGGTACCGCAGCAGCACGATGGTGCGGATGACCCGGCCCAACTCCCGAAATGCCCGGTAGAGCTTGTTTTTGCGGGAGTCGTGGCGCAGTCGTCGCAGTAGTGCGATCGACGACAGCTTCCCGGCCCGGATCGAGAGCACGACCCGCATCAGGTCGCTCCAGTGGGTTTCGATCAACGTCCAGTTGATGACGTTGCGGCCGGGCTCGCCGAACAGTGCGTCGATGTGGGAGTAGGTGACCGTTCTCGACGAGCGGTGGAACTCCAGGTCCCGCCAGTTGCGGATGCGCGGTAGCAGCTCGAACCCGCACAAGTGGGCCAGGCCGAACACCGGCAGCGACTGGCCCTGCGTGTCGGCGTGGATCTTGTCTGGCTGCACGTCGGAGGTGTTAGCGAGCAGCCCGTCGATGATGTAGATCGCTTCCCACGCGCCGCAGGGGATGAAACGGGAGAACAGGGCGATGTAGTTGTCGGCGATGTGTCGGTAGGCGATCCCGCCATAACCGCCGTAGCGGATATGGCTTTCGGCGAGGATGTTGTTCTCCCAGGTGTCGATTTGGGACCCGTCGGCCACCGCGGTGGATCCGTCACCCCATATCTGGGGCAGGTCAAGCCGCACGAAGGAGTTGATCACGTCGGTCTTCGCCGCGTCGATGCGTTCCGGTGCTGCGTGCGCCCACCCGGTGGCGAGCTGGTGCGCGGAGATCTTGCCGCCCATGTGTCGGGACATCTGGTAGGGGCCCAGGTTGGCCCCGTAGGTGAACGTGAGCAGCACGTACCGGCCGATCGGATCACTGATCTTGGGATCGGAGCCCGACACTGGGCCGAAGTGTCGGGGCCATTCGGTCCAGTACGCGGTGCGGGTCAGTACGTCGAGCAGGCTTCGTTCCGGCAGCCGGGACAGCAGCGTCTTCTCCAGTGCCAATGCCAAGGCCCGGCGCTGGCGGCCGCGGCGCCGTTTCAGGACCGGCCGGCCGTCTTCGATGAGCAGATCGGCATTGTCCGGGTATCCAGCGTTCACCGCCGCGGCGAGCGTGGTCAGCTGTTGTTCCAACTCGGCCCGGAAGCCGCCGGCATCGGCGGGCAGGCCCACCTCGGTGCAGTAGTCGGCCAGCAGTGGCTGGCAGTCCTCCCAACTCAGTAACTGCTCGTGCAGGTTGGCGTAGGACTCCGACCCGACCACCGCGATGTCCCCGGCGCGCAGCTCGGCGGCCAGATAGCTGAACACGCACGCCTCGAAATGCCGCCGGACCAGGCTGGTGGGCCGGCGCCGGTCCCGGATGATTGTCATCCAGGCATCGGAGGCGAACGACAGGTCCACCGGCTCACCCTCGAGGTGGTCGGGGACGTACTCGCCGCTGCGCCGCCGGTTGACCCGCAGGAACTGAACCGCGTCGAGCACGGTGCGGTCGTTGGTGGTGGCCACCAGGTGCAGCACGTCGAGCAGATCGAACAGCGTCGAGCGGTTACGGCGGTAGAACTTCTCCAAAAACGGCAGGTAGTTCCCGTCGTGAAACGCCGAGACCTGCTCGTGACTGATGGACAGCTCACCCACACCACCGGCCGCGTTCAGGGTGGCCAGCACCGCCTGCCCGGTGCGTTCCCACACCGTGCTCGACTGGTCAACCTCACCAGTGGCGGCTTCGGATTCCGAGATCTCCATGGACTCCCGCACGACGGCCAGCACGTCACCGAACACCTCGACCAGGCGTTCAGTCTCCGCGCGGCTGGACTCCCGCAGCGTCTCGAATCGATCCTTGGCCTGCTTGTGGACGGCGGCCAGGCGCTTGCAGTACATCGTCGCCAGCTCGTCTCGGCCGCGGATCCGGGAGGTGTGCAGCAAGCAGGCAATGAGCACCACCTGCTTCTCCTGGCCCATGTCCCGTAGGTCGCCGGCATCGGCGACCCGGGCTTGCGCGGCGAAATGCGACACCTTCGCCGCCGGCACGCCGGCCACCCAGGCGGCTGTCGAGCCCAGGGAATCCAGCCAGGCCAGGTGCGCCAGGTGCTCCTTGAACCGCGCCAGCGTGGCCGCGCCAGCGGTGCGTTTCAGGTCGTCGAACCGGCTGCGCCGGGTCACCGGGTCGACCCGCAGCAGCTCCACCAGCCCCTCACGCGCCGGTCCTGCGATCCGGCCGTGCACCAGGGCGTGGAACCCGGCGTTGGCCTCGGTGCGGATCCGGGCCGCCATTGTGTCCAAGGTGGAGTACGCGGGCAGCTCCAACCGGGCCCGCACCAGCTCCTCCAGCGCCACATTGATCAGATCGGCCGGATTGTCCTTGGTTTGGGCCGCCTCCCAGATCGCCTGCTCCGCCAGTTTGCGGGCTTGTTCCATGTCATAGACCACCCCGAGCCGCTGGCGTACCCAGCTGCGATGCCGCTTGGCGGTGCGCTCGGAATCCTGCACCGGCTCCACCGCGGCACTCATGGCCAGATAGCCCCGGACGTGCTCGACCACCGCCACCGGCACCTCCCACACGTCCGGGAAGTAGCCCAGGCGCTGAAACGACTTCAACCACACCACCAGCGCCAGCAGATGCTCCGCAGACCGGGTGCGCTCCCGAGCCCACTGGATCTCGGCCAGTCCCGGGGTGAACGACTCCTGCAGCTCGCGTGCCGACACCGCCCGGCGGAACCGTGGATACGCCGTCCGCTCGATCGACGCCACCGGGAGCCCTCCCTCGCTTTGCGGAGCGCAACGACGATGTCAGTGCGGTGCGCGGGTTGATTGTCAGCACTGTTGGCGTGGTCGGGAGGGGGGAGGTGCTCGATGGGGATCAACGCGCGAGGGAAGGCCTCTCGCGCCGAGCGGCCCAGCCCAGGGTCGCGAGGGCGATGAGCATCCAGATCGCCAGGTAGGTGAACGCCACCGTGGGTGAGGCGAGGGTGTAGAGCAGCCCAGCGATGGCGCTGGCGGCGAGATTGCCCGCGGCTTGGACGGTGGCCAACAGCCCGAAGGCCGACCCCCGCAGCTCGGGCGGGGCGACCGCGGCGACGGCGGCGTTTTCGGCGGTCTCCGCGCAACCGATGCCGATCCCGGCCAACACAAAGGCGACCCCCAACACCAGGATCGCCGGACCCGAGACAGCGAAGACGAGATAGGCAAGCCCGAACGCGCCCACTCCCAGCGCGGTGACCAGCAGCGGACCGCGCCGGCCGAGCTTGTCCGACAGCCCACCGGCCGGGAACGAAGTGACCGTGGCCGCGAGGTTATAGGCCACGTACAAGGCGATGGCGATTCGGGTGGCCGCGTGCACCCCGTAGCCGGGGGTCAGCACATTGGTGGCGCGCAGGATCAACAGAGTAGCCGCGACGTTGCCCACCTCGAACGCGGTGAACCCAGCGATCACCCGCCCCAACTGGCCCCGCAGCACCGGGCGGACCTGGAACCGCAGCTTCTTCCGCTCAGTGATCTTCGGTAGCTGCGCCTGGCGGATCGCGTACACGATCGCCACCGCGGCCAGCAGACCTGGGATGACAGACACCAGGATCGCGGCCCGGATGCTAACCAGTGACACCAACCCCAGTGCGAGCAGCGGACCGACGATCGCGCCGAGGTTGTCCATCGTGCGCTCAAACCCATAGGCCCGCCCGTACGCCGAGGCCGCCACCACATCGGCCAGCAGTGCGTTGCGGGCCGGAACGCGCAGTCCCCGGGCCGCCCACGCCGCCCCCCGCAACACCCCCGCAGCCGCGACCGAGGCCGTCACCCCGATCAGCGCGGAGAGCACCGCGGTGGCGGAATACCCGCCGACCGCGACGGTGCGGCGGCGCTGGGGATCATCGGCCAGAGCGCCCCCAACAAAGCGGCCGGTGCCAGCCAACGCATCGGAGATCCCCTCGATCAACCCCAGCGCTGCGGCCGGTGCCCCCAACGTCGAGGTCACAAAGCTCGCCATCAACGCGGTGGGCACCTCATGGCCGACATCGGCCACCAAGCTCGCCGTCCCGATCCCCCCCACACCCGGGGTCAACCACACCCGGCGGCCCGCGTGCTGACCGCCGGGTGTGGTCCGGGCCGAAGGGCCCGATGACGGACGGGTCGGGTCGGGATCCGCGTTCGCGGCGGGGCAACCGATCTGATCAGGCATGCACCACAGTCTGAGCAGACCCATCTGCCCCGCACTGACCCGCGTCACAACGCGACACCGCGCCCACTAGATCGAACGTGACCCAGTCGCCGCCCCGGTGAGTGATTCGACGGTGCCGGCCCAGGCGAGATCGTAACCACCCAAGGCGATGATCGAGGCCCGCACCGCGGGATCGCGCAGGGCGGTGATCAGCGGCCGGGCCGCGCCCAAAGCATCTTCAGCGAGCGCGATGTCGTAGCACTCCCAGGCCACCGCGATGAAGTCGAGGCCCAGACCGTTGGCGGCGGCACGCACGCCCAGACCAACGTCGGCGATGCCCGAGGCCACCGCCAAGGCGATCTCCAGATGGGATCCGAGCTCGGGACCAGCCACGTCGTCGGGAGCGATGCCCGCACTGGTGAGCAACTGGTCGAGCAGGACCCGGGTGCCGGCGCCGACCTCACGTTTCGCCACCCGCAACCCGGCCAGGTCGGCGGGCCCGGTGACCCCGCCCGGGTTACCCGGGGCAACCAGCAGCCCCTGCTCGCGACGCCACAGATGCAGCAAGACAGGGCCGCGGCCGCGAAGCAGCGCGACCGCGGAGGGAGCGTTATACACCCCGCAGCGGTGCCGCAGATGAACAGCGGCACCATCAGCATCACCCCGCACCAAGGCCCGCAACCCCTGGAAACTCGTCCGAGGACAGACCGTGACCACCGTGCCCCCGGCATGAGCCAGCACGATCTGCAACGCCGGATCATCGCTGCCAGCCAGCCGGAACACCCGCGCAACCTCCAACAACCGAGCCGCCGCGATCGCCCCCTCAGGCGCAACCCGGGCCCGACGCCGATCCGCCAGGATGATCACCCCAGCCTCAGCCAAATACCGATAGGCACGGCTGATCGTCGAGGCCGTCGTCTCACGCTCGCGGGCCTGAGCCCGGACCGAGGACAGCACCGCACCCGGCCCAAGATCCCCAGACCGCACCCGCCGGGCAATCTCCGCGCCAACCTCCAGATACCCCACCACACCCAGCGACCCTAGGCGCGCGTCGAACCCCCGACCTTGAACCAAGCTCTCAGGCTTCGACCGCGCGCCTCAACGGCCCCTTTTCGCCGTATCCCGCTCATCCCCGTTGTACAACGACGACAGCGTGGCCTCCACGAACCCAGTCTGACCCACCCACACCAAGCAACCGAACACCCCAGCCCGTCAACCTGACGATGCCAAGCCGTGACCTGTCCATGAGTGAGCGTGACTACAATAATCAAATTAGCTCACTTCGTGCGCCCGTCGAGCGAGCGTCGCCAGCCTGAAGACATGGCGGATTCTCTTCACGGATTACAGAAGGCCACTGAAGACCTTCTTGTCCTCGTTCCGGGCTGCTATCGGCCTGTACTTCTTCAAGGAGGCTTTCGCATGCATAAGTCTCGAAGCCTCTGCCGATCCGTGAAGATACGGTGGGTCGCATAGGCCAGGTTCGTGAACTGCTCCATGAGCGCGTCGTGCGACGGTTGTCTCGTCTCGTCATCGTTCGAGAGGACTGCGACGTCGCCCGCAAGGCCCAGCACCTCGGCGCGAAAGAGTTGGGCGTTCACCCAGGCAACGTCGTCCCCGTACATCTCTTCGATTGCCCGGAACTCCCTGGCAGACACGGCGAGCCTCGCGCCACGCGCCGGTTGCTCCTGCATCAACCAGGCGATGACGGTGGCAGTATCTTCGTCCGTTCGCGTGTTGAGCTGTCTGAGAACCGCCGCTTCGCTCGCCGTGAGCCCTCGATTGACGGTTCCGGCGGAGACCTCCAAACCGCTCAAGTCCTGGAGGCCGAAGGTACCTGCCAGGAACCTCTCGAGCAGAGAGTCCCGCGCAGAATCGTAATGAACCAGAAGCAGGTCGCCAGTATCGAGAACGTCATGGAGGGCGCGCATCTTGGGGCGGTAGGCGAGGTGCCGGAGCGGATAGTCGGTGCCTTCTTCCCCTGTCACGTAATCCCAGAAGGAGCCGGTGAAGCGATGCCGGCGTACCTGTTGCGAATAAGCCGAGAGTAGGTACGGTGTGACGTCGCGGACGACTAGGACAACTTGGAGACGGATACCGGCTGCGCGAATCTTCTCTGCGAACTCATGCAGGCATTGCTCATCAAAGCGATACAACTCCTCAGAGGAGTACAGAATCGTCGCCGCCGGCCCCTCCAGGATGGTCGCGAGGAACCTGTCCATCATCCGGCCCATTTCGGCGGGCGCAGGGTGCAGCTCGTGCTGGAGGAGCGGACGGAGATCCGGCCCGTTCCCACTCAGGGGGGCGCCCCTCAGCGCTGCGGCGTCCGAGCGATGCGGGGGATAGTGCACCCCGTACTCGGCGAGCCGGTCGCGATTGCGGACGAATCCGATCTGAAGGGACGTCGACCCGGCCTTGTTCATCCCCATGTGCATGACGAGCCGGCGATCAACGGGGTGGGATGACGCGTCGGACATGGCTCCTACTTCGATGCACTCGCTCCACCAAGCCGGCTCGCGCACAGCCTACCGCCGAGGACCTGCTCCGGTCCCGGGTAGCAGCATTAGCGGACTAAAAACCACCATTTCGGGTCGGCAGACCGGAGTCATGATCACGTCGTTGAGGTAAAACCCCAGCATCTGCGGCCCGCACCGCCGCGACGACCATCTCAGTCGATCCCGTTGCGACGGCGCTGGCGAGCCTCGGCCACGTTGGCACCGCTGAGCGTGAACAAGCGGTCCAGCGCCTTGTCGTCGATCTCCGCTGGGAACTCCCACAGCCGCTCACGCTGCGCATCTGACAGGAACCAGACTGGCAACCTGCTGACACGACCGCCACTGTGAGGCCGCTCACCCGACAATCATGGGGCGCTGGAAGCGGTGGCGGGTTCCCGGCGGGCGGAGAAACGTCCGAAACGGTCGGAGGAGGCCGTCGAGTTGGAACGGCTCCGGGCTCGGAATGCGAAACTCGAGGCGGAGTTGACAAAGACCCGGACCGCGTTGGATATCATGGGAAAAGCACCCGCGCTGGTGGAGCAGCTGTCCGAGAGCGCGGACGATCAGCCACC
>DATEMN010000385.1:0-3342 GCA_035275565.1 Pseudonocardiaceae bacterium | reverse complement strand
AGACTTGACCTGGGTCAACCCCGTCTCACTGGGCTAACCGCCGCGCCACAAGGGCGTCGGCCACCGCGAGATCGTGCCGGTGTAGCCGAAAGCTCAGGGCACCTCAACGATCAGCTCGACCTCGACCGGAGCGCCTAAAGGCAGCTCAGCCACGCCGACCGCGGAGCGGGCATGCGCCCCCGCCTCCCCGAACACCTCACCGAACAGCGCCGAGGCTCCGTTGAGCACGGCGGGCTGAGCGGTGAACCCGGGTGCCGAGGCCACGAACCCGACCACCTTGACCACCCGGACCACCGCGTCGAGCCCGACCAGGCCGTCCACCGCTGCCAGGGCGTTGAGCGCACAGACACGTGCCAGCTGCCGACCGTGCTCGGTGTCGATCTCGGCACCGAGCTTGCCGGTGGCCACCAGCACACCGTCGACTAGTGGAATTTGCCCAGAGGTGAACACCAGCGATCCACTCCGCACCGCAGGCAAGTACATCCCGGCCGGGGTGGCCACCGACGGCAGCACCAACGCGAGCTCGGTCAGCCGATCTGACCAGCTCACTTCGGACGCTTGAGGTAGGCCACCAGCTGCTCGCCGGTCGGCCCGGGCGTCACGGTGACCAGCTCCCAGCCGTCGGCGCCCCATTGGTCGAGGATCTGCTTGGTGGCATGCGTCAACAGCGGCACAGTCGCGTACTCCCAGGTGGTCATGCGAGCACGTTAGCGAATGCCGCTACGCGACCCGTGAGTGGCATTGACGGCGGGAACACTGTTTGCCACTCACGGGTCGCGCAGCGACCTAAGCTCACGGCATGTCACCTGGATGGCCTGACGAGCTCGCCCGGGCCCGCCTGCACGTCGTCACCGGCAAGGGCGGGACCGGCAAGACGACGGTGGCCGCCGCGCTGGCGGTGGCACTGGCCACCGGGGGCGCGCGGACGCTGCTGGTGGAGGTCGAGGGACGGCAGGGCATCGCCCATCTGTTCGACACCCCGCCGCTGCCCTACCAGGAGCGGCGCATCGCGGTCGCCCCCGGCCGCGGTGAGGTCCGGGCGCTGGCGGTGGACGTCGAGGAAGCCCTCCTGGAGTACTTCGCGATGTTCTACAACCTGGGCTTCGCGGGCCGGACCCTGCGCCGGATGGGCGCGATCGAATTCGCTACAACGCTGGCGCCCGGGCTGCGAGACGTGCTGCTCACCGGCAAAGTCAAGGAGGCGACCACCCGAGCGGAGAAAGGTATTCACACCTACGATGCGGTGGTGCTGGACGCCCCACCGACCGGGCGGGTGGTGAAGTTCCTCGACGTCACCAGGGCGATGGCCGACCTGGCCAAGGTGGGCCCGATCCACCACCAGAGCGAAGGGGTGGTGCGGCTGCTGCACTCGGCGGACACCGCGGTCCACATCGTCACCCTGCTAGAGGACCTGCCGGTGGCCGAGACCCTGGAGACCGTCGCCGAGCTGGACTTGGCGGACCTACGGCCAGGTGCCGTGCTGGTCAACCGGGCCCGGCCACCCCGGCTGCCTGCTCGGTCGGTGAACCCGGCAGCCAACGGCCAGGTCGATGCCGACCGGGTGCGCACCGAGCTACTCGCCGCCGGGCTGGATTTGGACCCGGCCGTGCTCGACGGCTTGGTCGCCGAGACCGTGGAGCACGCGATGCGGGTAGACGCCGAGCAGCAGGCTCGCATCAAGCTCGCCGACGCCGGCCTGCCGCTGATCGAACTGCCGGAACTCACCGAGGTCGGGACCGACGGCGTCGATCTCGGCGGGGTCTACGAACTCGCCGAAGTGCTGCGCGAGCAGGGAGTGCGATGAGCCCGCCACCCCCACTGGATATCGACGCGCTGCTCGACAGCCGGGGCACCCGGGTGGTGGTCTGCTGCGGCGCAGGAGGGGTGGGGAAGACGACGACAGCCGCGGCACTCGCGCTGCGGGCGGCCGAGCGAGGCCGGTCGGTGGTGGTGCTCACGATCGACCCCGCACGGCGGTTGGCGCAGTCCCTGGGGTTGCGCGAGCTGACCAACAATCCCCGCCTGGTGGCACCGACCGGGGAGATCGCCGCGGCCGGTGGCCGGCTGTACGCGATGATGCTGGACATGCGGCGCACCTTCGATGAGATGGTGCACGCGCACGCGAGCCCCGAGCGGGCCGCCCAGATTATCGCCAATCCCTTCTACCAGACCATCTCCTCGTCGTTCGCCGGGACGCAGGAGTACATGGCAATGGAGAAGCTGGGTCAGCTGGTGGGGGCCGGTGACTGGGATCTCGTCGTGGTCGATACGCCGCCGTCGCGCTCCGCGCTGGATTTCTTGGACGCCCCGCAGCGGCTCTCGTCGCTGCTGGACGGGCGGATGATCCGGCTGCTGTCCGGCCCGGTGCGGGCCGGCGGTCGCGGCGTGCGCCGGCTGGTAGGTGTCGGGTTCGGGCTGTTCACCAGAGCGGTGTCGGCGATCCTCGGTGGCCAGATGCTGGCCGACGCGTCGGCGTTCGTGCAAGCCTTCGACACCATGTTCGGCGGGTTCCGGGAGCGCGCCACCGCGACCTACGAGCTGCTCCGCGCGCCGGGCACGGCATTCCTGGTGGTCGCTACTCCGGAGGCCGACGCGGTGCGTGAGGCGGCCTATTTCGTGGACCGGTTGGCCACCGAGTCAATGCCGCTGGCCGGGCTGGTGCTCAACCGGACCCATCCGGTGCTCGCCGACCTCCCGGCGGCACGGGCTGAGACGGTGGCCGAGACACTGGAACAGCAGGGCACGGCGCCACTGGCCGCAGCGGTGCTGCGATTGCACGCCGACCGGGTGGCGTTGGCCGGGCGCGAACGCCGGCTGCTGGCCCGGTTCCGGCGAGCCCATCCGACGGTGGCGGTGGCCACCGCTCCCGCGCTGGCGGTCGATGTTCACGATCTCCCGGGCCTGCGCGAGATCGGCCGGCTGCTGACCGCGGCGCAGCCCGCCGTCAGCCGGGACTGAGCCGCGCTGGTCACGTGGTCCGCGCAGTAGCATTCCGTGATGTTGACCCCAGGCGTCACCCTTTCAGGGATAAATGGGCCGAATAGGTGAACTCTCCCTAATAGGGTTGTCAACCCCGGCGATATTGTAACGTAAGGATTATCTCCCCCTTCGGCCCTTTAGTGCAAAGATGCGAAACTTCGGCTCCTGTCTTCGCCTGAGCGCCCGAGGGAGAACGCCTCTGCGGGCCAGTGGGGTCGCAAGCTCGCGAGGCCAGTGAATTGGCTTCATACGCGAACGCGAAAAGGTGCGCGGCATCACTTCTCGTCTCCAGGGGTCAGTCTGGGTGAGTTCACCATGACGTTGCTCCAGAAAGTAGAGGAGCTGACCTTGTATCTGATCAAA
>DATEMN010000384.1:0-17294 GCA_035275565.1 Pseudonocardiaceae bacterium | reverse complement strand
TCCGCGACGACCTGCTGGGCATGTTTGGCGACCCGGTGATCACCGGCAAGCCCGCCGGTGACGATCTTCGCGAGGGCAAGCGGGCGTTGCTGTTGGCCTACGGTCTGCGCGCCGCCGACAGGCAACACCCTGCCGCCGCCGACTTGTTGCGCGGCGCGATCGGGGACCCACATGTGGATGAGGACACGGTGACCACGATCCGTGAGCTGCTGCTCGAACTCGGCGCGGTGGCCGAGGTCGAGCGCCGGATCACCGAGCTGACCGACTCCGCCCTGGCCGAACTGTGCACAGCCGATCTGGCCGAGCCGGCGAGCGCCCAGCTGACCGAGCTGGCGACACAGGCGACCTGCAGAACCTTGTGAGTGCTCTTGAGTGCGGTGACCCTGTTACCCACTCACGACCACGCTAACGTGCACCCGTGCGCACCGTACCGGGACCCACCGACCACGTGGTAATCGTCGGTGCAGGGCTGGCTGGGCTCTCGGCCGCGCTGCACCTGCTCGGGGCCGGACGGCAGGTGACCCTGATCGAGTCCCAGCCTCATCCTGGTGGTCGAGCCGGACGGACAGATCTCGCGGGTTATCATCTCGACACCGGCCCCACCGTGCTCACCATGCCTGAGCTGATCGACGAGGCGCTGGCCGCCGTGGGCGACTCGATCACTGCGCGGCTGGATCTGGTGGCGCTGCACCCCGCGTATCGGGCTCGCTTCGCGGACGGGTCGGTGATCGACGTGCACACCGACGCGGAGGCGATGGAGGCCGAGGTCAGGGCGGTGGCCGGGCCAGCGGAAGCGGACGGCTACCGGCGCTTACGGAACTGGTTGACGCGGCTCTACCAGGTCGAGATCGGCCGGTTCATCGGCGGCAACTTCGACTCCCCGTTGGATCTGGTGGCTGGCCGTGACGCGATCCGCGAGCTGGTCACACTGGCCGCGTTGGGCGGCTTCGGCCGGCTCGGCCCCCAGGTCGGCCGTTTTCTGAGCGACAAGCGATTACAGCGACTGTTCTCCTTCCAAGCGCTCTACGCTGGGGTACCCCCCCAGCGCGCCCTGGGTGCCTACGCGGTGATCGCCTACATGGACACCGTGGCCGGTGTCTGGTTCCCTCGTGGGGGAATGCGGGCGGTGCCCCAGGCGATGGCCGACGCCGCCGCTGACGCTGGCGCGCGGCTTCGCTACGGCAGCGCGGTGATAGCCTTGGAGCACTCTGGGGATCGCGTCACAGCCGTGCGCACCGCAGACGGTGAACGGATCGCCGCCGACGCGGTGGTGCTCACTCCTGATCTCCCAGTGGTGCACCGGCTGCTCGGCAGGGCTCCACGGCGGGCGGTACCGCTGCGCTGGTCGCCCTCGGCGGTGGTGCTGCATGCCGGGATCCGACCGGGCACCGGGCCGGGCTGGGCCGGGCTGGCTCACCACACGATCCTGTTCGGCCAGGCATGGGAGAGCACCTTCGACGAGATCATCTATCACGGACGGCTGATGACCGACCCGTCGCTGCTGATCACCCGTCCGACCGCCACAGACCCGACCCTTGCGCCGGCCGGACGCGAGCTGCTGTACGTGCTCGCGCCCTGCCCTAACCTGCACACCGCGCCCCTGGACTGGGCCACCCTCGGGCCGGCGTACCGCGATGAGCTGGTCAGCACGCTGGAGAATCGGGGCTTGGCCGACCTCGGCGACACCATCGAGGTCGAGCAGCTCGTCACCCCCGCTGACTGGGCGGCTCAGGGGCTGGCGGTCGGCACGCCGTTCTCCGCCGCGCACACTTTCGCCCAGACCGGGCCGTTCCGCCCGTCGAATCTCGCCCGCGGACGGGTAAACGTGGTGCTCGCCGGATGCGGTACGACGCCCGGCGTCGGGGTCCCCACCGCGATCATCTCCGGCCGGCTCGCCGCAGCCCGGATCACTGCCGCAGGAGCCCGGCGGGGTGCCGCCATGAGCGGCTGACACGACGAGATCATCCGAGATCGGCTTATGGAGACTGGGTTACCAATGTGTCACGACAAGGCCACCACTGGTCGCGCCGAGTCTGCGCTGTGGAAACATACGGGCCGCCATGACGTCGACCGCACCGTCCCCGACAGCCGGTCCCGGCTACGCATCTCTCGATCCCGGTCATGACACCGTCCAGCGGACCGAACCCGTGTTGCTGCTGGACCGACTGCTCCCTGGCCGGCTGCTGTCGGCCACCGTGCTGCTCGGGCTGGCGGGTTCGGTCTTGCTGGCCAGCACTGCGATCGGGGCCGGCGGCATCCTCGTCACCGACCCGCTGCTCACCGGGGGGCCGCTGTCCTGGATGCGCTACGGCCACGGTCGCGACCTGGCCACCATCGCGCTCTACCTCGGCGTCGGGATGATCGTGTGGGCCTGGGTGCGTCTGGGCCGCGACGTCATGGCCGGCACCGCGACTGTCCAGCACGTGCTGGTCGCCAGTGCGGCGTGGGTCACACCGATGGTGCTGTCACCGCCGCTGTTCACCAGAGACGTCTACAGCTATCTGGCGCAGGGTGCGCTCGCGCTGCGCGGACTGAATCCATACCAGGTCGGACCCTCGGAGCTACCGCCGGGACCCATCGCCGACAACGTGCATTACGCATGGCAGACCACCCCGGCACCGTATGGTCCGCTCTTCATTGTCATCGCCAAGACCATGAGCTGGTTGACCGACGAGGACGCAATCGCGGGTGTGATCGGCATGCGATTGGTGCTGCTCACGGGTCTGGGACTCCTGGTGTTCGCCCTACCCCGGCTGGCTGACCAGCTCGGCGGTAACCGCACGGTCACGCTCTGGCTGGTGGTCGCCAACCCGCTCACCGTCGTGCACCTGGTGGGCGGACCACACAACGATCTGCTCATGATCGGCCTGCTGGCGGTGGGCACGCTGCTGGTGTTGCAGCATCGGCACGTCACCGGGATCGCACTGGTCACGGTGGCGATGGCGATAAAGGCACCGGCCGGGATCGCACTGCCGTTCCTGGTGTGGATCTGGACGGCCCGCCTGCCCGGCAACCGAGGAGCGGCGCTGCTGCGGGCCGGCACCGGCAGTCTGGCGGTGTTCACGGTCGTGTTCACCGGCATCACCATGCTGTCCGGGGTTGGTCTCGGCTGGATTTCCGCCCTCAACGCACCCTCGCTGATCGTCAACTGGATGTCGCTGCCCACCGGCGCGGGCCAGCTCGTCCACGCCGTGACGTCGCCGTTCCATGACGTCAGCAGTGGGCCATTCATTCTCGTCTGCCGGATCCTGGGCTCCGGGATCTTCCTGGCCGTCTTCGCCCGGCAGTGGTGGCTGGCCCGGGACGGCAGTCCCGACGCCACGCGCCGGGCAGCGATCACGCTGCTGTGGTCGGCGTTGCTGGCACCGGCGACCCTGCCTTGGTATCTCACCTGGGCGCTCGTCCTCGCCGCGGCTGCACCCTGGCGGCGCAGTCCGCTCGCGTGGGTGGTCGCGGGATCCACCTGGCTGGTGCTGGCCACCTACCCCACCGGGGAGAGTGCGTTCGACTCCTGGCCGTACCAACTCGGGACGACGGCCGGCTCGCTGATCGCAGCTACCGCGCTGCTCCACCACGATCCCCTACACGTGCGTCGCCGCACGCTGCGCACCGATCCCGTACCGGCAACGACGGCATGAGTCGCGAGTTGGACGCAGCAGGCATCACCGAGGCCATGCTGCGGGCCTCGTATACCCGCTGCCGAGAACTCAACGCGGTGCACGGCCGCACCTATTTCTTGGCGACCCGGCTTTTACCGCCTGCGGTCCGGCCGGCGATCCACGCGCTGTATGGGCTGGCTCGCTACGTCGACGAGATCGTGGACGATCTGACCGACGCCCGGCCCTGGTCGCAGCGCCTCGCCGAGCTCGACACCCTGACTCAGCAGCTACGCGACGGGCTGGAGCGGGGACACTCGGACCATCCGGTGCTGGCTGCGCCGGTGCACACCGCAATCCGTTACCGGATCGACCCGCAGCACTTCACGGATTTCATGGTCTCAATGCGGATGGACCTGCCGGTGCAACAAGGTGGGGTGGCCGCTTACCGGACCTTCGATGAGCTGGCCAGCTACGTGCACGGTTCGGCGGCGGTGATCGGGTTGCAGGTGTTGCCGGTGCTGGGCACTGTGGTGCCTCGGGAGCAGGCCGAGCCGCACGCCGCCGCGCTGGGCGTCGCCTTCCAGATCACCAACTTCCTCCGCGACGTCGGGGAGGATCTCGACCGTGGGCGCGTCTACTTACCTGCCGACGAGCTAGCTGCGTACGGGGTGGACCGGGAGCTGTTGGTGCGGTGTCGCAGCACCGGGCGGTCCGATCCCCGGGTCCGCCGCGCGCTGGCTTACCTGGTGGCCCGCACCCGGGCGATTTACCGTCGGGCGGCACCAGGGATCCCGATGCTCGCGCCAGTGTCGCGGGCTTGCGTGGCCACCGCATTCAGCCTGTACGGCGGCATCCTGAACGAGATCGAGGCGGCCGAGTACAATATTCTGTCCCATCGGGTGGCCGTGCCCCGGCACCGTCGGCTTGCCGTTGCGCTGCCCGGCCTGAGCCGGGCGTTGGTAGCGCGGACGCTGCAACCCGGCCGCATAGCCCTCGACGCCGATTAGCGCTCCTTTGTGACTTTTGCCACCCTTCCCCGGGACAGGGGGATGGGTGCGTCGCCGAGGAACGGGACGCCAGTAGCCTTCAGGTATGGACACCGTGGTCGTGGGAGCTCGTGGCAGTCGTCTTGCGCAGGCGATGGTGGCGGAGTTCCTGGCCCGGTTAGGCGGTTGCCCGGTGGTGAAGTTCACGAACCGGGTCGTGATGACGGACGGGGACCGGGACCGCACGAGCTCGCTCCGCGAGGTCAGCGGCGCGACGGGGAACGGGAGCGGCGCGTTCTCCAACCAGCTGGCGCAGGAACTGTTAGCGGGCCGGATCGATATCGCGGTGCACAGCCTCAAGGATCTGCCGACGGCGATGCCTGATGGCTTGGTGCTCGCGGTGACGCCGCGGCGGGAAGACATTCATGACGCGCTGTGCGGTTCGACACTTGCCGGGCTCCGGCGCGGTGCTCGGGTAGGTACCGGGTCGCCCCGGCGGATCGCGCAGTTGAAGGTACTGCGCCCGGATCTTGATGTTGTCCCCATTCGGGGGAACGTGCCACCGAGGCTCGCGAAGTTGAAAGCTGGAATGGACGCGGTCGTGTTAGCCGCGGCTGGCCTCCGGCGCCTCGGGTTGGAGGACAGCATCACCGAGCTACTCCCACTTGATGATTTCCCTCCGTCTCCAGGGCAAGGGGCCATGGGCATTCAGCTACGCTCCGCTGACACCGAGCTGGTGGAGATGCTGAATTTCTACGGGGATCCCGCCACGGACGCCGCAGTTCGTGCGGAGCGGGCGCTGCTGGCCGAGTTGCACGGCGGCTGCTCCGTGCCGGTGGGCGCGTATGCGGTGCTGTCCGGAGCGAGACTGAAGCTTACGGCGCAGGTCACGTCGCTAGATGGGACACAGCGTGTGTTGTCCTCCGCGACCGGTGTTGATGCCCAGCTGTTGGGGGAAACACTCGCCCGCACGATGCTGGAGCAGGGCGCGGAGGCGATCCTGCGACAGATCCGGGTAACGGTCTAACGGAGGATTCGGGCGATGTCGGCGGCAGCATACATTGGGCGGCTGCTGGTCGTGGACTAGGTGCGCCCTCAGGATTCCCGCACCGAATTCGTGGTGTTCGTCTTCGACGGCGGCATCCTTGATGAGACCACCGTGGGACCCCTTCTCCGGGCAACCGGCGCGAACCGGCGAAGAGAGGATTAGATGCCTCGGCCGACTCCTACGGACTACGAGTGGATGAGGGTGGCCATAGAGCTGGCTCACCAGTGTCCACCGAGTCCCGGCGCCTACTCTGTCGGTGCCGTAATTGTTGATCAGAATGGGGAAGAGATCAGTCGTGGATACTCCCGAGAGATCGACAGTCATGTCCATGCCGAAGAGTCGGCGCTGGCGAAGCTGGCACATGGCGACCACCGCCTGAAGACAGCCACGATTTACAGCACATTGGAACCCTGCTCGCAACGAAAGTCACG
This sequence comes from Pseudonocardiaceae bacterium, assembly GCA_035275565.1. Taxonomy (GTDB): domain Bacteria; phylum Actinomycetota; class Actinomycetes; order Mycobacteriales; family Pseudonocardiaceae. Next base: position 11,230 of record DATEMN010000384.1, on the reverse strand, counting down.
TCCGCATACCTGCACCCAGCTCATTCTCGCCGCGGGAATTTCTCGCGTTGTCATTGCATGGCGAGAGCCTAGTCTCTTTGTTGCAGATTGCCAAGGCTATGAATTTCTTATCAATGCCGGCGTGGAGGTGGTAGAAATTCCCGACCTAGCAAGGGAGGCCAAAGCACCTAATACCCATCTTTCGCTGGGACCTCGGTGACAATAATCAGGGCTACGTGCACCCGCGCAGAGGTGTGCCCGGTCACAAGCGGCCCAGCTCCGCCAACCGGTAGACGCGTGTCGCGTTGCCTGCACCCACCATCTGGGCAACGCGCACCGCGTCGGTCTCCGACCACTCCCCCGACTCCCACCACTCACCAAGGACGGCGGCCATGGCGCGCCGCCATAGCACGGCTCCGAGATAGTGCAGCTCGGCCGGTCCCCATGCATCGGAGGAGAACAACACCTTGCCGAACGGGGCCACTTCCAGCGACTCCGCGACGATGGCACGGCAACGCGCTCCGGTGTAGTTCACCGCCAATCCGACGTCGAAGTACACGTGGGGGAATACGTGAGCGAGATACCCGGCGGTGCGATGATAGGGATAGCAGTGCAGTAGCAGCACCGGCACCTGGCGGTCCTGCACCCGGCGCAGGAACTCGGTCATCAACGACGGATCACAGCGGTGCAGGGTCAGGTCAGGATCGCCGTATCCGACGTGGAACTGCAGCGGCAGGCCGTGTCCGACACCCACCCAGAGCAGGTGGCGCAGCAGTACCGGATCAGTCAGCCGCAACTCACCGCGGTCTCGTCGCCGCAACCACTGCCCGGCAGCGCGGCGCACTTCATCGACGCTGGGTGGCGCGGGATCGAAGTCAAGACCGTACCGGTAGGCGATGACGGACTTGAGCCCCACGGCGTTCCTGGACCGCTCGTCCATCGTTGAGGCGAGCCGGTCGGCGAAGTCGCCCGCGGCCACGCCGCTGCCAGCCACCTCCTCCGCAACCGACTCCAGGCGGACGATTTCTGCTGTAGCCGCGCCGGAGGCGGCCGCCATCTCGGCCGGTCCCAGGGTCTGCTCGGCTCGGTAGCCGGTCTCGACCAGAAACCATCCGACCCCGCACGCGGCGAGAAGCCGCCGGGTGACCTCCTGGGCACCGAGCTCCCTGCGGTGGGCGAGGTAAGTACTGGCATCCACGTGCGGGGGGAGGCCGAGCACCGGGGCGCACCAGCGGCGGACCGCGAAGCCCAATTGCGAATCCATATGCGTCGTGCCCGCAGGTGGTTGCCAGGGGGACTCGGTGAGACCGGCCTCGAACCCCGCACCGTCGACCTCACCCGTCGCAGCACCGTGGACATGGTGGTCTACCAGGCGCAGCGCCTCAACCACCGCGCGCAGCGCGTCAGTAGTCATCGAGACACGTGTCAGTCCGCATGAATGAGCGTGCCTACGTGTTCGCCCTGCAGCGCCTTCGTGATGTTCCCCGGCGTGAGCCCGTTGACGACGTGGATTTCTTTCTGGTGCTTGGCGTACGTCATGAGCTCAAGAACCAGTGCGTCGACGGGGAGCGCATCGAGGTCCATGGCCAGCAGCTCAGCGGCCCCTACCCGCGGGATGAGCGCTGGGGAACTCCCTCCGGCTTTCGCCGGGTCGCTGGTGAATACGCCGTCGACGTCCTTGACGTAGATCGTCTTGGCGGCACCGTAGGCATCGGCCAGCAGGAACGCGCCGGTGTCCGTGCGGTGCGGCGGGATCTTGCCCACCTCGGGCGGGAGCTCATAGAGCTCGTAGGGTGGGTATCCGTTGGACACCACGGCCTGGCTGGCGCTCAGGTGTACGGCGAGCTGATGCGCGATCGCCGCGTGTGGCAGGTAGGACACGCCCTGCTCAGCGAGCAACGCTGCGATGAGATGCCCGTTTTGCTCGGCGTCGGCGGAGACCAGCGCCGCCAGCACGCCGGTCGGCAGACCGAGATCGAGCCCGATGCCGAGTACGTGGCGGCCCCGGATACCCGGGCCGGTGAGAATCAGCATCCGGTGCTCCGGCAGCGCCTCACGCAGCTCCGCGACGACCGGCAGCACCGCGTCACGGCCTTTGTCCATGATCGAACGCCCGCCGATCACGATGACGTTCAGCCACGGCAGCAGCGGGATCACCGGACGGTCGATGGGTCGGATGAGTTCGCGGTCGAGCAGGGTCTGGCGCATGAGCGGGGACGGCACGTCCTTAGCCGCGAAGGAGGGTTCGGAATGGGGAAGCGTGTAGGTCATGATGTTCTCCTCGGTTGCGTGACGAACGGGGCGAGCGGCGTTCACACCGCAGAGATGATCGTGCCGACGTGCTCACCGGCGAGCGCACGCCTGATCAGTCCTGGCCGTAGCCCGTTGATGACCTGAACCGATTTCACATGCCGGGCCCGGCACATGAGCTCTAAGACCGGGCGTTCGATGATCAGATCCGGCAGATCGCGAGCGATCAGCTCATCGACGGTGATCTCCGGGATCAGCTCGGCACTCGAATCGGTCTTCGGATTAGCCGTGTAAAGACCATCCTCGTCCTTCACGAAGATCATATTCCGACAGCCGTAGACTTCCGCGACGAGATAGCACCCCGCGTCCGTGCGGTACGGCGGAATCACGCCCTCGCTGGGAACGTGCTGCCACATGTCATACGGCGGCATACCCGAGAAAATCGCGGCACCACATTCGGCAAGATATAATGGGAGCGCACCGAACGCCGAACCGCCCACAACAGGCACACCATGGCGTGCCATCAGATACCCGAGCATCTGGGCGTTCTGATCGGCGACCGCGGCACCGACATCGGTGAGCACGCCGGTCGGCAGACCGAGCTCAGCCGCCAGGGAGTACACGTGTCGAGCCCGGGTGCCGGCACCGGTACCAATAAGAATCTGATGGCTTCGCTTGACCGCCACCAGTTCCTCGACCAGCGGATAGACCGCAATCCTGCCGCGATCGATCACACTCTGCCCGCCGATTTTGATCACGTTCACATCGGGCAAAATGGCGTAATCAGATGGCATTCCACTCGCCTGCATGAGTTCGGCGTCGTTCAGCGACCGACTCATCAGTAATGATTCCAAGGAAGCGCTGACCCCGACCATGTAATCCTCCTCGTTACCTGCCCTCGGTCTTGAGAAGACTGGACTACCGATTTTAGTCCGACGGAAGTTCGCGACGGGAGCAACCCGCAAAAGAACGTCGTCCCGAACGTGCGGAGAGTTTCCCATAAATTCGCCGCGCGGGCGCGCACCGCGCCACGGAGCACCCGACATAGCGGCGCGATCGGCGGATATGTGACCTACATCACACTCGCCCGGAACTCGTTTACGCGTGAACGGCCAGACCCGCGCGGATTTCCCCACAAATCGCCCGATTCCCACCGCCGCAACCACCCGACGTCGGGCATCTTCGGCATGAAAGGAACATACCAGCGGATCCTGATCAGACCTCCGATCGATTCGAACCCGACGTTCCCGTACTAGTCCCGGGACGGGAGTCGGTCCCGTACCGGGAGCTGAATCGTCTATTGGGAACCAATCCGACAATCTGGTTCCCGCAGCAGCGCATACACCGTGGGGGCGTCGGCGGAGGTGTGGACCTGGACATGGACATGCTGCGTCCGAACCATGTGACACGTGTACCCGTTGCTGGACTGCACCGTCGAGGCGGGGAGGATTGAGTCACACCAACGGAAGGGGAACCACCCATGAGAAGGGTTCCGCTCCTGCGAAGGTCGTTCCTGCGCGTGCTGAAGGGCGTGCGGCGGCTGCGCAGCGACTGGCAGATGAAGGAAGGACTCGAGGAGGCACTCGCCGCGTACGTCGTGACGCACGCCCGGCGAGGTGACATCGCCGAGGTCATCCGGGTGATCGACAATTTCTGCTACCGCCACAGCTTCATGATGAACGTGGGAGACGAGAAGGGTGAAATCCTCGACCGCGCAGTCCAACGTGTGCAGCCCCGACGTCTCCTCGAACTGGGCACCTACTGTGGTTACAGCGCGCTGCGCATGATCCGCGTCATGCCGAATGACGCCCAGCTCTACTCCATCGAGTTCACCCCGGCGAACGCCGAGATCGCCCGCCGGATCTGGGACCACGCAGGCGTCGGCGATCGTGTGACAGTTATCGTCGGCCGTCTCGGTGACGGCGGGTCGACGCTGGACCGGCTGCGTGCGGAGCACGGCTTCGCCGACGGCGAGCTGGACTTCGTCTTCGTCGACCACGACAAATCCGCTTACCTGCCCGATCTCCATCACATTCTAAGCCAGAGCTGGCTGCACCCTGGATCCGTCGTGATGGCTGACAATGTGAAGTATCCGGGCGCACCGGAGTATCGGGCATATCTGAGAGAGCAGGAAGGCACGAGCTGGTGCACAACGGAGCACAGGACACATCTGGAATACCAGTCGTGGATCAAGGACTTGATGCTCGAATCAGAATATTTAAGCGGCTGAGGTGGACAGCGGCAATTCGACGAGACCCGTCGCTCCGTGGACGGTAATCCGCTGTCCGGTGGTGATGCGTAGGGTCGCGTCGGGAACCCCGACCACCGCAGGAATGCCGTATTCGCGGGCGACGACGGCACCGTGTGAGTTCGCCCCGCCCATCTCCATAACCAGCCCGCCCGCCGTGAGGAACAGTGGTGTCCACCCGGGATCGGTCGACGGCGCGACGAGGATCTCCCCCGGCTCCAGGTGAGCCCCGACCGGATCGAGCACTACCCGCGCCATTGCGCTCACGGTCCCGGCGGAGGCCGGCGTGCCGATCAGTCGGCCCTCGGCCGGTTCCTGAACGGAGGTGGCGAGGGCTTCGGGCTGGGTGCCATCGGACAGCATGATCCGCGGCACCTGTCGGCGTCGCAGTTCCCGTTGGTAGTCCTCCCGGCGCGCAGCGACGGCAGCACGGAAGTCCACGCCCCCGAGCGCGGCCCGGGCCTGGACGAGATCGAGGAAGAACACATCCTCGATCTCAGCGAGCAGCCCGCGGTCGACGAGCTCGGCACCGACTACGGCCAGCTGCTCCCGGACGTGCGCTAGGACATGCACCAGGTAGTCCTTGTGCGTTTCCCGCATGCCGACCAGCTCCCGCACCCGGCCCAAGGCGACGCGCACCGCAGCGGCCCGGACCCGGCTACGGCCTCGAACCCTGCCGACCACCCGCGTCACGACCGCCTCGGCGACTCGAGCACCCCGGGCGAACTGTGCGTCCGGGGCGAGGTCCGGATCCTCCAGCCGCAGGTAGTTCGCCAGCACACCCAGGACGTGGGTCGGGTCATCGGACCACCGCGGCATGCCCACGTCGATCTCGGCGACTGCCCGGTGGCCGTACCGGCTCAGGAACTCCGCCAGCCCATCCTGCAGCAGTGGCGGCAGGTCGCGACTGATGAAGCGGTGCGCCAGCGCCACCGGGGTGGCCTCCCGCAACGTGGCGGCCGCGGCCGCATCAGCGCGGACCCGGGTCGCCAATGCCCACAGTTCGAGATCCATCTCGGTGGTGCCGTTGTGCGGCAACCCGCGCAGCACCTCGTCCCATTCACTGGGCTCGACGTCATCTCGGGCGAGCTTGCCGGCCAGCGCCAACGCGAGGAATCCGGCTGCGGCCACCGGCGAGACCGTCGGCATGATCGGGATGACCGTCGTGTGGAGCAGGCGCTGCGCGTGGTCCAACCGTTGTGCGCTGGTGATGTCCGCCGGCACGGTGAGCCGCACGCGCAACCGCTGGCCGACCTGGTCAACGCGTCGCCGAGCCGCCGCGGGCGAGACCAGCGCCTGGACGAGCTGCAGCGGAATCCGGAATCGCACTGCCACGCTGAGTAGCTGCCGGAGGAACGGCCACCGTGACGTAGTTCGCTCCGCGAGCCGGGGGTCGTCGCACAGGCGCCTGAGCACGACCGCCGACCGAGCCTCCATCACGTCGAGGATCCGGGGTACCAGCGCCCGGCCGACCCGGCTGTGCAGAATGGGTGTGACATCGAGGAACGCCCGCTGGCCGGCCTCCACGAACACCGCTGGCCCGGCTACCGGGTCGGGGACCGCAGAGCCGAACACCAGTTCCGACCCGCAGGATGCGATCAGCCGGAACGCCGCGATACCCATTGGGGTAATAGGGCGGGTGAGCCCCTGAGCGAGAGTCACGCAGAGATAGACGCGCAGCTGTCCATGCGGTGAGGTCGGCAGCGGGTACAGCGTGGTGATCGGCCGGGCTTGGGTCAGCCACAGCTCCCCCGCGCCGGACACCGCCCACTCGATGTCCTGTGGAGTGCCGTAATGCTGCTGGACGCGCTGTCCCAACACGGTGAGATCACGGATCTGCACATCGCGCAGGCAGGGTTGCTCGGCGTCGGCCGGCTGCGTGACCTGCTCGGTGCCGCCGCCGGGGAGTGCGCGGACGAGCACCCGCTTATCACCCAGCCTGCGTTCCAGGACCACACCGGTGGCGTCGACGACGAAGTGATCGGGGTTGACCGCTCCGGACACGACCGCCTCGCCCAGGCCGGGACTGGCATCGATGACCGTGTGCCCGCGGTGGCCGGTCACCGGGTCGGCGGTGAAGAGCACCCCGGCGACCTGCGGTTCGATCATCTGCTGGACGACCACCGCGAGCCGCACGGTGGCGTGATCGATGCCGTTGGTCATCCGGTAGCTGACCGCCCGGTCGGTCCACAGCGACGCCCAGCATCGGCGGACCGCGTCGAGCACAGCATCGGTACCGACAACATTGAGAAAAGTGTCCTGCTGCCCAGCGAAACTCGCCCAGGGCAAGTCCTCCGCGGTCGCCGAGGACCGCACCGCGACCGGCACGTCGTCGCCGAGGGCACGGTAGGCGCGATCGACCGCATCGGCAACAGCGGCCGGTACCAGTGCCGCGAGGATCGCCGCCCGGGCTTGCTCGGCGAGCCGGTCCGGGTCTTGTGCTCTGACGTCGACGGCGCCCACAGCAACCTGCTGGTAGGCCGCCGTGGTGACGCAGAACCCCGGTGGCACCGGAAACCCGGCGCGGATGAGCTCACCGAGATTCGCCGCCTTGCCCCCCACGACGGGCAGCAGCCGTACCCCGAGGCAGCTCAGCGCGAGGACGAGTTCCTGATCGACCGAACCAGGTCGCTGGGCCGTGGCCATGGCCCACGGTAGCTCCGCGGTACAAAAATTTCAACAATTGATGAAAAATCGTGCTGCCACCCGGTCTCCGTCCTTTCCATCCGGCTACGGGGCGACGTCTACGGCGTGCGCTGACCGGTCAGTTGCGACCAGACGCCGCTGTCAGAGAAGTCGCCCACCCGGCCAGCGCGGCCGCCCTCCGTCTCGTCTGACGAACAGGCACGATTGGTAGCCTTAGGCACCTGTACGACGCCCAAGGCTCGGCCCAGGAAGCGAGACTGACGTACCGATGCTGGACCGCGCGGTCATCGACGCACTGTTCCCCGCTGACCTGCCCGAACCCGAGCACTGGGAACAGCGCTACCCACCGCGCCAGCTCCCTGAGGGCGCTCAAGTCACCCGGTTCGCCCCCTCGCCGACCGGGTTCGTGCACATCGGCGGCATCTATGTGGCCACCATCGACCGCGACATCGCAGCGCACTCCGGGGGCATCTACCTGGTGCGGGTGGAGGACACCGACCAGTCGCGAGAGGTCGAAGGCGCCTTAGCCCAGTTCGCCCGCGCGTTCGACTACTTCGGTATCCCATCCGACGAGGAGGGCGAGCACGGCAGCTACGGCCCTTACCGCCAGTCCGACCGCGACCGCATCTACCTCAGCTACGTGCGGGAACTACTGCGCGACGGCAAGGCGTACCTGTGCTTCGCCACCAAAGCCGAACTTGCCGACATCACCGCCCGCCAGCAAGCCGCGAAGATTCCCACCGGCTACTACGGATCATGGGCCAGCTGGCGTGACGCCGACCCGGCCGCCGTGCGGGCCAAGCTGACCGAAGGCGCCCCGTACGTGGTGCGCTTCCGCGCTCCCGATGACACCGAAGGGCGGCGGGTCCGCTTCACCGACGCGATCCGGGGCGAGTTGGAGCACGACGCGAATCGCAACGACACCGTCGTCCTGAAATCCTCCGACCAATCTCCTCGGCTGCCGACTTACCACTTCGCACACGCCGTGGACGACCACCTGATGCGCGTCACGCTGGTCATCCGCGGCGAGGAGTGGATCTCCTCCGTCCCGCTACACCGGCAACTGTTCGACGCCTTGGGCTTCGAACCGGTCACCTACGCGCATATCGCTCCGCTGATGAAGCAGATCCCCGGCGGGAAACGCAAACTCTCCAAGCGCACCGACCCCGAAGCCGGCGTCGACTTCTACATCGAAGCCGGCTATCCCGCCGAGGCCGTTCTCTACTACTTGCGGGGCCTGGCCAACGGGCGGCTCGCCGAACTCCCGCTCCAGACGGCGCTCGCCACCCCCCTCCGGCTGGACCAATGCGGCGTTGCCGGCCCATTGGTGGACTTGGTCAAGCTCGAGGACATCAGTGCTGACCACATCGCCACCCTGTCTGGACATCAGGTTCTTGACGCTGTCCGCATCTGGGCCGGCCGATTCGACCCCGACTTAACCGCCGTCTTGGACGCCGAGCACGACCTCGCCCTGCGCGCGCTGGCCGTGGAACGCGACGGTGTCGACAATCCCCGCAAGGACCTGCGCAAGTGGTCGGACTTCCGGTGCGCCTACGGCTTCTTCTTCTCGGAACTTTTCGCCCCGCTGTCCGGCCCCACCGACGAACGCCTTCTCCCCCTCGGTGTGGATGCCACCATCGCCGCGAACTTCGCCCATGACTTCGCCGACGGCTACCAGCACGTAGACGACCCCCAAGAATGGTTCGACCAGGTCCGCGAGCTCGCCGCGAAACACGGCTTCGCGCCCAATGCCAAGGAATACAAGAAAAACCCTGACGCCTACCCGGGCTCGATCCGCGAGGCGTCCCAACTCATCCGCGTCGCTCTCACCGGTTCCACCCGCAGCCCCGACCTGCACGCCGTCACTCAAGCCCTTGGCGCGCCGGAAGTGCTGCGCCGGCTGCGTGGTCTGGCCGGCTGACCGTGTGCCGTTCCTCAATGGCGCTCGTCCCGAGGGCGATCGTCTCCTTGCCGATCAACCGCTCGGCCAGCAGGTCGACCTTTGTGCGACCACTCGGGCTACGGCATAGGAATCCCGGTCACACGGCTGGTAGGTCGCGTGACCGGGGTTCGGTTGATGGATCAGCCGGAACTCTCGATCGAGAACCGGCGGGTGTCGGGATCGACATCAATGCCGGTGTCGGTGCCGGGCCCGCCGAACAACAGGTCCGTGCCCGCGCCGCCGGAGAGCCGGTTGTTGCCCGAGCCGCCGAACAACCGGTCGTTGCCGTAGTAGCCGGAGATCTGGTCATCGCCGGGCGAGCCGTCCACGGTGTCGTTGCCCAACCCGGCGCAGACGATGTCGCCACCTAACCCACCGATGATGACATCGTCACCGGCAAGGGCGTAGATGATGTCCTGACCGAACGTACCGATCAGGGTGTCCTTCCCCGAGGTCCCAGTGATCACATGGTATCCGGCCGGTGCGGGCGTGCCGGGCCGGCAGGCCGAGATCGGGTCCGGGACGGTGGCCCAGCTCGCCCACTCATCGACCGCCGGCTTGTTGGTCAGGTTGAATGCGCCGCTGGTGCCGTCGGTGTTCGTGACGTTGATCTCGCGGTTGCCGGACCGGTCAGTGAAGAACGCGAACTTGGTGCCGTCCGGAGAGAACGTCGGTCGCTGGTCATCAGCCGGATGGTGGGTCAGCCGGGTCACGCCGCTGCCGTTAGCGGCCATGAGGTAGATCTCGTTGTTGTCGCCGTCCCGGTTGCTGTGGAAGCCGATCCGGCCCTCCGGAGTGAACGCAACCCCGCCGTCACTGGCCGGATTATCGGTCAGGCGGGTCTGACCGGAGCCGTTGGCGTTCATGATGTAGATGTCCCGGTTGGTGTTCTGGAGCCTGACGAAGCCGATCCGACCGTCCGGGGAGAACGCCGGCTGGTCGTCGTCCTCAGGGTTGTTGGTCAGGTTCGTCTGACCGGTGCCGTCGATCTTCATCACGAAGATCTCGTTGTTGGCGAGCTCACCGGTGCCGTCCCGGTTGGTGAAGGCGATCCGGGTGCCGTCCGGGGAGAACGCCGGCTGGCTGTCCGTCTGCGTGTTCGTGGTCAGGCGGGTCGCCCCGGTGCCGTCGACATTCATCAGGTAGATCTCGTTATTGCCGTCTCGGTTGCTGGTGAAGGCGATCCGGGTGCCGTCCGGGGACAGCGCCGGCTGGATGTCGGAGGCCGTGTTCGTGGTCAGACGAGTCTGCCCACTGCCGTCGGCGCTCATGATGTAGATCTCGTTGTTGCCGTCCCGGGCACTCTGGAAGGCGATCTTGCCGTCGCTGGCGCGAACGACCGGCGGCGGTCCTGGGGGCGGCGACGGAGGTGGCAGTGAGGTGCCCGCCACGGTGCGGACCAGGCCAGCGGCGACGTCGGTGGCCGGCCTCGGGTCGTTCGGGCATTTCCAGATCGAGGTGTCGCCATCGGCGTATTTCTGCACCGCGAAGAACCCTTCGGGTCCACCGAAAGCGCCGTAGCTGGTCTGGTTCGCTGGGGAGGGCACGGTGACCTGGAAGGTGAAGAATTGTGCGCTGTCCGCGGCGGTCTGGGGCGGGCTGACCTGCGGGCCGGACCAGTGCAGCACGGCGTGACCGTCCGCGGTCTCGAGTGCACAGCTCCAGCCGGGCACCACGGTGCCCACCTGTGAGTCGCCGACCGAGGTACTCGCCGCCCCGCAGGCTGGATTGGTCCATCCGGCCGGGATGGTGACCGTCACGTCGACTGTGGTGTTCACCGCCCCTTGGAAGATCACACCATCCCGCTCGAACGGCATTCGCAGGTTCAGCGTGTTCGTCGAGCCCGGAGCGTAGGGGGGCGTCTGGGTGCCGGCCCCGGTGCCACCGGCGGGGTTGGCGAACCCGGGCCCGACGTTGGGGAACGACGGGTGGGCGAGCGCGGGTACCGCGACGGCCACGACCGTCGCGACCGCCAGGCCGATCACTGTGATAGCGCGGCGCCGCCAACGCCAGTGGACCCCCGCGTCGTCGTTCATCTCGCAACCTCCTTGGGTCGATCTGATACTTTTAGGCGAATTATTTGATTTGCCCAGTTCAGAAGTCGTCCCGCGAAGCTCGTCGGTTCCCCTGGACCCAGGAATTCTCAAGAAAATCGGTGATGTCTT
>DATEMN010000383.1:0-4388 GCA_035275565.1 Pseudonocardiaceae bacterium | reverse complement strand
GGTCCGCCGCGCGGAACTGGCCGCGGATCGACACGAAGGTCTCCAGGCCGCGCAGGCGGACGGCGGTGGGCTGCTTGTCGTCCTCGGTGTCGAGGGCCTTGGCCAGGGCGTGATTGGAGGTGACCACTTGCTTGTGCAGGTCGACGTGAACGATGTCGCCCGCCTGCTCGAGGACGTCGATGATGATGCCGATGACCGTGATCGGCTCGGCGTTCTCGATGTAGCTACGGAAGACCTCGCTGTTGACGCCGCGTCTGGCGCGGGCCCGCACCGGGGCGAGTTCGGCGGACACCTCGCCCTCGTTGGCGCTGCTGCTCCGCTCCTGCACTTCCTGGCGCAGTGCCGCCTTGTATTTGCCGCCGTGCTGGCGGTAGAGATCCATCACGGACTCGTCGTCGAGGTAGAAACTGATCCCCGGGCGGCGGGTGGCGGCGGGCGCGCGGTGTCTGCGCCAGTGCGTGACCGCGATGGCGACAACGGCGACCAGCGACACCATGGTGATACCCCAGACCAGCAGCCAGGGCCACCAGACGCCCCACCACGACGGGTCGAAGACAGCTGCGGGCGCGCGGCCGGCCATCATTTGGGCATGACCGACGGGCAGCCTACGGAGATCATCTGCTCCAGCAGGGGCGTGTCCGGCAGCACCGCCCTGGTGTCGCTGCCCGCAGACGGCACGGGCACGCCCCGCTCGGCCAGCAGTGTCGACAGCTGCTCGCTGGAGGTTCCCCTGCCGGGATCGAGCACCCGCAGGCCCAGTTCCAGCGCACGCCTGCGCAGGTCCGGGTCGGTGATGAGGAGCCTGCCGAGCCGGTCGGCGTCCTCGTTGAGCGCGACGAACTGCGGCTGGGCCTGGACCGCCGTGTTGGGGTAGAGCAGCACGTGATCGTCGTCTAGCTCACCGGATCGCTCACGGTGGCCCAGCTGGTCGGCCAGGTACTGGTGCTCGTAGAGCACGATGATCGGCGCGGTCGGTCGCCCCTCCGGCCGGAAGTAGATCTCCGGAGCGGGCAAGGGGAGGCTGTCATCGAGCAGCGACTTGATCTTGTTGGTGAAGTCGGCGGCCTCCTCCGCGGTGGCAGGCACCCGGCCATGGACGACGTAGGAGACCAGGCCGAGGTAGCTGGCTCCGCTGTTGGACGCGCACATACTCGGAGTCTGCGCGAGGACTTTATTGTCGTTGGCGACACCGTGCGCGCGGCCATTCAGATCGGCCCAGGATTTCTCGGCGCGCACCAGGCCGAGGAAGCCAGCCATGTCGAGAGTGTAGTAGTACGGTCGGTCGAAGCCGCGGCTGACCTGCGGCGTCGCGACCCCCGCGGCGTGCAGGGTCTCGGCGTACTCCCGGTAGGTGGCCAAGACGATGGGGCTGATGTACGGCTTGTGCTGGGAGTAGTACTTCCCTTCGGCGCGCCGCCGTTGGACGACCAGGTCGGCGGCTGGCTGCCCGGACGTGAAGACGAAGTCGAGCGACCCGAGATCACCGGTGGCCCCGTCGCGTGAGCCCTGGCGAATGACGTTCACCCGTAGGTGGTGCCGGAGCAGCAGGTCGCGGACCCGATCGTCGTTGAAGAGGTGGGCCATCGCGCCCATCGTCCCTTCGAGCGTGACCAGCCGCTCGAACGGCAATAGCAGGTTCGCGGACACGAGCAGCGCGACGAGGCCACCAACGGCGAGGGATGCCACGGGCGCGAACCGGCGCAGGAACCGGCGCCGCAGGAACAACGGCGCGGGCCGGGGCCGGACGGCGAGGCTCGGTTCGCTCGGATCAGAGCTCACGGCCTGCCTGCCCTTCCTGTCCGTGCACTCGGATGCCCCTATCGTAGGTGCGATAACGCCCGAATCGTCGCGATCTCCGCCCACCAACGGCTCGGGACTCGGCAGTTGTTCAGCAGGGAGTGCCAGTCGGACAAGTCCGCAGCGCGGACGGAATTGTCAGCCCTCGGCCGTACAGTCCTGGCTGCCGACAACCGATGAAAGGCTGACACCATGACCAGAACTGAGCAAGCCGTGACCGGCGAGCGTGCCGATCCTGCTGGAGACGCTGGCGGCGATAGGCCCCTGGGATGAGGGGAGTTTGGATGACTGGTCGGAGGGGTTCAGCATGTCAGCGGGGGAGACGCTGGCCGGACTGCTGGACGAGTACGAGCAGGTGGCGCGCCGGACCGATGAGCTCGTGGCGACGCTGCCCGATCTGGACATCTCCCATCTGTGCCCGAAGCTCCTTGGTTCGAGCCGTGCGCGCGCTGGTCGGCGCGCCGGATGCTGCTCCACGTGATCGCGGAGACCGCCCAGCACGCCGGTCACGCCGGCATCATCCGCGAGTCCCTGGACGGCGCCAAGTCCATGGGGTAGTGATCGGGCTTTGGCAACATCGGGATCAGGAGGTGCCATGGCGACCGGTTACGAGTACAAGGTGGTCGAGCTTCGCGAGGGCTTGCTCGGCGGCAAGATGTCCGGTGACAAGCTCGAGAAGATTCTCAACGAGCATGCGGATAAGGGCTGGCAGCTCAAGGCCATCACCGCAGTCGAGGTGAAAGGACGGATCGGGCCTGGCGGTGTCGATGGCGTGCTCGTCACCTTCGAGCGTCTTCGCGGCTGAACTTTTGGCCGCCCGTTACCGTGTTCGCGGTTCAGTCGGCGATCCGGTGGCACAGCCACGCCAGCGCGAGTGGGTAGCGGTAGTCGATCCCGCCGTGCCCCGCGTCGAACAGCTCGAAGTACACCCGCTCATCGGGTAGACCCGCAGCGCGGAGCTGGTCGCGGAACGCCTGCGCGCCCAGATCGAGATACCACTCGTCGCGGGTACCGGCATCCAGCCACACCGCACGCAATGAGCGCAGCGCGTCGGCGTACCGCGGTGCCATCCGGATCGGGTCCCAGTCCAGCCAGCGTTGCCAGATCTCCGGACGCAGCACGCCCGTGTGCGGGTCGAACGGCAGCTGCGGGGTGCCGTCCTCACGGGCGGAGAAGCACGCGGAGATGCCCAGCGTCATCAGCAGATCCTGGTCGGCAGGCTTGGTGTAGGCGGGGCGGGACCGGAAGTCGACCCACCAGGCGCCGATGTCGCCGTCGTAATCACGGAGGTGCCGCACTGACTTGCCGAACTCGGCGAGGTAGCACAGCTCGTACAACGTATCCCCAGCGTGGCTGGCCAGCGCACCGAACAGATCCGGCCGTAGCATCGGCGTGATCATGGCGCCGAACCCGCCAGAGGACTTGCCGCTGATCGCCCGGTGCGCCCGGTCGGACAGCGTCCGGTAGCGGGCGTCGACGAAGGGCACGACCTCGTCGCACAGGTAGCTGTGATAGAGCCCGGTTCCGGAGGAGTCGACGAACTGGCTGCCGCCATAGGCCGTCCAGGCATCGACGAAGACCATGATCGCGGGCGGGACGTCACCGGCGGCGAAGACGGCGTCGGCGGTCTCCGGGAACGGCTGGCGGTAGGCGCTGCGGTTACGCCACATGGCCAGGTGCCCGGTGTAGCCCTGGATCACGTAGATACTCGGGTAACGCCGCTGCGAGTCGTCGTAGCCGGGTGGGACATACACCCACAGTGGGCGGCGTGCGGGATCACCCAGCGGGTTGTCACGCAGCAGCACACTGTCGATCACGTGTTCGTCGAGCCGGCCGGCAAGCGCGGTGGACCACGGCAGCATGCCGCTCACTGTACGTCTCGGGTGTCGCGCACACTCAGCGGATGACCTCGACCTACGTGTTGGTCCACGGGGCCTTCTGCAACTCCGCGGTGTGGGCGCCGGCCGCTCGGGAGCTCGCCCTGCTCGGGCATCGGACGGTTGCGGTCGATCTGCCCGGACACGGTCTCGGTGCCACGATCCCCGTCGGGTATCTAGGCGGGCAAGATCTCGACGCGCTCGCCACCGTCCCGAGTGGCATGGCCGGGATCTCCACGGCGGACGACGTCGCCGTTGTGTCCGACGTCGTGCTGCGGGCCGCCGGGCTCGGGCCGGTGATCCTGGTGGGAACCAGCCGCGGTGGGCTGACGTTGACCGCGGTGGGCACGCCGTCCCGGAGCTGATCGACCGGATCATCTACATCTCGACTTGGTGCTGCGTCGCCGCCCCCGCTGGTGAGTACTTGCAGGCCCCCGAGTACACGAGCAGCATGCTCGTCCAAGCCGAGGTGATCGCGGTGGGGAACCCTGCCGAGATCAGCGCGATCCGGCTCAACTGGCGCACGTCTAACCCCAACCACCTCGCTATCCTGCAGGCCGCGCTGCTCGCTGATGGCACCCGGGACGAGTTGCTCGCCTACCTGCACTTCCAGGAGCCGGACGAGGCGCTGGTCGTCGATGAGGTGGCCACCCGAGCCAACGCGGCGACCTGGGGCCGGATCCCGCGCACTTACCTTCGGCTGGCCGAGGACCG
>DATEMN010000382.1:0-14774 GCA_035275565.1 Pseudonocardiaceae bacterium | reverse complement strand
GCGTTCATGGAACTGCGCCACACACCAGGAACCCGCCGCAGGATTCCCTACACACGGCTGCCCCAGGACGCGCCCGTTACCCAGCACACCACCACCGTGGACCCTCGAACCCCGTGGACCTGCCCCGTGGTGTGGTTTCTGACCGCGCTGCGGATCGGACCCCACTACCGCCTGGGCTACAGCGGAAACGATCCCCAGCACGCGCCTACCGCGGTCTGCTTGACCACCCCGGACGGCTCACGATGTGAAGTCACGCTCGCCCCCGAGGCTGACGGCAGCCACAGGGTCAACCAAACCGGACCAACCCAACTGTGGACGCAACTCGAGCAGATTTACCACCGGTGGGACGACTGGGGCCAACCCCCCTGGCCACGACTCGGACTCACCGTCACCACCAACACCCAGACAATCTTCCTGGACAAACCCGGCAACACCCTCAACGTGGCACTATCAGGTTGACGGGGAGAGCGGGGCAAACCGTTCACTCCGCGACACCTTGAGGCATCGTCAACTTGGGCGGCGGGCCTGGCGACTGGGATGATCGGCGGATCGTCTGTGTGGAGGGTCGAGGGGGCTGGGCTGGTGGGCCCCGGTGCGCCGTCGTACAAGGGGTTCCGGTTCCCGGCGTAGATCATCAGTCACTGTGTCTGGCTGTACTACCGGTTCCCGCGCAGCTTGCGGGAGGTCGAGGAGATGATGCTGGAGCGGGGCGTCACGGTTCCCACGAAACCAATCCGCCAGTGGCCGCTTCCGCTGTAGCGCGCCGGCGCCCGCCTGACCGCGGCGTAAGCTCCCGGCATGTCCAAGCCGACCCTGCTCACCCCGCAACGCACCGACTTCCCACGCTGGTACCAAGACGTCATCGCCCGCGCCGAGCTGGCCGACAACGGCCCGGTGCGCGGGACGATGGTGATCAGGCCGACCGGGTACGCGCTGTGGGAGCGGATGCAGCGCGAGGTCGACGACCGGATCAAGGCCGTCGGTGGGCAGAACGCCTACTTCCCGCTGTTCATCCCGGAGTCCTACCTCAAGCGCGAGGCCGAGCACGTCGAGGGATTCAGCCCCGAGCTGGCCGTGGTGACCCATGCTGGAGGCAAGCAGCTCGACGAGCCGGTGGTGGTCCGGCCGACCAGCGAGACGATCATCAACTCGTTCTTCGCCAAGTGGGTGCAGTCCTACCGGGACCTGCCGCTGAAGCTGAACAACTGGTCCAACGTGGTTCGCTGGGAGATGCGTCCCCGGGTCTTTCTGCGCACCACGGAGTTCCTGTGGCAGGAGGGACACACCTGCCACGCCACCGAAGCCGAGGCCCGGGCACACGCGCGAGAGGTGCTCGATGACGTCTATGGCACGTTCATGACCGACGTGCTGGCGATCCCGATCGTCAAGGGGCGCAAGACCGCTCGGGAACGCTTCGCAGGTGCCATCAACACGCTGACCTGCGAGGCGATGATGGCGGACGGCAAGGCGCTGCAGATGGGCACCAGCCACGAACTCGGTCAGAACTTCGCCAGGGCCTTCGGCGTGCAGTTCCTCGCCGCGTCCGGGCAGCGCGAGTACGTCTGGCAGACGTCGTGGGGGGTGTCCACCCGGATGGTCGGCGGTCTGATCATGTGCCACGGCGACGACGCGGGACTGCGATTGCCGCCCCGGCTCGCGCCGGTGCAGGTGATCGTGCTGGTGGTACGAGACGACGCCGACGTCCGCGCTCACGCCCATCAGCTTGTCCGCGAGCTGCGTGACGCCGGCGTGCGCGCCGTGCTCGATGAGCAGACCGATATCAGCTTCGGGCGCCGGGCCATCGACGCCGAGCTCAAAGGGATTCCGGTGCGGATCGAGCTCGGACCGCGGGAGCTCACCGAGGGCAAAGCCGTCCTGGTCCGGCGGATACCGGGGACGAAGGAGCCGGCCGCGCTGGCCGCCCTGGTCCCCGACGTTAAGGCCGCCCTGCGCACCGACCAGCAGACCCTGCACGACCAGGCGCTGGCCCGTCGCGACGCGGCATCGCCGCTGGTCGAGTCCGTCGACCAGGCGCGGGACGCGGCAGCCCACGGTTGGGCGCGCATCCCCTGGTCGGTGCTCGGTGAGCAGGGCGAGACCACGCTCATCGAGCACGCCGTGACCGTGCGCTGCCTCACCCGCCCCGATGGCAGCGTTCCCGACCGCGACGACGAGCCTGACCTGATCGCCTGGGTCGGTCGCGCCTACTGACCGGACTTCCGCCGGATCGCGATGCTGGTGACCGGCCCAGAATCCGACGCCCACCCCGACCGGTTCCGAAAACGAATGAACCTGGTCGACTCACTGACGGCGTAGTGATCATTGCGCACTGCTTGCGCTTCGCTCCTAACGTGTGGTTGACAGTACGCCAGCTGGTCTCCAGGTGACGGCCCGTAGCCAGGGTGGTTTCAGTAGCCCTTCCCGGGCTGTAACGACCCGATGGGAGGAAAATCGCGAGATGAGCATGACGCAGCATCGAACCCGAGGAGATCTATGCTTTATGCCAGCTGAGATCGGCAGCTCAGCCGGTCTCAGCCAGGGCCAGGCAGAGAACCGCACCATAGGCTCCTTCCAGTAATACTGCGTCGCGCGGTTTCATCGTCCCGGCGACCGCGATTCGGCTCCGAATGGCACGCGACGGGACGCCGAAAACTGCCATTCGGCTCCGAATCGCGGTCGGGTGGGCCAGCTTCCACGTCATACGGATGGGGCAGGGTTGACAGTCGTTGAGGTTCCTCGAATGAAAATTCTTGTCGTGGATAGGCATCCGGTGATGCGTTTGGGCCTCGTAGCACTGCTCCGCACCGAGGACGATATCCTGACCATCCGCGTGGCCGAAAGTATGGACGACGCCGCAAGCATCATAGCGGCCGAGCAGCCCGATATCGTGGTTCTGGATTTCATCCTCAAAGGGCAGCAGAGCGGAACAGAACTGTGCCGGCAGATCAAGTCAGCACCTGACCCACCCGGGGTCGTGGTCTACACCGACAACGACGCGGAAGTAGATCTGTTCTTGTGCCAATTGTCGGGCGCGGACAGCTATGTACACAAAGACGAAGAGCCCGGCCGGCTACTCGAAGCAATACGAGCGACCCACGCCGGGAAACGGGTGTGGTTCATCGGCAACGAGACAACGACCGACGCCACCCGGCAGCACACCGTCCGCCAGCATGCTTGCTTGACACCCAGGGAGCGGCAGATCTTCTCATTCATGCTTAAACGTTATACCAACTCGCACATCGCCAAGGAGCTGGGGATCAGCACGCAAACCGTGAAGAATCATTCCTCCAATGTGCTGCGCAAGCTCGGCGTCCACCGCCGTACAGACCTGCCCTGCGAGCTGGCCGCCAAGCTCTCATGACCTTTTTACGGCCGCGCGTGACCTGACCTGATGGAGATACATCTGAGTACGACTGAGAACGGTGTCGCTCCGCGGACGATGCGCCGCGTCATCGTGTTGTTCCGGTCGCACCGGCGCCGCCTGTCAATAGTGGCGCTCATCGTGATCGTGACGGCCGGGCTTGGCGTGGTGAGCCCGCTGCTCGTCAAGCCGGTGTTTGACAATGCGCTGTTCTGTGGCGAAGGCTGCCCGAACCTGCCGCTGCTCTGCTGGTATGTCGGGGCGATGATCGCGATCCCGATCGTGACAGGTGTGCTCGGCGTCGCACAGAGCTACCTCGCCAACGTGCTCGGCCAACGAGTGATGCAGGATCTGCGCAACAGCCTCTACACCCACCTACAACGCATGCCCCTGCGGTTTTTCACCGAGACGAAGACCGGCGAGATCCAGTCCCGCCTCACCAATGACGTCAGCGGCCTCCAGACCGTCGTCACCGAAACCGCCGCGTCGATCCTGTCGAACACCGTGGCGCTGGCCAGCACCATCATCGCCATGTTCATACTTTCCTGGCAGCTGACCGTGCTCTCGCTCGCGCTCACGCCCATCTTTATCTGGCTGACGATCCGCGTGGGCGAAGCACGACGCGCCGCCACCTCATCCACCCAACAAACAAAGGCCGAACTTTCCACGCTGTCGCAAGAGACACTGTCGGTCTCCGGTATCCTCCTCTCGAAATCATTCGGTCGCCAATCCGAGGAAATCGCCCGCTTCCGTGAGCACAATGCCCGGCTCGCCGATTTGCAGATCCACCAGCAGATGATCGGCAGGACCTTCTTCACCGGCGTGGGCGTATTCTTCTCGATAACCCCCGCGCTGGTGTACCTCGCCGCCGGCATGTTCGGCGCGAACAGCACCCTCACGGCAGGGACGCTGGCGGCATTCACAATCCTACAAAGCCGGATGTTCTTCCCGATCAGCACACTGCTGCGAGTATCCACCCAGGTACAGTCCTCGCTCGCGCTGTTCGAGCGGATCTTCGGCTACCTTGACCTGCCCCAGGACATCGTTGACCGGCCCGGCGCGACGGAACTCGCACCAGACCAGGTGTACGGCGCGATCAGGCTCCGCAACGTCTCCTTCCGCTACCCCGCCACCAACGGTGCCACCGCACGCCGCTGGGCATTGGACGACGTCGACCTCGACATCGCCCCAGGCCAGCTCGCCGCCGTCGTCGGCTCCAGCGGCTCAGGCAAGACCACCCTGTCCTATCTACTGCCCCGCCTCTACGACGTGACCAAGGGCACGGTGCTCATCGACGGCCACGACGTGCGCCACCTCCGCCTGCACTCGCTGGCCCGCACCATCGGCATGGTCACCCAGGAGACCTACCTGTTTCACGCCTCGGTCCGCGACAACCTGCGCTACGGCGACCCGCACGCCACCGACGCCCAGCTCGAGGCCGCGGCCCGCGCCGCAGTCATCCACGATCGGATCCTCGAGCTCGACGACGGCTACGACACCCTCGTCGGTGAGCGCGGCTACCGCATGTCAGGCGGGGAGAAACAGCGGCTCGCGATCGCCCGCGTCATCCTGAAAAACCCGAAGATCCTCATCCTCGACGAGGCCACCTCAGCGCTGGACACCGTCAATGAACGGCTCGTCCAGCAGGCCCTGATCCCGCTTATGGCCGGACGGACCACCGTAGCGATCGCGCACCGGTTGTCCACGATCCTCGCCGCCGACGTGATCTTCGTGCTCGACCGCGGCCGGCTCGTCGAACGGGGCACCCACCAGCAGCTACTCGACCGCGGCGCCGTCTACGCCCAGCTGTACGACCAACAGTTCGGTGCCGGCACCGTCGAGGCGAGATGCGCCGACGGCGTCCTCATACGATCAGCGGAGATGGCGCGCACGAGACCCGGCTTCCACCGTGAGCCACCTCCCAGTCGCCCGTCGCCAGAATTCCCTTAGCGGGCTGAGTGTGGTCGGCTCGACCGCGTGCCGCGCAGCCGGTCACGTGCGTCGCCCCCCGAAGCCGGACCACCGGCCGACGCCGGTATACCCCGCAGGTGTGCCCGTAGGACCCGCAGTAGGCGATCGGGGCGTAACAGTCCTTCCGGCTGGTCCACCATGCCCATCACTCGGACTATGGCACGGGCGAGCGAGCTGTCGGTACTGGCCGCGGCGTACAGCGCGGGCAGGTAAACGTTGACCATCCGGACCTTGACCGTGCGCCGGCCTGGCACCTCGGGAAAGGCGAGGTCGGCACCGACGGTGATGTCCCAGGGGGTATCAATGACCTTCGCAACCCGCCGAAAATACTCGTGCGGCCCGGGTGGGAACCCGGTGCGCAGCATGTCTCGCAGCGTCACCGCCCAGCGCAGGCAGACCGATGTCGACCTGACGCAGCTGGCGCCCCGACAGCTGCCAACGAAAGATGCCCAGACTGTCTCCGATCACCGCGCCGGCCTGGACCATCTGCTCGGTGAAGCAGGGGAACAGCTCATCGAGCAATTCCCTGCCGCGGGCGTGCAGCACGTGCACGTGACGGTCCTGCGGCACCCCTCGGCGGTGGGCCGTGTCGGGTGGCAAGATGTCCCGCTCGCCCACTGTCACGTGGTCGTAGGAATCGGTCAGGACCCGGGCGGCCAACAGACCGGCCATGCTCGCGCCGAGTACCACAACATGGTCACCGACAGTGGCCAGCGTCATATCCGGACGTTACCAGCATCTTTTCAGTGATGTATCACCGCGGCCGTACCGTTTTTTTGACTACATCGCACTGGACTGATCCGGTACTTTTAGCGCCGCTCTCCCGTCACAGCCCACCCTGGCCAGGATCGCGTCGCCACCTGTCTCAGACGGCGCGCGACCCCGCGCTCAAGTCACGTTCAGATCCCGCGCTATTGCCGACACCAGAGCGGGCAGTACCGAAAGTACCAGATCAATCCATTGCAAAATAGCTAAAAGCAGTACAGTCACGGTGATGCCACACCGAAAAGAACACTGATAACGTCCCACTGCTCGCTCATGTCGGGCGCAACGTTCCTGCGACTGCGATTCGGCTCCGAATGGCACTCGGGGGACGCCCGGAACCGCGATTCGGCTCCGAATGGCGGCGGGGTGGGTCATGTTCGGGGGGAGAGAGACGGGGAAGTGTACGGAGTGGAGACGAGCAGTGTGCCGGTGCTGATTGTCGGTGCGGGTCCCGCTGGGTTGACCACGGCGATTACGTTGGCGCACCAAGGCATCGGATCGTTGCTGGTCGAACGACGAGACGACGTATCGGATCACCCTCGGGCCACGGTGATCAGTACCCGTTCGATGGAGCTGTTGCGCTCGTGGGGCCTGGAATCGCGGATCCAGGCCGGGTCGGTCGACGTCACACCTGCGGCCTGGCGGACCGCGACCCTCGCCTCGGCGCAGGGCAGCGTCCTGCCGGTCGGGCTCCCGGACCACGCCCAGGCCGCCGCAGTCAGCCCCACCGCACCGGCCTGGGCGCCGCAGGACCATCTGGAATCGGTGCTGGTCACCCACCTTAGGACGCACCGCGACGCCCGACTCCGGTACCGCACCGAACTCAGCGCACTCGACCAGGACCACGACGGCGTCCGCGCGACGCTGCACGATCACGCCAGCGGTGCCGTGACGGCAGCGGCGGCTCGTTTCGTGGTGGCCGCCGACGGCGCCCACAGCACGGTGCGCGACACCCTTGGCATCCCGATGCGCGGCCCGGACCGGGTGCGTGAATCCCTGCTCGCACTGTTCACCGCACCCCTGTGGGACGTGGTCGGCAAGCGCCGCTACGGGCTCTACCTGACCGGCCACGCCGAGGCGGAGGGTCTCTTCGGGCTTCCCGCGACCCGCCAGGCCAAGGCGCAGGGCGTCTTCATCGCAGCCGGCGGCGACCGCTGGATGTACGGGCGGGACTGGGAACCCGGACGGGAGCGGGTCGCCGACTACCCCGCCGACCGGCTGATCGGGTTGATCCAGCTCGGCGCCGGCGTCCCCGCGCTAGCGCCCCGGCTGCTGCGAGTAGGCGGCTTCACCTTCGCCGCCCAACTCGCCGAGCGCTTCCGGGACCGGCGGGTCTTCCTGGTCGGCGACGCGGCACACCGGATCACCCCGATCGGCGGTCTCGGCATGAACACCGCGATCCACGACGGCTACGACCTGGGCTGGAAACTCGCCTGGACACTGAAAGGCTGGGCCGGACCCGAGTTGCTCGACACCTACGACGCGGAGCGACGACCGGTCGCGGTGGCCAACCTCACCCGCTCCGCGCAGGACAACGGCTTCGAACGCACCGCAGCCCAGGGCCTCGCGACCGACCTTCGCAACCGCCTGCCACACACCTGGCTACCCACCACGAATGGCCCTACCTCCACCCTCGACCTGCTCGGGCCCGGCCTGACCCTGCTCACCGACCACAGCAGGCCGGACTGGCAGGTGGCCGCCGACGCGGTGCGCACCCCAGTCCCGCTGACCAGCCATGCCCTGGACGCCGCCACGGCCGCAGCCATCGGCCTCGAACCCGGCGCGGCACTGCTCGTACGGCCCGACGCGCACGTCGCCGCGAGCTGGACCAGCGACCAGACCTACCCACTGGCCACACTGCGCACCGGCATCCAGCACACCACCGGATCAACACCGGGCTGATCAACACTAGGTGGTGTCATGAGGTGCCGTTGCAGCGTGCTGAGCCACGATCCGTGACGGTGCTGCCGGACTCGTTGTCCTAGCGCCGTATGAGCGCTGTAGTCTCAGCGTATGAGCGGGAAGAAGGAACGGATCACCGTGAGTCTGGATCCCGACGTCGCCGCAGGGCTTAAAGCTGCCGCTGAGCGCGCTGGCGCGGCGAGCGTGTCGGAGTACGTCGAAGGCGCCTTGGACGCCCGGATGATCCGTGAGCAGTGGCTGACCCGCTGGCACGCCGCAGCTGGGGACGTCGATCCTGAGGCGCTAGCCTACGCCCGCCGTGCCCTGCTCGGCGAGCGGGTCGACCGGCATCCGCAGGCGTCGTGAGCGGCCGGGTCCTGACTTCGTCGGCCATTGTGGACATCGCCACCGACCGCTCCGTCTACGGTCGGGCGTTTCTGGTGGCCGCCGTCGAACTCGGGATGACCTTCCCGACTCCCTCGACCGCTTTGTTGCAGGCATGGGCTGCTGTCCCGCCAGAGGCACGGGTGCTACTGGAGTTGTTTCTGGATTCGCCCGTGGTCGTCGTCGAGGATCTCGACGCATCGGTGGCCGGCCGGGCTGGGGTGCGCGCCCACCCGGCGCACCAGGCCGAGCACTTCGATTTAGGCTCCGGTGGCCCCACTGACCGCCAAGTGGAACCTTTTGGCGGTTCCTGGGACAAGCCGGCAGTCTAGGGAACGCCGAATTTGTTGGCGCGTGCCACTGCCAGGGACCGCCAGAGTTGATCTTCCATCGAGTCGAACACATGGTCCACCAACGTCAGGGCTACGTGGCGGCCCTCAGCGGTCAGTGGCGCCGGTGGCACGCCGTCCATGTCACCGCCGGTGTTCGTGCCGGCCTCCGGTGCGTCGTGCCGGCCGCTGAGGTAGTCCAAGCGCGCACCGGTGTCCTTCTCGACGGCCAGCGCCAGCGGCCGGGTGTGCGCGAAAAACTGCTCGCCGGTCGATTCCAGGGCGGCCATCATCCACCATCGCACAGCTGGATCACGGTAATGCAAGGCGAGCTTGGCAAATTTGATCATGTGCTCGCGATGCAGGTCCATGTCCTGGTCGAGGAACAGGAACTCCAGCGTTTCGCTGGCAGAATAGCCGAGTAGCCTGTCGAGTTCCAGCGCGTCCCAGTCGGAGAGGAACAGGTCACTGTGCGCGGAAAGTCGGCACGCCCACGTGTTGATCGCTTGCTGCGCCGAGTTCTGCGGGTGCGTATAGGTCATGGCGTATTTGTTCAAATCCCGGTAGCCCAGGATGTCGATCACCCACATCGGGATGAACCGGGTGAGCTTCTGCGCCGCTGAAAGGCCGTTGTCCGCGCGTACCCAGTCGTAGAAGGGGTGCACGGCGACCTGCGCTTTGCGTTGTGCGATCCGGTGTGCGACCTCGACGCCGCGCTGGTCATTCGGCTTGATCTCCAGCGGTGGAGCGGTCCACTCGACCGTCGCGCGCATCGGTCCGGACGGACGGCGGGGAACCGTCTTGGTGTCCACGTAGGTGTTCGCATAGTACAAGAAACCATCGAAGATCTGCTCGAACAGGTCGAACATTCGGTCGCACAGTTGTTTGGAATGCACGCGGCGGTTCATGTCGAGCACGGCTTGTTCGAACACACCCTCGGTGTTCGCCACGTGCCCGGACTCGAGGTTGAGGTGATACGGACCGAAATACCGGTAGTCCACCCCGGTCTGATCGGCGAGGGACACGGCGACCTTGGCCGTGTTGCTGAGAAAGACGTGGCCGGCGGCCTCACCTGCCTCGGAGTGGCCGAACCGGATCAGCGCGTCATTCCCATCCTCGACGGCCAACGAGGTGAACTCGATCCCGGTGCGCCGGAAGATCTCCTGGTCTGGAGACAGGAACAGCCACCACAGCATGTCGCTCGCCGTCCAGCGGAGGTAGACGTCGATGTCCAGCTTGCGCCAGTCGTCGAGGAACATCCGGGAGTGCTTCTCATCTTCCTGAGTGCCCAGGTTGATGACCCACTCGAATTCGTCCCGGGCTTGCGGGAAGCGCAGCACCCATCGATTCATGTCACGGAACTGCATGATGAAGAACGCGCCCATCGGCGCGAACTTCAGGCGATCTTCGATCGCCACGCGGTCGTCATTCAGCCATCGGAAGAACGGGTGTTTTCCAATTTCGACCTGCCGGCTGTCCCGTAAGACCATGACCTCTTCCATTTGATTTACCACCTAGATCTTGTAGTCGTAATAAATGCCTGGGTCGTGGCTGGGGGCGATCAGCACGTGGATCAGGCTGGTGAGTGGGGTTTCGCCTAGGCCGAGCAGTGTGTTGACCGCGTCGACGTGAAAGCCCATTTGTGTGTGGCAGCCGAGGCCAAGCGTGGCCGCGGCCAGGTAGAGGCGCTGCACGATGATCCCGGCTTCCATGTTCTGCACGCGATACCAGCGGTCGCCATAGGCGGCCAGCCTCGGCTCGTAGTGGGCGACCGGAAAGAAGCAGAGGTTGATCTGGTGCAGGTTGAACATCATCGAGGTCATGGCCGCTTGCAGCTCGGCGCTGACGTCGCCCGCGCGAACCTGCTCGAGCGCGTGCCGAACGGGATCGTAGTAGTAGACGCCGGAATCGACGCCTTCGACGTCGTGAACCGCGCCGAAAAGCATGGTGTGCCGGATGGTGGAGTCGTCATCGTCTCCGAGGTCGCTCAGGTAGCCTCGCATGCTGCCCGAGAGCAGTGCGGACAGCTGGTGACGGCTCAGGGTGCCCGGCCTGAAGTACCCCTTGGAGGAGCGACGACGCTCCAGCCCGTCGAGCAGGTCCAGCGGCGCCGCAGGCAGCGGCACCGAGCGGATTGGCACCGGCGCGTCGGCCGGAACCGGTGACGGTCTGTCACCTTTGGGCCACGGGCCGCCACCCTGCTGCATAGCAACCTGGTGGAGCTTGGCGGGCAGCGGATACAACCCGATCGAGTCCGGGTGCGGTGGGGTCGGCTGGCTGGCGAGACCGTCCGCGCCGGCCGGCGCTGGGTCAGCTAAAGGTGTCGGGCCGAACGTGACAACGGCGTAGACGCTCTCGTAGGCCGGATCGAGGCCGAGCAAAGGGGCGAGCGCTGCGTCCGAGAACTGGAAGTGCACCGTCGGATCGAGCCCGTACCGGGAGGCGACCGCGAGGCTCTGACCAAGCACAACACCGGCGTCCAGGCTGTGCAGCCGGTAGCTGAACTCGCCGTACTTGAACACGTTCTTCCAGAACGCGACGGTGATCAGCAGGCTCAACCCGGACTCGGGTGCGGTCTCGCGGAGCACGTCGAGGCAGTGGTGGGCCGGGTCGTAGTGATAGACGCCAGCCGGGACGGGCTGGTCCGGGCCGGCGAGCAGGTAGAGCTCGCACGGGTACCGGGCGCCGCCGGCCGGGACTGGGCGCAACGTATTCGACGCGAAGGGTTTCGCGCGAGCGGTAACGCGACGGCGCCCCCTTGGGCTCACATCGCCCGGAGCGGTCCAGCGCTGTCGGATCAGACCATAGACGTCGCGGAGAAACCGCCCCAGCGGAAGTCGACCGAGCGCGTGATCGTCGGCCGGACCGTCCAGCAGGATTTTCGGGCAGCCACGGTACAACTTGAACTGGCTGGGCGCGTTGGCCCAGTCGACCGTCTTCGGGATCGGACGGCTCTCCCCGACACGCACGTACTCCCGGCCGACACTGTCGCGTTTCATACCGGCGCCGCTCATGACGCGGTGACCGTCTCGACCGCCGAGACACCGAAGTACTCCTCGGCGGTCTCAGAAACCAGAAAACCGAGCAG
Source organism: Pseudonocardiaceae bacterium (assembly GCA_035275565.1). Classification (GTDB taxonomy): domain Bacteria; phylum Actinomycetota; class Actinomycetes; order Mycobacteriales; family Pseudonocardiaceae. The sequence continues at coordinate 2,974 of DATEMN010000382.1, read as the reverse complement.
CGACCGTTCGAAGGGCCTGATACCGAGTCGGGTCAGCTGCAGGTAGCAGCAGTTGGTCAGCACCCGGAAGACGTGGAACCGCACGCTGGTCCGCATCATCTCCAGGTGCTCCGGGTTGTTCACCAACGCCCGGTGAAAGGCGCTGTGGGCCACCATCTCGTCGGGGAACCAGCTGCCGGGCTCGCGAACGGACAACGTGACCGCACCGCCGTCGATCAACGGCTCCGCCCGGTCTCGCAACCGGGTCATCGCAGCGACCCACTCACGGACGAACGGGACGTCGTCACGCCGGCCGTCGAGGGTGCCCAGGACCTGGCCGAGTCGCTCGAGAAGCGCCGCCGCGCGGCTGCGGTACTGCTGCTCGAAAAACGCCCGCAATGCGGCAGGATCCGACGCAGTCATAATCTTCAATTCGGAGTGCGACCGGTACGAGACGTACCCCTTCTTGATCGAGCCGATGGCGCGCGCGGTCGCCCACATCAAATCAAGCGCGAGGTTCAGCCGGGAGGTACCACCACGAATGTGGTCGAGCATGGCGAACGTCGACTCGGTGGTGTCGACGTAGAAATCCTCCACCAGAGCGGCGGCAGCCTCGCTGCCCAGCACGTCGATCCGGCGGTCGCAGGGCAGGTACTGGATCGAGTTGTCCGGGTAGAGCGGGGACAACGGTCCTGGCTCGCGCTCCCGTTGGGCGAGCCACTCGTGCGTCGTCAGCAGCTCAGTCTCGTCCAGACGCGCCTTTGACGGATACGCGGCCAGCCACTCGCTCACCTGGCCGGCGACCGCCGGAATCACGACCCGGTCGAAATCGTCGGCGGTCGTGTGAAACCGCAGCCGCACATGCGGGCCGCGCAGCCAGTGGCGGACGAAGAAGGTCGGCCGGGGCGCAAGGCTCGCGAACAGCGGGCGTACACAATCCAGGATCAGATCGTCTCTGCGCTCGTCGTCGTAATAATAGACACTGACGTTGTGCCAGCCGGCCTTGTCGTTCATCGTGGGTCCTTTCCCCCGGCGATCTCGGTGAGCGTGCGCTGCAGCAGAAACAGTAAGTAAGTCTCCTCGGCTACTTTGATTCCGAGCCGGTTGTTGTGCTTGTGCAGGCACTGGAACAGCAGCGGTGCGAGGGCAAGCCGCGCCTCGGTGAGCCGGTCTCGCAGGGAGGAGACGGACGCCACCCACCGCGCGCTGACAGGGTCCAGGTGATAGCCCGCGCCCGGCCGCGCCTGGTCCAGCAGCCGCCGGGCGAGGTCATCGAGCTGGGCGCGCTGCCGGTCGTAGGACTGTTGCCAACCTGCCTCGGAGCGCGCGGAGCGGGTGCGGTCGCCAGCGGCGTGCCGAGCGGCCCAGCCGCGGTAGCTGTACCGGAAGTACCGTGCGAGCCGCGCGAGGTCGGGGAGGACCACCGCGGCGGCGAGCAGCATCATCGCCAACGCCCGGCCGGTGCGCCGCTGCTCGCTCGGGTTGGCGGCGATCAACTCCAACGCGAGCGTGGCGGAGTCCATGAAATGCGGCTCGAACGCCGCCACGCCCACCGGGCCGCCCAACCGATCCTCTTCCGGGACGTAGGCGACATAGCGCAGGGTGTTGTTCGGTTGCAGCGGCTCGACCACGGCTGGGTCAGCGGCTGGGTCAACTGTGGTCGAGCCCGGGCCGAACTCGTGCTGCGAGAGCCAACCAGCGGTCCGCAGGTAATCCTCGGAGCACACGACTGCCCGTGACGGGTAGCGAGTGAAGAATCGGCCGATGCGCGCCTCGATCAGACGCTCGACCGGTTGCGCTTGGGCCTGGTCACGCGGTAAGACACGAAGTCGGACGTGCGGGCCGCCTTGCCAGTACCGGATGAAGAAGAACCCATCGATCAGCCCGCCGGCGGCCAGCTCGCCGACAAGCGGGCGGACGGCGCGGCGCAGCAGGTCATCGAGCGCGTCGTGGTAGTACAGGTGGGCGCTGACCCAGCGGGTCGGAACGGCGCAGCGGTCAGCGGTCGAGTTCGAAGACGCACTCGCTGGCATAGCCGGCATTCCCGTCGGTGACGAGCAGGTCATCATCGGTTGGCAGGACCTCCTGAAAGACGAGCGTCAGATCGGGTTGGGCGGCGATCTGCGCGAACACGCGGAGAAAGACCTGGTTGGAGAAGTCGACGTAGCAGGGCTTGCGGTTCTTGCCCCGGCCGCCCGGCGAACCGGCTGCAGTAGAAACCCGGACGAAGCACTGCCGCGGGATGCCGTGCTCCCGCAGCCAGCGCGTCACCCTGATCAGATGGGACAGCGCCGACTCACCCTTAGCACGCAGCGGGGCATCGCCGGAGCCGACCACCCACGTCGCGCGATCGATGACGACATTGCCGAGGCACAGCCGGGGAACCCGTCGCACCCCCTGGCTATGCGTCAGGAAAGACGACCCCGACAGTCGTTGCGGGAGCCCGCAGAACGTCGACACGCCGAACGCCTGCATCAACAGCCGGTAGGTCCACGGCAGCGCCCAGTCGACCAGCGTGCCGAGGTGCAGGGGGACGACCTGCTCGCCACGGGACCGCCAGACCAGCCGCAGCCGCTCCGTCGTCGCGTCGTGGACGACGTCGAGGTCGCCCAGCGAGATCTGCTCGGCTGCCGACCGGTTGCTCACGCTGCCGGGATAAGCGATCTCGTAGCGGGCCGGCGACCGGCGCAGATTCAGGTTCGAGCTGCCGATCGTGGTCACGTCCGCGTACACCACCCCGCGGCCTGCGGGCAACCCCAGCGTGGCGTGCGTGTCGCCGTGTGCCCGTGCGGCGAACCGTTGCAAGCGGGCATGCGCGCGCCGGAAACCGGCGTCAGTGTTGTTCAGGATGAAGGATGGCGTTCCGTTTCTGATCATCGGCTGGCCGTAGAACGCGACCGAGTCGCGGGGCTGCACGAACTCCGGCAGCGCAGCGACGAGGCCAGCCAGCGCACGGCGGTCGACCTGGCAGATCCCGGCCTGGTCGACCGGCGTC
>DATEMN010000381.1:0-3525 GCA_035275565.1 Pseudonocardiaceae bacterium | reverse complement strand
GTTCGACGTGTCGCTGCTGGAGATTGCTGAAGGTGTGGTCGAGGTCAAGGCCACCTCCGGGGACAACCACCTCGGTGGGGACGACTGGGATGAGCGGGTCATCAACTGGCTGGTGGAGAAGTTCCGCGCCTCCCAGGGTATCGACCTGAAGAAGGACAAGATGGCCATGCAGCGGCTGCGCGAGGCCGCCGAGAAGGCGAAGATCGAGCTGTCCAGCTCGTCCAGCGCGACGATCAACCTGCCCTACATCACCGTCGACGCCGACAAGAACCCGTTGTTCCTGGACGAGACTCTGTCGCGGGCCGAGTTCCAGCGGATCACCGCTGACCTGCTGGACCGTTGCCGCGCCCCGTTCCGCAACGTGATCAAGGACGCGGGGATCTCCGTCGGTCAGATGGACCACGTGGTGCTGGTCGGCGGCTCCACCCGGATGCCTGCCGTGCACGACCTGGTCAAGGAGCTCACCGGCGGCAAGGAGCCGAACAAGGGCGTCAACCCCGACGAAGTAGTCGCTGTGGGAGCAGCCCTTCAAGCCGGGGTGCTCAAGGGTGAGGTCAAGGACGTCCTGCTGCTCGATGTCACGCCGCTGTCGCTGGGCATCGAGACCAAGGGTGGCGTGATGACCAAGCTCATCGAGCGCAACACGACCATCCCCACCAAACGCTCGGAGATCTTCACCACCGCCGACGACAGCCAGCCGTCGGTGCAGATCCAGGTGTTCCAGGGTGAGCGGGAGATCGCGGCCTACAACAAGAAGCTCGGTATGTTCGAGCTGACCGGGCTGCCGCCCGCGCCGCGCGGCGTGCCACAGATCGAGGTGACCTTCGACATCGACGCCAACGGTATCGTCAACGTCTCCGCCCTGGACAAGGGCACCGGCAAGAGCCAGGCCATGACCATCACGGGTGGGTCCGCGCTGCCCAAGGACGACATCGACCGGATGATGCGCGACGCCGAGGAGCACGCCGAGGAGGACCGCAAGCGCCGCGACGAGGCCGAGACCCGCAACCAGGCCGAGTCGCTGGTCTACCAGACCGAGAAGTTCATCAAAGACAACGACGAGAAGCTGCCGTCTGACGTCAAGGACAAGGTGAACGCCGCGCTGGGCGAGGCCCAGGAAGCACTCAAGGGTACCGACACCGCGGCGATCCGGGCCGCGATGGAGAAGCTTGCTACCGAGTCCCAGGCCATGGGGCAGGCGCTCTACAGCGACGCCGGGGCGACGGCAGGCGACGGTGCCGCACCCGGCGGTTCGTCAGCGTCGTCTGCGTCATCCTCGGGGGGCGCTGACGACGTCGTCGACGCCGAGATCGTCGACGAGGAGCCGGGGAGCGGCAAGAAGTGACACGGCGGGATGCCGGCGACGGCGCCGTGGGCGCGGAACAGCCCAGAGTCGTCGTTCGAGACAAGCGGAGGATCGATCCGGTGACGGGTGAGATTCGGGTTCCGCCAGCGGATGCAGAGCCTGGTGGCGGTGTCGGTATCGATGAGAGCGGTATCGGTGCGGCTGGTCCGTCGGCTGGCAGGCACCGGGACACAGCTCAGCTTGATGCGTTGCAGGCCCAGGTGGCCGAACGGACCGCGGACCTGCAACGCATCTCCGCCGAGTACAGCAACTACCGCCGTCGGGTGGAGCGCGATCGCCAGCTCGTGGCCGCCCTGGCCAAGGCGCAGGTCGCCGGTGAGCTGCTCACCGTGCTCGATGACATCGAGCGGGCGCAGCAGCACGGTGACTTGTCAGGGCCCTTCAAGGCCGTCGCGGACAAGCTGGTGGCCGGGCTGACAGCGCACGGTCTGGAGCCTTTCGGGGCCGTCGGCGACGGCTTCGACCCGGGCGTGCACGAGGCCGTGCACCACGACACCGCACCGGACGTCCACGGGCCGACCGTCACCGCCGTGCTGCGTCGCGGCTACCGCCTCGGTGAGCGGGTACTACGCCCAGCGATGGTGGCGGTGACTGACGCCGAGCCGTCTGATGCCGCCGATCCTTCCGGAGTGATGTCTCGGGACGCAGCATCGTCCGAAGGCACGCAACCCCGGGGAGACACTGGACCGGGTGGCGGTCCTGAACCGGGTGGTGACGCCGAATCGTTCGGCGACCCCGAACGGTCTGGCGACACGGGGAAATTGCAGGACAATTGATGCGGGGAGGAGGTGTCCGGTGAGTGCCCGGGAGTGGATCGAGAAGGACTTCTACGCCGAGTTGGGTGTCTCCTCCACCGCGTCCGCCGACGAGATCAAGCGGGCATACCGCAAACTGGCTCGGGAGCTGCATCCGGACGCCAACCCCGGCGACGCTCAGGCCGAGGCTCGTTTCAAGTCGGTGTCCGAGGCGTACGGTGTGCTGTCGGACTCGGACAAGCGCAAGCAGTACGACGAGGCGCGCAGCCTGTTCAGCGGGGGTTTCCGCCCCGGCGGCGGGTTCGGTGGGGCGGGCGGACCGGGTGGGTTCGACCTCGGTGACCTGTTCGGGACCGCCGCTGGCCGCGGCGGCGATGCGGGCGGTCTCGGTGACCTACTCGGCGGGCTGTTCGCCAACCGCAGCGAGGGCAACGCCGGGTCCGGTCGTCCGCGGCGCGGTACCGACGTCGAGACCGAGATCCGGATCGACTTCACCGAGGCGGTCCATGGCGCCACCGTGCCGTTGCGGCTGTCCAGCCCGGCCAGCTGCGGCAGTTGCGGTGGCACCGGGGCCCGCGCCGGCACCGTTCCGAGAGTCTGTTCGGTCTGCGGCGGCACCGGGTTGGTTACCCGCAGCCAGGGCGCATTCGCCTTCTCCGAGCCATGCCGGGACTGCCGCGGTGCAGGCCGGATCATCGATGAACCGTGTGTCGAGTGCGGCGGGCGGGGGGTGTCGAACCGGCATCGCACGCTGACCATACGGGTCCCCGCCGGGGTCGCCGACGGTCAGCGGATCCGGCTGGCCGGGCAGGGTGAGCCGGGTATGCGGGGCGGGCCGGCCGGTGACCTCTACGTGCTAGTACACGTCACCCCGCATCCGGTGTTCGGGCGCTCCGGTGACGACCTCACCCTGGTGGTGCCGGTGTCGTTTCCCGAGCTTGTCATGGGCACAACGCTGACCGTGCCCACGATGGATGGGCCCGACATGGACGGCACCGTGTCACTCAAGGTCCCCGCCGGCACCGCAAACGGTCGCACGTTCCGGGTCCGCGGCAAGGGCATCACCAGGCGGCATGCGCGGTCCGGTGATCTCCTGGTGACCTTGCAGGTCCAGGTTCCGGCCACCCTGAACCGGGCAGCAAAAGAGGCGCTTCAGACCTACGCGCAGGCCACCGCAGGGGAGGACCCGCGGGCCGACCTGCTGACCCGCGCGCAGCATCGGGGGGCGGCGCGATGATCGTCCCGACGCCGCCGGGTGCGAACCCTGACACCCCCGTCTTCGTGATCTCCGTCGCCGCCCAGCTGGCCGGGTTGCACGCGCAGACACTCCGCACCTACGACCGGATGGGGCTGGTGTCACCCGGCCGGAGCCCCGGGGGTGGCCGCCGCTACTCGGCCCGCGAC
>DATEMN010000380.1:0-4791 GCA_035275565.1 Pseudonocardiaceae bacterium | reverse complement strand
GACCGAATGGACAGCGCCGGGCAGCACAGGATCACCGTGACGACGGCCTTGGAATGGGCGACCGAGCCCAAGACCACAACACCGCAATACTGGCGCCATCGGCTGAGCGTGGTGCGCGGGTTCGCTCGCCACCTCAACACCGTTGACCCGGCCTCTGAGATCCCTCCAGTTGACCTGATCGTGGCTTCATCACACCGGAAACCGCCGTATGTGTACTCCTCGGCGGAGATTGCCGCGCTGGTGCACGCGTGCATCAAGAACGCCGGGTCATAGAACACCGGTAGGCCGCTGGCGAGGTGCCGTGTCAGCACGGTCCTGCTCCAGCGGCCCCCGGTCCGAACCACGCGGGCACCTTTCGGTGCACGTAGCTCTCCAGTGACTACTCCGTGAATTGCGCGGTTGGTTGCCCCGTATGGATGGCTTCATGACAGCGGCTGCAGACCACGAGGGTTTTCCTCCGCTTCTTGGCCATGTGTTGTGCCCACGGGGGCTGTGGTTGTCCAGACTCGGTGAGGTCGGCGAGTTTTCGGACCTGGTGGACTTCCACCTGGTCGTTCTGCTCGCATAGTTCACATCTGCCCATACGGAGCCGTGTGATCAGCTCTTTGCGGGCAATGGGCCGGACTACCGGGCGGTCTCGTATAACCGCCTTCTTCTGCCGTTTCAGCGAGATTTCGCCGAATCTTCCGACCAGTGCTTTCCTGCCTACTCGTTGGACACTGGCCTCGTAGCACGTCCGTGGCCCATCTGGTGTCGAAACTTTGGCCCTGTATTTACGGGCCATTGCCGACACTGTCGAACGATGCTTGGCAGGTAGGGTGGGCTGCCCAGCGAGGTCCCGCGTTCATTTCGCGTGAACTCGGGACTTTTCCGGGCAGCCTCCCTCCAAACCCGGCGTGCCCGCTTTCCGGGCACCGGGCTTTCCAGCGATTTATGCCGCGTGCGCGATCGGGTTTGCGTGGATGTGGTCATGGCACGGTGCGCAGACTATAAGCGTCTTGCGCCGCATTTTCGCCATGAGAGCGGCCCACGCGGGCTGGCCCGGTCCCGGTTTCCCGAGCTGCTTGAGGCCGGTGATCTGGTGGACTGTCACCGTGGTTCCGGTCTCGCACAGTTCGCACCATTGTTTGCGGAGCCGGTGGATCAACTCCTTGTGTGGTGCAGGGATCCGCACCGGGGCAGGGTCATGGATGGCTCTCCTGACGTTACTGTGGGTAGCTGTTGATGTTACTTTGGGTAACTGTTTATGGTCGTCCGGGGAGTGGTGGGCAGAGGCTGCCTCGGGTGAGGTCGGCCATGGCGATGAGTGAGTCGGGGCTGTGGTAGCCGTAGGCGCGTCGGGTCAGGAGTCGCAGGTGGGTGTTGGTTGCTTCGGATCTGGCGTTGGACAGGCGGTGCTCGACGGCGTTGAGGATCAGGTCCCGGAAGTGGGTGATGGTCTTGGCGAGGCGGGCGAAGGCGGGGATGCGGCTGCGCTTAGCCCAGGAGATCCAGCCGGCCAGCAGTGCCTTGGCCTCGGGTAGCTCGGCTTGGAAGATCATGCGGAGTTGTTCTTTGAGCAGGTAGGCCCGATACAGTGCGCCGTTGTCCTTGGCGATGGCGGCCAGGGTGGTGCGCTGGTCGGCGGTGAGGTCGGGTGGGTTTTTCAGTAGTGCCCAGCGGGTTTCCTTGATCGTGGTGGCTTGGTCGGCGCGTCCGGTGCGGCGCAGCTCGGTGGCCAGTGACCGGCGGACCTCATCAAGGGCCTTGGTGGCCCAGGCCACGACGTGGAAGGCGTCTAGGCACAGCACGGCTTTCGGGGCGCGTTCGGTGACTACGGTGTGGATGAACTCCGCGCCATCGGCGCTGACATGGGTCAACGCCCGGGCTCGATCCGGGCCGAGATCGTCGAAGAACCGGCGCAGGGTCGCAGCGGTGCGGTCTTTGCCCGCCCATACCAGCCGCCCGGTGTCGTGATCGGTCACAACCAGCAAAAACCGGTGGCCTTTGCGGTAGGAGATCTCATCGATGCCGATCCGGCGCAGCCCGGCCAACCGGTCACCAGCCTCGGCGCGGGCGGCGACCACCCGGGCCACGACGTCCGACACGCTGCGCCAGGCCACCCGCAATAACACCGCCACCACCGACAGCGTGGCGTGACAGACCAGCCACGCGCAGGTGTCCTCAAACGCCGCAGTGAACCGCGACCCCGCCCGCGCCCAGGGCACCGCAGCGACCACCACCCCATGCTCAGGACAACTCACCCGACGCGTCGTGGCCTGCAAGAACACCCGGGTGGTCCCCAGATCCAGACCCCGCCACCGACGCGACTTGGCACTGGTGTCATAGCCCGCACACCGACGCCCACAGCGTGAGCACCGACACGCCACCCCCGCCTTGGGCCGCACCTGAGCGACCAGCACCTCACCGCCACGCCCGCTGGGCTCCAGGTCCACCCACTCGATCACCGTGTGCTCGACCCCGAGCACCCGCCGCCATACCCTCGTAGTGCGCACGCCGTTCCCATCTTGATCGTTTCTGACTGTGGAAGGCCAGAAACCCTAGATGGGGCACGGCGTGCGCCTTTATCGATCATGAATAGGTACCCACAGGAACGTCAGTAGCGCCGTACTTCCTCGTCCGAATGACTGATGCCCTACCCTCGACTCTCTGGCCACTATCTATATAGAATGTGATCTTATGGCGGGTGTCCTGGCGGTGTTGGGGGCACTGCCCGAGTGTCCCGACACCGCGCTGTATGGGTTGGAGATCGTGCGCGCCAGCAGACTGGAGCCGGGCACGATCTACCCGATTCTGCAATGGCGACCCGGCGCCGGATGGATCGGCGACCGGGGGGAGGAGCCCGTGCCTGGTCGTACGGCTGGACGGTCACCGTGGCGGTACTGCCGGCAGAGCGTGGCGGGCTGCGCCCGCGCCGTCCACGCTCTGCAAAAGGGTCGGGACCGCGGTGGCTTGAGTCGGTTGCTCGTGGCCCCCACTTCCCTGCTGCTCCCGCGATCGGGGCAGGTCTGGCATGAGCGGTCCCCGAGCGCTCCTTGTCGGGGACAACGAAGTTCTTGGTGTCGGTCTCAGAGATCGCCGGGCAACGGCAGGCTTTCGTCCGGGTCTCGCGCTGAGACCCAGTTCGCTTCGCTGGATATGAGGCCTATTGCCCGGCGCGGAGGACATGGCCTGGTGAGCGGAATGACTCCTGTATCGCCGACCCGACCCGGGCCACGACGCCAGCACGAGCGCAGATACCGCGGTCGGTGCCGCAGCTGGTCTGGACACCAGTTGGACGTCCGGGTTCGTTGTGTAGCGCTGGCGCTGGTAAGCGTCAAGACAGCACCATCCAAGCACTGCCCAGAGGAAGGGGACAAAAATGTCGACTCTTAGCCCGGAAGAGAAGTTTGGGATCAAGCTCGAGAGCAAGCCGGGGCCCAGGACGATCGACCAGATGTATTCTGTGCTCCTCGGCCTCGTCGTGATCGTTCTTGGGATTATTGGGTTCTTCCTGACGGGCTTCACCAACTTCACCGAAATGACGGACCATGCGATTTTCGGGTTGTTCCAGACGAACGGCTTCCACAACCTCGTGTACATCATCTTTGGGCTGTTGTGGCTGCTGGGGGCGTTCGCGCTTACCCCTGCCGGCAATCAAGGGATGAACGTCGCGGTCGGTGGCGCCTTACTGCTGGTGGCCGTGTTAGGGTATTTAGGCTACATGTCTTTGCTGTCCATTCCCGCCGGGATTAACGGGGACAACCTTCTGCACCTGGCAGTCGCTCTGGCGAGTGTGATAATCGGTGGCGGCCTGCTCAGTGGGAGTGGTCGATAACCGGCAGTGTTGCGTTCGCGGAAGGAGGCAGGGGTTGATGGCGGCCTGTGTGCTGTTCAGATAGCGCGGGCAAGTTCGGTAAAGGGATTTGTCAACGGGGCTGATGCCCCTATGGATGTCAAGCCGTTGGGCACTGTGGTCCCGCTGTCGACTATCGGGATCCCCGTCGCGACTGTCGCGTGTTGCCCGGTCTTGCCGGTGCTCGTGGTGTAGGAGGATCTGGATTGCGGCCTTGTCGCGGCTGGGGAAGGCTCACCCACTGAGAACGGGCACGCTGTTGATCAGGACGGTCCATCGTTTGGCGCGGGTATTGCTGTAGGTGGGTTGGACACTGCCGACTGTCACGCCCTCGACGGTGACCAACCATGCGCCGCTGGTTGGCCTGTGACGAGGATCGGAACACGATCCTGAGTCGCGACTGGAAATCTGTGACGACCGGTGGCCTATTCTGTGCGACAGCACGGCACCTGAAGTGGGCAAATGCCATCTACGACGGACATGATAGTGACACGTCTGGCCGCTGCCCTCACCCGGCTCTTCCCAGCACCCGACGAGCCTGATCATCAACGCCCGAGACCGCTTGACCAGGAGTGTTCAGGATCCTGTACGCATCCTCGTCACAGGCCGAGCGGTTGTGCCGGTGGAGTTCCTCGCCGATGGGCGGACGGCTTGCCTATGGACGGTTCGTTGCATGGCCCGAGTCGCGTGGAATTGGACTGGGTGTTGTTTTCTCGCCTTTACTACATCGGATTGCATCTTGATCTGTGCTGATACGTAGTTTCCATGCCTATTCGGTGGCTTAAGTCGGGTCGGACTCGTCTGTTGGAGTGATCTAGTACGGCAGCCGCAGTGTGTGATCTCGGTCGGCGTGTCGTGACCACGGAGACGGTTACCTCGTGATCAACTTCGGGTGTGATCAGTCTGAAGGACAACGCGGTGGCCCTGAGGGACAACGCGGTGGCTGCGCCGCCGAC
>DATEMN010000379.1:0-2364 GCA_035275565.1 Pseudonocardiaceae bacterium | reverse complement strand
GTGCGGCTGGCCGGATTCTCTCTGTTCCGATGTCCCCGACCTTGACCCTCGAGCAGGTTGCCCGGGTCTGCGATGTGCTCGGAGGTGTGCTGTGACGAACACTGGAAAAGTCTTCCGTTATGGTTCGGGTGAGTCCAACGGGCACTCGACCGTTTCCCTGGAGCAGCCACAACAGTCCGCGGAGGCCGGTGACGTGGTGCCGCCGCAGCGTTCGACGAGCCCGATCATGCCTGCCTCGGATTCGCCGGGTAGTGGGGTGACGCGCCTGGTCCTGGTGGCGCTGATCCTCATCATGCTCGGCACCGCCGCTGGGCTGCTCGGCGCGCTGGTCTTGCCGAAGACCTATGGAGCCCGAGCGGAGATTCTCTATCCCATCGGCCAGGACCAGCAGGGCGGTGACCCGCTGCGGCAGGATCGCCAGCTCAGCACCCAGCTGGTGTTCCTGAAGAGTCGAGCCGTCCTGGGTCCGGTTGCACAGCAGCAGGGGCGGCAGTTCAAGGACCTCGACGAGGACCTGAGCGTGAAAATCCTGCAGACCAGCGAGGTCATTCAGGTGGAGGCCCGCGGGCGCACCAAAGAGGCCGCGAGGCAGACGTTGCAGGCCGTCATGGACGGGTACCTCGCACTCGCTGGCCAGCCGGTCGGGGTGACCCGCAACCTCGACGTCCAGCTCGCTGAGGTGCGCGCGAACACCGCTCGGCTGCAGACGCAGGAGAAGCAGCGCACGACTGACGTGCAGGCTGGAACCGCCACCCAGGCTTCCCTCAACGAGGCCCGGGCAGCGCTCACCGCATCGGTGGACCGGGAGAAGGCGATCCAGGCCCGGATCGACGAGATCAACCTCACTGGCAGATCGGGACCGAACGCCCAGCTGCTGACCCAGCCTTACGTACTGCCCGACCCGGTGCGCCCGCAGCCGCTGATCGCGGCCGGCACCGGTGCACTGGTTGGGCTACTCGTGGCCGGCGGGGTCGTGGCGGCGGGTGCCCGGCGCCGGACGAGGCCGTGAGGGGCGGGCTGTGGCCGCCCTGCCGGTGACAGCACTCACGGACGAAGCTCCTCCTACCACAGCGCGTAACTCGGCGACCTTCGCCGGTTGGACGTTGGTCAGCAGGACCACCGGGTTGCTTCGGGTGGTGGTGATCGGCGCGGTGCTGGGCCCCACCTATTTCGCCAACGCCTTCCAAGCCGGCTACGTCGTCCCGAATCTGGTGTTCACGTTGATCGCCGGGCCGGTGCTGGCGATGGTGCTGGTGCCCGGTGTGGTCCGCGCCGTAGGCGCCGGCGGCCTGCCTCGGGCTCGGGAGGTCTTCGGCCGGGTGAGCGGGTGGCTGCTCGCGGTCGCGGCCGGGGTTGGCGCGCTGTTGATGATTCTCGCCCCGGTGGTGGCCTGGACCTTGACGTTCGGGATCCCAGATCCCGTGCAACGGGCTCGGGCATTATGGCTCACCACATTGCTCGTCTTACTGGTGGCACCGCAGGTCGTGCTGTACGTCCTGCTGCACCTGGGCATGGCCGCCCAGCAGGCTCGTGGGCGTTTTGCCCTCGCGGCGGGCGCACCGGCGGTGGAGAACGTCATCCTGATCCTGACGGTGGTGGCGGCTGGCTGGTACTACGGGACCGGCCTCGACGTCGCTAGCGTGCCGGTCGGGCTGGTGATCGTGCTCGGGGTGGGCAGTACCGCGGCGGTGGCGGTGCATGCGGTGGTGCAGCTGTTCGGTACCGCGCGGGTGGGTTTGCTGATCCGCCCGTCGATGCAGTGGCGGCATGATCCGGAGGCCCGGGCGGTCACCCGCAGGTTGATGCGCTCCGTCGGCGTTGCGGCATGGCCGACTGCGGCGATGTTCGTGCTGCTCGCATTGGCCGGCACGGTGCCGGGTGGTGTTTTCGTCGTGCAGCTGTCCTACTCCGTGTTCTATGCGCTGTCCTACGTCAGTGCGCGTGCGGTGTCGATGGCCGCGCTGCCGGGATTGGCCCACGCGGCTCATCGAGCCGATGGTGTCACCTTCGGTTCGGCGTGGCGCCAAGGCCTGAGCTACGCCGTGATCGCCAGCCTGCCGCTGCTGGTGTTGCTCGCGGTGCTGTCCGGGCCGACCGCGAACATCCTCGCCAACGGTGAGCTGCGTAATGCCGCTCTGATCGGTTCCCTCGCCATCTGCCTGGGGGTGGTGGCGGTGGCCCAGTTGGTCGGCGGCGTGCACGACATCGGCCGTCAGGCATTGTTCGCCCGTCTCGACGACCGCGTTCCGCGACGGGCCAGCGAGGTGGCTTTCGGGGTGATACTGGTGATCGCCGCCGCCACCTTGCTGGGGCACGCCGATGGATCGCGCCTCGTCTGGCTGGTCGGGGCCATCCTGGCCGGTG
>DATEMN010000378.1:0-4548 GCA_035275565.1 Pseudonocardiaceae bacterium | reverse complement strand
TCCCGGGTGGTGGTCTCGACGTCGCTGAGTTTCGACGTGTCGGTCTTCGAGATCTTCAGCCCGTTGACCGTCGGGGGCACAGTCGAGGTGGTGCGCGACGCGCTCGCTCTCGGTGAGTCGGGGGTGGGTGTGGGCCGGGTGAGCCTGATCAGCGGGGTGCCGTCGGCGTTGTCTCAGGTGCTGTCCCAGGGCAGTGGCGAGGTGGTGACCGCGGACACCGTGGTGGTGGCTGGGGAGGCGTTGTCGGCGCGGGCGGTGCGTGAGATCGTCGCGGCGACGTCGTGCCGGCGGATCGCCAATATCTACGGTCCGACCGAGGCCACGGTGTACGTCACCGCGTGGTACTCAGACGGGGCACCGGCTGGGGACCGACCGCCGCCGATCGGGCGGCCGATCGCCAACACCCAGGTGTACGTGCTCGATGCCGGGTTGCGGCCGGTGCCGGTCGGGGTGGGGGGCGAGCTGTACCTCGCCGGTCACGGCCTGGCCCGCGGTTACCTGAAACGCCCGGGACTGACCGCTCAGCGGTTTGTGGCCAACCCGTTCGGGGCACCGGGTGCCCGGATGTACCGCACCGGGGATCTGGTCCGCTGGACTCCTGACGGGGAACTGGAGTACCTGGGCCGGACCGACCACCAGGTGAAGATCCGAGGATTCCGCATCGAGCTCGGCGAGATCGAGGCCGCGCTGAGCCGCCACCCCGGCATCGCCGAGGCCGTCGTGGTCGCGCGGGGCAACGCGGGAGGTCACCAGCGGCTGGTGGCCTACCTCGTCGCCACCGACTCCACCCCTACCACCACCGAGCTGCGGACCTTCCTCAGCGCGGCCCTGCCGGAGTACCTGGTGCCCGCAGCGTTCGTCGGGCTCGATGCGTTGCCACTCAACGCCAACGGCAAGCTGGACCGGCGGGCACTGCCCGCCCCCGATGCCCCACCGGAACGGGAATCCCGGTACCGGGAACCGAGCACCGCGATCGAGCGTGAGCTGGCCCGCATCTGGGCCGAGGTGCTCACCGTGGAGCGGGTCGGAGTCGAGGACGACTTCTTCTCCCTCGGCGGGGACTCGATCATGAGCATCCAGGTGATGTCCCGGGCCCGGCAGACCGGATTGATGGTGACGCCGAGGGATCTCTTCGCGCATCCGACGGTGGAGTCGTTGGCGGCGAAGGTGACCATGGCGGCGGCGCCGGTCGAGCGGGGTCCGGTACGTGGCGCCGTGCCATTGACCCCGATCCAGCACTGGTTCTTCAAATCCGACCCACCCCGGCCGGAGCACTTCGACCAGGCGTTGACGGTGGAGCTGGCCGAGGGCATCGAGGAGACCGCGCTGCGCTCGGCACTGGCCGCGGTCATGGCGCACCACGACGCGTTGCGGATGCGCTTCGAGTACCGGGGTGGCCGGTGGTGTCAGGACAACGCGCCAGTCGAGCCGGTGGACGTGCTGGCGCGACACGATCTGTCCGGGGTGGACGTCGAGGACGTCGACGCGGCCATCGGGCGGGTCGTCGAGCAGGTGCACGCGAGTGTCGACCTGGCCGGTGGTCCGTTGCTGCGGGCGGTGCTGTTCGACGCCGGCGCCCGCGGTCGGTCGGTGTTGTTCCTGGCGGTGCACCACTTGGTGGTGGATGGGGTGTCGTGGCGGATCCTGCTGGAGGATCTGGACACCGCCTACCGGCAGGTGGTGCGCGGTGAGCCGGTGGATCTGGGGCCTAAGACGACGTCGTTTCGGGAGTGGGCGTTGCGGTTGGCCGAGCACGCCGCGGCGGGTCGGTGTGCTGACGAGCGTGACCATTGGGCCGGAGTGATCAGTGCCCCAGCGGCGGTGTTGCCGGTGGACAAGGTCGGGAGCAACACGGTCGCGTCGATGCGGTCGGTGACGGTGCGGCTGGATCCGGAGCAGACCAGGGCGTTGTTGGCTGACGTGCCGGGGGTGTACCGGACGCAGGTCAACGACGTGTTGCTGGCGGCGTTGGGTCGGGTGTTGGCGGGGTGGACCGGGCGGCAGCGGGTGGTGCTGGATCTGGAGGGTCACGGCCGCGAAGAGTTGTTCGAGGGGGTGGATCTGTCCCGCACGGTGGGGTGGTTCACCACGATCTTCCCGGTCGCCGTGGAACTCCCCGACCAGCTCGATTGGGGCCAGACACTCACCTCCGTCAAGGAACAACTGCGGGCCGTGCCCGGCCGGGGGCTGGGCTACGGGGTGTTGCGGTATCTCACCGATGCCGGCGAGCTGGTCGGCGGGCCGACCCCGCAGGTCAGCGTCAACTACCTTGGCCAGTTCGACTGGCCCCGCACCGACCACGGGCTCTACCACCGGATGCGCGGTGGCCTGGACGCCGACACCAGCCCGGACTCGATCCGGACCCACGTGCTTGACATCGTCGGCCGAGTCGAGCACAAGTGCCTGGAGCTGACCTGGTACTACTCCGAGGCGCTGCACCGGGCGGACACCATCGCCGCGCTGGCGCAGGACCTGATCGCCGCGCTGCTGGACGTGATCGCGCACTGTGCGCAACCAGGTGCGGGCGGGCGTACCCCGTCGGATTTCCCGCTGGCTCGTCTTGATCAGTCCGCGGTGGACCGTCTGGTGGGTGACGGGCGGATGGTCGAGGACATCTACCCGCTGACCCCGATGCAGGCCGGGATCGTGTTCCACGCGCTGGCCCAGGACCAGCACGAGGTCTACCTCGAGCAGACCACCTTCGTGCTCGACGGGGTCCCCGACCCGCGGGTGCTCGGCGCGGCGTGGCAGCAGGTGGTGAACCGGACCCCGGTGTTGCGCAGCAGCGTGCGCTGGGACGGGGTCGACGAACCGGTGCAGGTGGTGCACCGCCGGGTCGAGGTGCCCATCACATACCACGACTGGACCGGATTGCCCCCCGAGGACCGGGACCGCGAAGTCCAGCGGTTGCTCGCCGGCGACCGCGCCGAGGGTTTCGACCTGGCCACCGCTCCGTTGCTGCGGGTGGCGTTGGCCCGGCTGTCGGACACCGAGGTGCAGGTGCTGTGGACCTTCCATCACGTCCTGCTCGACGGCTGGAGCGTCTTCCACGTCCTCACTGACCTGTTCGCCAGCCACGCCGGTCACGTGCTGCCCACCCGCCGGCCGTTCCGGGACTACCTGCAGTGGTTGCAGCGCCAGGACGGCCGGCGCGCCGAGGAGTACTGGCGCGGGGTGCTGGCCGGGCTGTCCGCCCCCACCGGGCTGCCCTACGACCGGGTACCGGCGCAGGCCCACACCAGCTGGTCGTCGGAGCGGGTCTCGGCGGAGCTGGAGATGGCGAAGTCCAGCCGGCTCTACGAGTTCGCTCGACGCCACCGTCTTACGGTCAACGCCGTCGTGCAGGGGGCTTGGGCGTTGCTGCTGTCGCGCCACAGCGGTGATCGCGAGGTCTGTTTCGGGGTCACGATGTCGGGGCGCCCGGCCGAGCTGCCCGGGGTGGACGAGATGACCGGCATCTTCATCAACACCCTGCCAGTGCGAATCGACGTGAACGACGACGCTCCGGTGGTGCAGTGGTTGCACGAGGTGCAGACCGCTCAGACGGAGTCGCGCCGGTTCGAGCACGTCGCGCTGACGCAGCTGCAGGCCTGGAGCGACGTCGCGGGCGGGGCGCGCCTGTTCGACAGCATCGTGGTGTTCGAGAACTACCCGGTCGACGACGAGGTTGCCACCGCGCACGGCCTCACCATCCGGGACCTGGCGGCCGTCGAGCCCACCAACTACCCCCTGTGCCTGGTGGTGTCCCCGGGCCGGGTGCTGTCCTTCGAGCTCGGTTTCGACGCTGCCCTGTTCGACGTCGCCACGGTCGAAGGGTTGGCGGCTCGTCTGGTTCGAGTGCTGGATCTCGTCGTCGAGAACCCGACGGTTCCGGTGAGCCGGTTCGACATCGTGACCGATGCCGAACGGGCCCGCCTGCTCACCGAGTGGAATGACACCGAACGGCTGGTGCCGCCGGTGGTGTGGCCGGAGTTGTTCACCGCGCAGGTGGCGCGGACCCCGGATGCCGTGGCGGTGGTGGGCGGTGGTGTGGAGCTGTCGTACCGGGAGTGCAGCGAGCGGGCGAATCGCCTGGCGCGGGTGCTGATCGGGCGGGGGGTGGGTCCGGAGCAGTTCGTCGGGGTGATGGTGCCGCGGTCGGTGGACATGGTGGTGGCGTTGCTGGCGGTGTGGCAGGCGGGCGCGGGGTATCTCTCCCTCGACCCGGGCTATCCAGCCGAGCGGATCGGTTTCCTGTGCGCTGACGCCGGCCTGGCGGTGGTGCTGACCACCGGAGCCACAGCGGGCCGGTTCCCCGCGGCGGTGGAGCTGGTCCTCGACCACGCCGGGACCGTCGAGGAGATCGCCGGTTGTTCGGGTGCCGAGGTGACCGACGCCGACCGGGTTCGGCCGCTGTCGACTATCCACCCCGCTTATGTGATCTACACCTCGGGTTCGACGGGTGTCCCGAAGGGGGTGGTGGTCACCCAGCACAGCGTGGTCGATCTGGCGGTGTGGGCGGGTGCGGCCTTCGGTGCGTCGGGGTTGTCGCGGGTGCTGGCCTCGACG
>DATEMN010000377.1:0-4285 GCA_035275565.1 Pseudonocardiaceae bacterium | reverse complement strand
ACCTACGACGACCTGGTACGGCAGCAGGCAGCCAGGAGCGAAGGCGGCGGCACTCTGCGGGACCTGCTGCGAGGCCGCGACGCCTGGACCGTCGAACCGAATCGGAGGAATACCCCATGACGTACGTCATCGCACAGCCCTGCGTGGACGTGAAGGACCGGGCATGCGTGGAGGAATGCCCCGTGGACTGCATCTACGAGGGCGAGCGCATGCTCTACATCCACCCGGACGAATGCGTCGACTGCGGCGCCTGCGAACCCGTATGCCCGGTCGAGGCGATCTTCTATGCCGAGGACGTGCCGCCGGAGTGGGCCGCCTTCACCGACGCCGGCGAGGCCTTCTTCACCACCCTCGGCTCCCCAGGAGGTGCCTCCGCGGCCGGTCCGATATCGGCGGACGCCCCGATCGTCGCCGAATTTCCAGCGCCCGCCCATTGACCGTCAGCGAATCCCGTTTCTCCGAGATTCCAGAAGCACGGGCATCACATTAGGCGATCAATTCATGATCAATTCCCTTGGGCTGCTCGCTCGGGAAACGGAGAGAGGGATCAGTAAGCACATCAATGAGAAGGCGGGGTGGCCCAAGGAGGGCCGGGATTATCGCGTGATGGTTTTTCCCGGAGGTCGGAGGGTCGCTGCCCATCGTCTCCATGAATGGCAGGCATCAATACGAAGCCGATGCAGGTGTGTTCTCACCGTGTCGCACGGAGTGTTGAATTCGAGGCCACCACATATCTCATTCAGTCAGCGTCGACGTTGAGGAGTACAGGGTGTTGAGGCGTACAGCGTTGTCACTTATCGGGTCATCCGTCCTGGTGGCCGCCACCGGCTGTGCCGGATCGGGCACGGCGAAGTCCGGACAGAAGACCTTCACGATGTCCGCGTTTCCGACCGGAAACTCGATGGACCCATGGAAGACGCAGCTGAGCCAGTACGTGGCAGCCGCAACGTACGACACGCTCACTCATATCGACGCCGACGGCACCGTGGTCCCGTGGCTCGCCACCTCATGGGATTACAGCGACGCCACGACCTTGGTGATGGAACTGCGTACCGATGTGGTCTTCACCGATGGCACAAGCTTCGATGCGGCGACTGTCAAGGCCAATATCGAGTACGCCAAGTCGGCCACCCCGTCGAACGTGGCGGCGCAGCCCTACCTCTCATACATCCAGTCGGTCGACGTGGTGTCCAAGAGCAAGGTGCGCTTCAACCTGAAGGCTCCCCAGCCCGACCTGCCCTACGGGTTCTCCCAGCAGGCCGGCTGGATGGTGAGTCCCACCGCGCTCAAGAACCCCAAGACGCTCGCCGACACACCGGTCGGGTCCGGCCCCTACGTCCTCGACAAGAGCGGCACGACGACGAACAAGACCTACGCGTTCACCCAGAACAAGAACTACTGGGCGGCGGCCAAGTGGCCCCGCTTCGACAAGCTGATGGTGCAGTTGATAACCGATCCCACCGCTTCCAACAACGCGGCGCGCAGCGGCCAGCTCGACTACACGATCGTGGCGGCGGGAACGGAAATCAACGGGTGGAAGATCGCCCAGGGCTCCGCATCCGCCTTCTTCGGCTTCACGATCTTCGACACCTCCGGCAAGATCAGCAAGCCGCTGGGTGATGCGCGCGTCCGGCAGGCCATGAACTACGCGGTCGACAGAGAGGCGATCCTCAAGTCCGTGCTCGACGGTCAAGGGGTAACCAACGCCTCGACGCCGTTCGGCCCGGACAGCCTCGGCTACAGCCGGAACATCGACAGCTACTACACCTACGACGTCGCCAAGGCCAAGCGGCTCTTGCGCCAGGCCGGCTACCCGAACGGGTTCTCGGTCAAGGTGCTGAACAACCCGCAGTGGGACCAGATGGCCCAGGCTCTCGCCGGCTATCTCCGCAAGGTCGGCATCGACGTGCAGCTCAGCAACCACGGTGACGACTTCGTGCAGCAGACCAACTCCGGCAAGTGGGCGATGGCCACCGGTCTCCTGTCGGTGACCGGGCTCCCCTACAGCGACTTCACCTTCACGATGACGAAGAATTCGTCGATGAACCCGCTCGGCAACAGCAACCCGAAGGTGAGTGCCATGCTGGCCAAGGCCGTGGCAGCCAGTGGAGCCGAGCAGAAGCAGTTGTATGCCCAGCTGGCCGAGTACGCCGCGGAGCAGGCGTGGTACGTGATCCCGGCGCTGAGCAGCCAGCTGCACGCCTACAACCCGCAAGTCGTCAAGGTGGTCGAGCCCGCCAGGGCCGGTGCACCGATGCTGTACAACCTGCGGCCGGTCGGAGCTGAGTGACCATGCTCCGATTGTGCTTGCGGCGGCTGGCGTCTGTGGTGCCCATCATGGCGATCGTCGCCACGTTGACGTTTCTGCTGGTTCAGCTGGTTCCTGGGGATCCGGCGTCGTTCCTGCTCGGTTCGGGTGCCACGGCGGACGAGGTGGCCCGGCTCCGGTCCTCGATGGGGCTGGACAGGCCGGCGCTCGTCCAGTACGGCGACTGGATCGGCGGCCTGTTCCACGGCGACCTGGGGGTGTCGCTGGTATCGAATCAGAAGGTGGCCACCTCCCTGGGCAGCGCGGTGCCGGTCACGGTGTCGGTCGCCCTGCTCGCCACGGTGTTCACTCTTCTGATCGGCGTCACCCTCGGGGCGGTCGCGGCCGTGCGGGGCGGCCTGGTGGACCGTGCGGTCATGTGGGGGGCCAGCATCGGCATGGCGGTTCCGAGCTTCTGGCTCGCGGGCCTGCTCGTGTTCGTGTTCGCCATTCGGCTTCCGGCGTTTCCGGCCACCGGATACGTGGCTTTCACCGTCTCACCGGGGCAATGGCTGTCACATCTGATCCTGCCGATGGTCGCCGTGGGGCTGGCGGGGGTGGGACCCGTGGCGTTCCAGACGCGCGTGGGCGTTGTCGAGCAGCTCTCACGCGACTACGTCCGCACGCTTGCGGCCAATGGACTGTCCCGCAGAAGGATCGTGTGCAGGCACGTGCTGCGCAATGCCAGCGGCCCCGTGGTGACCGTGGCCAGCCTCGGATTCGTGTTCGCGCTCGGCGGGGTCATGGTGATCGAGGCGATCTTCAACCTGCCCGGCGTGGGCACGCTGATGCTCGGTGCGATCCGTCAGCATGATCTTCCGATCGTGCAGGGCGCGGTGCTGGCGTTCAGCCTCATCATCGTCGCCGTCAACCTGCTGTCCGATGTGGTGGCCGCGGCCCTCAACCCAAGGATCCGGTTCTCATGACCTCGTCCATCACAGCCCTGCGCAGGGCGCTCGCCCGCCCGGCGGTCTGGGTTAGCCTTATCTGGTTGATCGGGATCAGTGTGGCGTGCGCGATGGCGTCGGTGCTCGCGCCCATCGACCCACTGGAGCAGGACCTGTCCAACAGCTTCAGCGGGCCCGGCGCGCGGCACTGGCTGGGCTCGGACGAGCTCGGTCGCGACATCTTCTCGCGGCTGCTGCACGGCGGAGGCGGACTGCTGATGACCGCGCTCATCCCGGTGGGTGTCTCCTTGCTGCTCGCCGTACCCGGCGGGCTGCTCGCGGGCTATCTGTCGGGGTGGGTCGACACCGCCTCCACCTTCGTCGTCGACATCCTGTTCGCGCTGCCGGGTCTGGTGGTGGTGCTGGCCATCGCCGCGGTGACCGACAACAACCTGATCGTGATGGCCATCTCCTTCGGCGTGTTGACCAGCGGCGCCGTCTTCCGGGTGGTGCGCACCTCGACGGCCGCCGCACGCGAACTGCCGTACGTCGACGCCGCGCTGGTCTCCCGGCTGTCACGTCCGCGGATCCTGGCCCGGCACATCCTGCCCAACGTCACCGGTCCCCTCATCGCCCAGGCGGTCGTGCAGTACAGCGGCACGTTCCTGTTTCTCACCTCCCTGTCCTTCCTCGGCCTCGGCTTTTCACCGGAGACCCCGAGCTGGGGTCAGATGACCCTGGACGCCGCGAACAACCTGGATCAGCACCCGTGGCTGATGGTGCCGGTCGGCTTCGCCCTGACCGCGACCGTGCTGGCCCTCAATCTGGTCGGCAACGCCCTGCTGGAGGCGGTGAGCGGGCACCGGCGTCCCTCGCAACTGCCTGACCCGCGTCGGCCGGTGCCGGATGTGCCCGCGGACAGGGTGGCGCCGCCCGGGCCGGCGTCGGCGTCGGACGCGGTGCTGACGGTCGATCAGCTTCACGTCTGCTACCCGGGACAGGACGGCAACGACCGAGCCGTAGTCCGGGACGTCAGCTTCCAGCTGCAGCGCGGAGAGGTGTTCGGACTGGTCGGCGAGTCCGGATCCGG
>DATEMN010000376.1:0-11999 GCA_035275565.1 Pseudonocardiaceae bacterium | reverse complement strand
CCCCAATACGTCGAGCAGCCATCCGACGTCCAGCGGTCGCGCCGAGCAGACCGCTACCAATCCGAGCATTTCCGCCGCCCGCACGCCCGGGTAAGCGCCACCGCCCTGCGGCATCACCCCCATCCGGGGGCGCAGCGCCGCACCGTCGGCGATCGGGTCCATCCCCAGGACGCGGACCACCCCGGAATCCGGGCGCAGGAATCCCTCACACACTTCGACCGTGGTGGTCTTGCCAGCACC
Organism: Pseudonocardiaceae bacterium; assembly: GCA_035275565.1. Lineage (GTDB taxonomy): Bacteria > Actinomycetota > Actinomycetes > Mycobacteriales > Pseudonocardiaceae. The sequence continues at coordinate 11,759 of DATEMN010000376.1, read as the reverse complement.
GTTCGGCCCCAGCAGGGCTAGCACGGTGGCCGGCTGCACCCGCAGGTCAAGCCCGTCCACGGCGCGGACTGAACCGAAGCTCCGCACCAGGTCGCGGACCTCGACGGTAGCCGATAGGGCGGGCAGGGTCACGGTCACAGAGCCTAGGTCGCAACTCCGGATCCGGGCGCACTGGCCCGCAGTGCCCCCCACAGCGGGGGAGTGCGCCCGCGAACCAGGAGCAGTGGCACCACCAGGGTGACCGCCGCGGCCGCGATCGCGGTCGGTAGCACCCAGGCCCGGAACAGGAAGTCCGACCCGGTGGGTGCCACCACCACCGCGAGCAACGCCGAGACCGCGGTGGCGGTGGTGCGAAACACCGGGTGGCTGGCGGACGCTGCCAGCGGGATCGCGGCCCACAACAGATACCACGGGTGCACCACCGGCCCCAGCAGCACCACGGCACCCAGACCGATTCCGAGTCCGGCCAGCGGCTCCATCCGTCCTCGCCAGCAGCGCCACAGCAGCAGCAGGCAGATCCCGCCAGCGGTGACCAGCCCGACGGCTCGGGCCAGCATGAGTACTGAGGTGGTGTGGTCACCCAGCCCGAGGCCGCTGCCGAGCGAGCCGGCCAGCAGGCCGAGTTCGGTCGCTACCGACATCCAGCTGCGCACCGCGTTGGGCGTGCCCAGCGCACCGGCCCAGCCGAAACCCAGCCCGGTGCCCAGTCCGATCGCCACGGTGGTGGCCACTGCGACTCCGCTGACCAGCGCCGCCACCGGTACCAGATCCCGCAGCCGGCCACCCCGGTGGCGAGCGTGCCACACCGTGACGAACCCGAGGGCCAGCGCGGCGGGGACCTTTACTTGCGCCGCAGCCGCGATGAGCGCCGTGCCGCCGAGCAGGGTTGGACCCGCTGTTGGTCGACGCAGTGCCAACTCCAGCCCGACCAGCATCAAGCCGATCATCAGTGCATCGTTGTGCGCTCCGCTGACCAGATGGAACAACACCAACGGGTTGGCGACACCGAGCCACAGCGCGAACACTGGTGAGACACCTACCCGGCGGGCCAGCCGAGGTAGCGCCCAGACGATCATCACCAGCCCGGCTACGGCGAGGGTTCGGTGCAGCAGCACACCGAGCACGACGTCGTCGCCGGCGATCCAGTCGATCGGCCGGCCCAGGGTGAGAAACCACGGGCCGTAGGGCGCCGGCGTGTTGCGCCAGATCGTCGGGATCCCTCGGACCAGCGGATGGTCCACCCCCAATGCATCCGCTGGTCCGAGCGCATAGGGGTCCAGGCCACGGTTGACCATCGCGCTCTGCGCCAGGTAGCTGTAGACGTCCCGGCTGAACATCGGTGGGGCGAGCAGCAGTGGCACCGCCCACATCGTCATCGTGCGGTCCAGCTGGGCTCGAGAGATCAGCCGGGCACGGCCGGGAGTGGCCCAGGTACCCAGCCACAACCAGGCCAGTACCACCATGGCGATGCCGGTGTAGGCGACTGCCAGAGATGCGGTGGGCATCCGGTTAAACAGGCCCAGCACCGGGCGACCGACTACTGGATTGCCCAGCACTGGAGCCGTGCCCGCCCCAAGTGACCCCAGGCCCATGAGCAGCGCGCCGACCGTGCCGAACCGGCGCACGGTCTCGAGCCGGCGGGACTCGCCCGGACCCAGACCAGTGCTCCCGGAGGGGGTGCTGACCGGCGTTTCCAGTGCGGGCATGGGTGCCCAGAAACGCACACCGCCACCCCGTACCTTCCCGGCCACCACGCCGCGAAGGGTAGCCGTGCGGTCGCTGGCACCTTGCGGCGAGACACCGGAGTTTGCACCTACCGCTGAAATACGTAACATGGACGTTGTGAAAAACCTCGGGACGGACCGAACGCCGGTGGCGCCTGCGCCCACCAGCGGAGAGGGCCGGACCCGCGAGTCGGTGGCGCGGATGTTGCTGGAGCATGGCCCGGTGACCGCGGCGCAGGTCGCGGACGCGCTCGGCCTGAGCTGCGCGGCGGTGCGTCGTCATTTGGATGTCTTGCTCGCCGAGGGGCAGGCCAGCTACCGCTCGGCACCGCGCCGCGGTCCCCGCGGCCGGGGCCGTCCAGCTAAATTGTTTCTGCTCACCGCCGCGGGGCGGTCGCGGTTCGGGCACACCTACGACGACCTTGCGGTGGCCGCACTGCACTTCCTGTCCGAGCGCGACGGAGAGCAGGCAGTCCGCTCGTTCGCCGAGCGGCGCGTCATCGAACTGGTCGATCGGCACCGCGCCGAGGTGGCCGCAGCACCTGACCCCGTCGCGCGGGCCGAAGCGCTGGCGATCGCCCTGAGTACTGAGGGCTACGCTGCGTCAACCGAGCACCTCGGCGCCGGCGCGCAACTGTGTCAGCATCATTGCCCGGTTTCGCACGTAGCGGCGGAGTTCCCGCAACTGTGCGAGGCCGAGACCGCCGCCTTTGCCGCCCTGCTCGGCACGCATGTGCAGCGGCTGGCCACCATCGCCCGCGGCGACGCGGTATGTACGACGTATGTTCCCGAGGCTCGGGCGCCGCACGGTTCCCGAGCGACTGGTCCCACCATTCCCACCACAGAACCGGATGGAGCGTCCCGGCATGACCACTGCTCCTCAGCATGACGTGCGACCACGTAACGTCCCGACGACACCGCTGACCCAGGAAGAAACGCTCTCCAGTCTGGGCCGCTACGAATACGGTTGGGCCGACTCCGACGTCGCCGGCGCCAGTGCCCAGCGTGGCCTGTCCGAGGCTGTAGTGCGCGATATCTCGGCCAAGAAGAACGAGCCGGAGTGGATGTTGGAGACCCGGCTCAAGGCGTTGCGGCTGTTCCATCGCAAGCCGATGCCACACTGGGGTGCCGACCTGTCCGGCATTGACTTCGACAACATCAAATACTTCGTCCGGTCGACCGAGAAACAGGCCACGTCCTGGGAGGAATTACCCGAAGACATCAGGGCCACTTATGACCGGCTGGGCATCCCCGAAGCGGAGAAGGCCCGGCTGGTGGCCGGCGTGGCCGCGCAGTACGAGTCCGAGGTCGTCTACCACAAAATCCGGGAGGATCTGGAGGAGCTGGGTGTCCTGTTCCTGGACACCGACACCGCGCTACGCGAGCAGCCGGAGATCTTCCAGGAGTACTTCTGTAGCGTGATCCCCGCTGGTGACAATAAGTTCTCCGCGTTGAATACCGCTGTGTGGTCCGGTGGGTCGTTCATCTACGTGCCGCCGGGCGTGCACGTCGACATCCCGCTACAGGCATACTTCCGGATCAATACCGAGAACATGGGCCAGTTCGAGCGGACGCTGATCATCGTCGATGAGGGTGCCTACGTGCACTACGTCGAGGGCTGCACGGCGCCGATCTACAAGTCCGACTCGCTGCACTCGGCCGTGGTGGAGATCATCGTGCGCAAGGGCGGACGATGCCGCTACACCACGATCCAGAACTGGTCGAACAACGTCTACAACCTGGTCACCAAGCGGGCCACCGCGGCCGAGGGCGCGACCATGGAGTGGATCGACGGCAACCTCGGCTCCAAGGTCACCATGAAGTACCCGTCGGTCTGGCTGATCGGTGAGCACGCCAAAGGCGAGGTGCTCTCGGTCGCCTGTGCTGGCGAGGGCCAGCACCAGGACGCCGGGGCGAAGATGGTGCACGCCGCACCGCACACGTCGAGCACGATCGTCTCCAAGTCCGTGGCCCGAGGCGGCGGCCGCACCTCCTACCGCGGCCTGGTGCAGGTCAACGAGGGCAGCCATCATTCCCGCTCCACGGTGAAGTGCGACGCCCTGCTGGTCGACCAGATCAGCCGGTCGGACACCTACCCCTACGTCGACATTCGCGAGGACGACGTGTCGATGGGCCACGAGGCCACGGTCTCCAAGATCAGCGACGATCAGCTGTTCTACCTGATGAGCCGGGGGCTGACCGAGGACGCGGCGATGGCCATGATCGTGCGCGGATTCATCGAACCGATCGCCCGTGAACTGCCCATGGAATACGCTCTGGAGCTCAACCGCCTGATTGAACTGCAGATGGAAGGAGCCGTCGGCTGAGATGACGGCTACCACTGACCGATCAGCCCGGCCCGGTCTGGTCGCGAACTCGCACGGGGCAGCCAATACTGTGCAACACAGTCCGATGGTCTCGCGGGGCCAGCGGTTCACCTCCTACGACGTGGATGCCTTCGAGGTGCCCACGGGGCGCGAGGAGGAGTGGCGGTTCACCCCGTTGCGACGGTTGCGCGGCCTGCACCAGGGTGTTGCGGCCACCGGCGCCGCCCACGTCAGCGTGCAGGCAGCCGACGGGGTCACTATCGAGGACGTGGGTCGAGAGGATCCGCGCCTCGGCGCCGGGGGAGTCCCGGCCGACCGGGTCGCGGCGCAGGCATGGTGTGCCGTGACCCGGGCCACCGTCGTCACCGTGGCCGCGGACACCCGGATCGAGGATCCGGTGATGATCACTGTCACCGGTCCGGGCGCTGATGAGATCGCTTATGGTCACCTGCAGGTGTGCCTTGAGCGCTTTGCCGAAGCGGTGGTGGTGCTCGACTACCGTGGCAGCGGCACGTACGCCGAGAACGTCGAACTGATCCTGGCCGACGGTGCCCGGTTGACCTTGGTCAGCGTGCAGGACTGGGCTGACGACGCTGTGCACGTCGCCGCGCAGCACACCCGGGTGGGCCGGGATGCGGTGTTGCGAGCGATCACGGTGAGCCTGGGTGGCGATCTGGTCCGGCAATCTCCGACGGTGACGTTTACCGGGCCTGGCGGCGACGCTGAGCTGCTCGGGTTGTACTTTGCCGACGCTGGGCAGCACCTCGAGCACCGGTTGCTGGTCGACCACGCTGTGGCGCACTGCCGGTCCAACGTCGCTTACAAGGGGGCGCTGCAGGGCAGTCCAGGCGAACCCGACGCGCACACCGTGTGGATCGGGGACGTCCTCATCCAGGCCGCCGCCGAGGGCACCGAGACCTTCGAGGTCAACCGCAACCTGGTACTCAGCGACGGCGCGCGGGCCGACTCGGTGCCCAACCTGGAGATCGAGACCGGGGAGATCGTCGGTGCTGGGCACGCCAGCACCACCGGACGCTTCGATGACGAGCAGCTTTTTTACCTAACCTCCCGGGGTATCCCAGCCGAGCTGGCCCGCCGGCTGGTCGTCCGGGGTTTCTTCGGTGAGATCCTGCAGAAGATCACCGTCGCGCAGGTGCGCGAGCGGCTTGAGGCGGCGATCGAAGCCGAGTTGCAGGCGGTGGGGGTATGACCTCGATCCGCGTCTGCAGCCTGACCGACCTCAAGGAGGACGTGCCCGCCGGGTTCGAGGTCGACACCGTGCCGGTGGTGCTGGTCCGTCAGGGCGGCCAGGTGTTCGCGCTGGCTGATGTCTGCTCGCACGCCGAGATCGCGCTGTCCGAGGGCGAGGTGACTCGCAAGGGCCTGGAGTGCTGGTTGCATGGCTCGTGCTTCGACCTGCGTACCGGGGAGCCGTCCTCACCACCGGCCTCTGAACCGGTGGACACCTACGCCGTGACCATCGACGGTGACGACGTCTACGTCGACCCGTCGACGGTGACAAATCATTAAGGTGACAAATCATTAATGGGACCAACCGCTAGCAGGAGTTGAGAACACACCGATGGCCACTCTGGAGATCAAGGACCTGCACGTTTCGGTCCGCACCGACGACGAGCAGACCCCCGACAAGGAGATCCTGCGCGGCGTCGACCTGACGGTCCGGGCGGGGGAGACCCACGCGATGATGGGCCCCAACGGGTCGGGCAAGTCCACCCTAGCCTACTCGATCGCCGGGCACCCGAAATACCAGGTCACCTCAGGGCAGGTGCTGCTCGATGGCGTCGATGTGCTCACCATGTCGGTCGATGAGCGCGCCCGAGCGGGCCTGTTCCTCGCCATGCAGTACCCGGTCGAGGTGCCCGGCGTGTCGATGACGAACTTCCTGCGCACCGCCGCCACCGCGATCCGTGGCGAGGCGCCCAAGCTGCGCACCTGGGTCAAGGAGGTCAAGGCGGCGATGTCCAATCTGGACATCGAGCCGTCCTTCGCCGAGCGCAACGTGAATGAGGGCTTCTCCGGCGGTGAGAAGAAGCGCCTCGAGATCCTGCAGCTGTCCCTGCTCAAGCCCAAGATCGCGATATTGGACGAGACCGACTCGGGCTTGGACGTGGACGCGCTGCGGGTGGTGTCCGAGGGCGTGAACCGCTACCGGACCAGCGGGGATGTCGGCGTGCTGCTGATTACCCACTACACCCGGATTCTGCGGCATATCACGCCTGATCACGTCCATGTCTTCGCGGGCGGGCGGATCGTGGAGTCCGGTGGGCCGGAGCTCGCAGAGCAACTGGAGACTGGTGGCTATGAGCGTTTCGCCATCAGGACGTGACAGGGGGTGACCATGGTGGCTGAGCCGCTGACTGCCAGCGAGCTGGAGAAGATCCGCGCTGACTTCCCGATTCTGTCTCGCACGGTACGGGAAGGTCGAACGCTGGTGTACCTGGACTCCGGGGCCACTTCGCAGCGGCCCCGTCAGGTGCTGGAGGCCGAGCGCGCGTTCCTCGAGCAGCACAACGCGGCGGTGCACCGCGGTGCGCACCAGCTTGCCGAGGAGGCCACCGACGCCTACGAGTTGGCGCGGGCCCGGATCGCGGCATTTGTCGGTGTCACGCCCGACGAGGTGGTGTTCACCAAGAATGCCACCGAGGGGATCAACCTGGTCGCCTACGCACTGAGCAACTCGGCGGTCGCGGGGGGAGCTGCCCAGCGCTTCGCCTTGGCGCCGGGCGACGAGATCGTGGTCACCGAGATGGAGCACCACGCCAATCTGGTGCCCTGGCAGGAGTTGTGCCGGCGTACCGGCGCGACGCTGCGCTGGTATCAGGTGACCGATGCTGGCCGGCTGGATTTGGACTCCCTGGAACTGTCTGAACGCACCAGACTGGTCGCCTTCACCCACCAGTCCAACGTGATGGGCACCGTCCCCCCGGTCGCGGAGTTGGTCCGCCGGGCTCGTGAGGTCGGTGCGCTGACCTTGCTGGACGCCTGCCAGTCGGTGCCGCACACTCCGGTCGACTTTGCCGCGCTGGACATTGACTTCGCGGTGTTCTCTGGGCACAAGATGCTGGGACCGTCCGGGGTCGGGGTGCTCTACGGTCGCCGGGAACTGCTCGAGGCGCTGCCGCCGTTCCTCACCGGCGGGTCGATGATCGAGCTGGTGAAGATGGAAGGCTCCACCTACGCCCCGCCGCCCCAGCGTTTCGAGGCCGGTGTTCCGATGACTTCCCAAGCGGTCGGCCTGGGCGCGGCAGTGGACTACCTGTCGGCGGTGGGCATGGACCGGATCGCCGAGCATGAGCGCGCTTTGACCGAGCAGACTCTGGCTGGCCTGTCGGAGTTCGGTGGCTTGCGAATCATCGGTCCCACTAACACCGAGAACCGCTGTGGCGCGGTGTCCTTCATCCTCGACGACGTGCATGCGCACGACGCCGGTCAGGTTCTCGACGACCTGGGGATCGCGGTGCGGGTAGGACACCACTGCGCCTGGCCGTTGCACCGCCGTTTCGGTATCTCCGCCACGGTGCGGGCCAGCTTCGCGTTGTACAACACGCCCGCTGAGGTCGATGCATTGCTGGCCGGGGTGCACGAGGTGCGCCGGTTCTTCCGGGTGTCGGCATGAAACTGGAGCAGATGTACCAGGAGATCATCCTGGATCATTACCGCAATCCGCACCGCAGCGGTCTTCGCGAGCCCTTCGACGCCGAGTCCTACCAGATCAATCCCACCTGCGGGGACGAGGTGACACTGCGGGTCGCACTGGACGGTGACCGGGTGACTGACGTGTCCTACGAGGCGATGGGCTGCTCGATCAGCCAGGCTGCCACCTCGGTGCTCACCGATCTGGTGGTCGGCCGGACCGTAGCCGAGTCGACATCCACCATGGACGCGTTCATGAAAATGGTGCAGAGCCGGGGCCAGGTTGAGCCGGACGAGAACGTTCTTGAGGATGCGGTCGCATTCGCCGGGGTGTCCCGCTATCCAGCCCGGGTGAAGTGCGCCCTACTGGGCTGGATGGCGTTCAGGGATGCCGTCGGCCGGGCAGGACCGGCGGCGGACAACAACGGTGTCAAGCGAGCGGAGGCATGATGAGCCTGGACGAGGACGCTGAGGTGGTGCGCGGCGCGGCCGGGATGCCAGAGGTCCCGGAGCCCCGTCCGGACGGTGAGCTGGCTGACGTCGACGACGTCGAGGAGGCCATGCGCGATGTGGTCGACCCGGAGTTGGGCATCAACGTGGTCGACCTCGGTCTGGTCTATGACATCCACATCGACGAGGGCAACGTCGCCACCCTGGATATGACGCTGACCTCAGCGGCCTGCCCGTTGACCGACGTCATTGAGGACCAGACCCGTGCGGCGCTCACCGGTGGCCCCGGCGGAGGGCTGGTCGACGACGTGCGGATCAACTGGGTCTGGATGCCACCGTGGGGCCCTGACAAGATCACCGAAGACGGCCGGGAACAACTCCGGGCACTGGGTTTCACGGTCTGACCCGCCTCCTTGTAGCGACCGCGATTCGGCTCCGAATGGCACTCAGCGGGACCCTCGGAACCGCCATTCGGCTCCGAATGGCGGCGTGTCAGTGCTACGGCGGGATTGGCTTGGCGCGGGTACGGGTGATCGTTACTGGCTTGAATTCTGGGTCTCAGTATCAGGGGTCTGCCAGGTAGCTGCCTCAGCCCGGAACCTTTCGGCCCACTCTGTGAGGCCGACGGCGGTGTAAATGCGGATCGCCTCTGCCATCTCGGCGTCATCGCGTGAGCGATCGTCAGTGGCGAACGCCAGTCGGGCGCGTGATATCAGGGTATTAGCCTCGCCGAGCCAGGCGCGGATCTGACGATAGCTCGGCAACGCCTGCGTTAGTAGCCGCCCCTGCGTCGACCAGTCGTGCTCGAAGGCGGCGGCTCGGGCCAGCAAAGACAACAACTTCACGGTGATCGCAGGATCCTCGTCCCGCTGGTTGTCGAGTTCCGCTTGGAGGTTTCCGAGAATCTCGCGTCGCTCAAGCTTGGATCCGACCTCAAGCGACCTCACCCGCAACCACGAAGTGCGTACGGAGCCGTTCGGGGGCAGCGTCAAGCTGTTTCCCCAGGCCAACTCCTTAACTTAGTGGCATTATCCCTTCCGGAGCATGCTCGTCAAGCGTGACCTCCCGAAGGCGCACACCACAGATCCGCTCACAGTCCAGGGCGATTCGGCTCCGCAGCGACGGGTGATTCGTGACGACGAACCCCAGCCGGAAACCGCGGGCTCACCCACCTTGTCATGGGATTCGTAGATGACTTGGGCCAACTGGCGGGCACTGGAGACTTCCTGAGCGGTGGGTCCGATCCGGCCGCAGCTGTGCCAGGCTCGATGGTGTGACTGATGCCGCGGCTCGTTCCCGGGTGAGCGCCTGGTACTACGCCCTGCGTACGACCAACCCGCCCGACGGCCCGATCGACGCGGTGACCCGCTGGATCGTGGTCACCCGTGCCGCCGTGTTGCCGATGACGCTGGTCGCCGGGCTGGTGGCCGGGCTGCTCGCCGCCCGCGCGCCGGGCGTCGACTGGCGCTGGCTGGTCCTGGCCGTGATCGGGATCCTGCTGGCGCACCTGGCCAACAATCTGATGAACGACCTCTACGACACCAGCACCGGTTCTGACACCGCGGGGTATCCCCGGGCGCTCTACGCCCCGCATCCGATCCTGTCTGGACTGATCACCCGCCGGGCGCTGGTGGTGGCGGTGCTGGCGGTCAACGCCGCGGACCTGGCGATCCTCGTGGTGCTCGCGCTGGTGCGGGGCTGGCCGGTGGTGGCGTTCGCGCTGGCCGGTTTCGTGCTGTCGGTGGCCTACACCGCACCGCCGCTGCGGCTGAAGAAGCACGGCCTGGGTGAGCCGGACGTGCTCGTCGTGTGGGGGCCGTTGATGGTCGGTGGCACGTACTACGCGGCGGTGGGGTCGATCACCTGGCAGGTGCTGCTCGCGTCGCTGCCCTATGCCCTGCTGTGCACGTCAGTGTTGATGGGCAAGCACACCGACAAGATCCCCTACGACGAGCCACTCGGGATCCGCACGCTGCCGGTGCTGCTCGGCGAACGGCGGGCCCGGGTCGTGACACTGGCCATGATGGCCGGCTTCTATCTACTCGTCGTGGTGTGCGTGCTGGTCGGGGCGCTGCCATGGCCGGCGCTGCTGGCCCTGGGCGGGCTGTACCGGCTGGTCACGGTATGGCGGTGGTTCCGCCAGCCCCGGCCTGAGCAGCCACCGCGCCCGGTGCCGGTGTGGCCACTGTGGTTCGCCGCGCTGGCGTTCGTGCACCTGCGGGTCGCTGGCCCGCTGCTCGTCCTCGGCCTGGCCGTCGCCGCCATCGCCGGGATCTGAGACAGCGCTGGATGACACGGTGCACGGCGCTGTATGAGCGGGCACTAACCTGCCGGGGTGTCCAAGCGCACGCGTCGCAAGAAACCCGTCCGCCCGGTCGCCCGCAAGCAGCCCAGCTCCACCCCGCCGCAGCGGCGGGCGGGGGGCGATGAGGCTGATCTGATGCGCAGCGTCGCCACCGCCCTGGCTGACGAGCACCCACTCGCCATGCTCGGGCTGGGCAGTACGTTGCTGTCCGCGTTCGACCCTCGCCGCTGCGGCCCGTTCGATTCGGAGCCGGCGGCCGAGCTGCCGTCCCGCGACGAGCTCGTGCAGACCTTCCTTGATGTCGACCTGCTCGAGACGTCGGCGCTGCTGGCCGTCATCGCCGCGTTCTCCGGCGACGACATGCTGCGCGGCCGGGTCCGTCGCGAGATCTCGTCCCGGGCCGACGCGCTGCCGCACTGGCTCGCCGACCTTCCCGACACCGGGCCCGCGGATCGGGTGCTCGAGGTCGTGCACGTGCTCGGTGACGGCGACAACGTCGTGATCGGTGCCCGGCTGCCGGGCGGTCACGAGATCACCGCTGTGATCTATATCGACCACAACATGGGCAGGCTCGTCAAGGACGCTTTCGTGCTGCCGGGACCGATCGACGAGGTGGTCCAGAAGATGCTCGACCTCACCGACGACCCGGACACCGAGGCTCGTGACCTCGACGCTGCCGACGCCCGGGCCCGGATCACCGAGGCGATCAAGTTCAGCGCGATCACCTTCCCGCCGTGCGAGTCCGACACCTGGCCGGCGTGCCGACCGCTCGTCGAGTGGATGACGGCCATGCTCCCCGAGGGCGGTTCCGGGTACCAACGTCCCGAGTGGGACGACGCCGCGTTGGCTGAGCTGACCGAGCGGTTTTTCGCCTCCCCGCACGGGGCCGGGTTCGACGACGCCGACCATCGGAGCCTGCTCGAGTCGGTATTGTGGTTCGGTACTGGCTACGGGCCGGGTGATCCGCTGCGCTGGAGTCCCACGGCGGTAGAGATCCTGCTCGCCGACTGGATCCCCCGCAAGATCGTCGCCGAGGCTGCCTACCTGGCTAAGGCGCCCGACCTGCTGCGGGCGTTCATCCGGTTCTGCCACCGTGAGTGCGGCATTCGGGCCGAGCTCACGACCCAGACCCTCGGTGCCGTCGATGCGCACGAGCCCGGTTACCAGAAGCTGATCCGCTCGCCGCGGCCGCAGGGCCCGGCCGCGCTGCTGGCCGCGATGGGGCTCGACCTTGCCGGTGGCGACGGGTTCCTCACCGAGGGCGGGTCAGAACCTGCTCGACGGTTCGGGGGGAGACGA
>DATEMN010000375.1:0-12088 GCA_035275565.1 Pseudonocardiaceae bacterium | reverse complement strand
CTGACATCCCGCCGCCCGAGCACAACCGGTCGCTGGCCGCGATGCTGTCGCGCAGCCTGTCCACCGATCGCCCCGAGAGCGCGCTGGTGCTCGTGGTGTCCGAGGTGGCCGGCGACGGCGCCGGCATCACCCTGGCCATCGCCCGGGTGATCGGCGAAACCGCGCCGCTGCTGATCACGGTAGGCCTCACGGCCGCAGTCAACCTCAATCCGTTCGACGGCCGGATGGCGACGCTGCCGGTGTTCTCGTACTACTCCTACGCCACCCCCGGAATCCCACGGGCCGCGTTCATCGACCGAGCCTGGGCGGCGGCCCTGGTCCTGATCGCCATCGTGATGGCCCTGAACCTCGTCGCCCGTCTCATCTCCCGCCTGTTCGCTCCGAAGACCGGTTAGGACCTGCCGTGGCCAAGGGCATCGACGTATCGAATCTCGACATCTACTACCGGAACTTCCTGGCCGTGCAGGACGTCACGATGGCCATCAAGCCGCAGACCGTCACCGCGCTGATCGGCCCGTCCGGTTGCGGCAAGTCGACGTTCCTGCGCTCGCTCAACCGTATGCACGAGGTCATCCCGGGTGCGCGGGTCGAGGGCACCGTCGAGCTGGACGGCCAGAACCTGTACGGCCCGGGCGTCGATCCGGTGAGCGTGCGCCGCCAGATCGGGATGGTGTTCCAGCGGCCGAACCCGTTCCCGACCATGTCGGTCTATGAAAACGTCGCTGCCGGGATGCGTCTGAACAACAAGCGGATGAAGAAGTCAGAGGTGGACGACCTGGTGGAGCGGTCGCTGCGCGGGTCGAATCTCTGGCAGGAGGTCAAGGACCGGCTGAACAAGCCTGGTTCCGGCCTCTCCGGTGGTCAGCAGCAGCGGTTGTGTATCGCCCGGGCCATCGCCATCAAGCCTGACGTGCTGCTGATGGACGAGCCGTGCTCGGCACTGGACCCGATTTCCACGCTGGCCATCGAGGATCTGATCAACGAGCTGAAGCAGGACTACACGATCGTCATCGTCACGCACAACATGCAGCAGGCGGCCAGGGTCAGCGACATCACCGGATTCTTCAATATCGAGGGCAGCGGAAAGCCCGGCAAACTGATCGAGATGGATGCCACCAACACGATTTTCTCCAACCCGGTGCAGCGGTCCACCGAGGACTACGTCTCCGGCCGCTTCGGCTAGTGCCCCTGCCGCGTTCGTGAGTGGGCCGATCAGCGCCGGGTGACTACGCCACAGGCGACCCGTCCACCTGAGTCGCCCGTCTTCAGTGTGTCGCCGTCCGGACCCCCCGGGGCGTATCGGGTGGGAATGTTGGCGTAGTTATCGGCATTGGCATGAACGATGATCGCACTGCCGTCGGGATCGAAGACGTCGGCGAGCGTCAGGCGGTCGGTTGTGAACGATGCCTGTGCGCTGCCGTCGCGGCCGACCAAGAGAACCGGCATGTCGCCGGCGTGGCCGGGGTGACTATCGCTGGTAGTACTTAGGTGCCCGCCAGCGGACGCGAACGGGGGAGTGGAACTCCCGATGCACTCTCCCTTCTCGTGGATGTGGAAGCCGTGGAAGCCGGCGGCCAAGCCGCGAACCTTACCGATGACGTGGAGCCGCCCGCCCAGCTCGACCAGCTGGACAGTTCCGAGCGATCCGCCCGCGGGATCCACGAGGCGGACCTGTCCGATGCGGAGGGATGCGTGTGCGTCGTTACTTGCAACGGCGGTGCTGACGCCCGCACCCACTGCCACGACGGCCACACCGACGGCGGCGAGAACACGTTTCTTCACTTTATTGATCCTTTTCGGTGTAGGCACGAGGCGCGGGTCTGCTCGAAGCCATAGCCTCGGCGTTCGGCGATGTGGTCTTGCAGGTCCGATAGCGTCGGATACGCAGGCGCCTTCTTGGCCGCACTGTCCCTGCGAAATTGAAATCGTCGACTGCTCGCTCTTCGTTACGAAAACCTTCAACCAAAGTACGCGAGCGTTCCGTATGGTGGCGTTGTGTGACGACTAAGTGTCTGTGGTTCCCGGTTGTGTTCGAATGGGTGCGCTGAGTCAGATGGGCGCGGTATCGACGGGCGAGCAACTCCAGTGCCGCTAAATGGCCCGCGAGAGGCGGAAGCGCCCATGAGCGCCCAGCGGATGTGCAGGACGCTACGTCGGAGACGCCCCCTCCGGAACGCGGCCGCGACGCGGCTCAGGTGGGTCGGGCAGACCGCGGACCTGCGTCGGTCGTGGCGCAGCCGGCAGCCCGGGATGCGTCCAGCGACGTAGTAGTGCCTACCATCCTTGAGGCTTCTGCACCATCACGATCACTGGTGGTTATACCGGCTCCCAGAATCGCAGTGGGAACTTCCTTACCCGATGCAGTTCCAGCAGGATCAGGTCTGGGGGATTGAGCCGGGTCACCGTGACACCATCGACTTTAAGATGCTGTATGAGCGCTGGGGCCTTTTCTTGAAATTCGGCGGGTATCTGACCCGGCCGCATGCGTATTTTCAGCACCGTTGTAGGCCCCTTGACGTGGATTACCTCTTCCACTCGAGGAAAGTAGAAGTTCACGCCACCGTTGATGCTGTAGCCTTGGTGGAACATGCCGGACCAGGTGAGGATTTCCAGTACCTTGTCGGCGAGCCGTTGATCGAGACTAAACTGTTGAAGCTGACGACGCCGCAGCTGAGTCGGCACGACTCCTCCTTTCGCGCGCACGGATTTCGTAAGGGGACACTGCGTCCTGGACAGGCGCCGTCCCTGCAAATCTGGAATCGCCGGGAGTCCGCCTTGTGTTACGCAAACATTCAACTAGAATGCGTAAACGTTCCGCGTGGTGGCATTGTGTGACGGCCGGGGTCTTGTGGTTTCTGGTTGTGCCCAATCGGGCGCGCTGAGTGAGATACGGAGAATAATTTTCGGTATCCGTGGCCGGCGCAGCAGTGCGTCGCGCAGTGCCGTTCAGCACGGCGAGGTTGAGGCCGTGCTCGACGTCGGTGAACACCTGGCAGCAGCCGAGCTCCGCGGTTGGCCAGGGTGCATGTTGTGCGGTGGCGTGCTGGCCACCCCGGCCCGCACGCCACCGCGGACCGTCTCAGGTCCGAGTCTTTAGCTTAATCGCTCACGGGAATCACAGACTCTGATTACTCGGCACGGCTGAACACATTGTCAGTGCCGAAAACTGCCCGGGCGTCAGCGGCTGCTATTCGCAAGCGGTCCCGTCTTTGTCGCGGTCCAACCCAAGCCGGTAACCGGGTTCTCCGCTCGTGAGCGGAGCCGCACCAGCGGCCCGCGCCGCGTCACAGTTCTGGTAATAAACCGCATTTGCGCTGCTGCTGTCGTTGTGTGGCTGGCGTGCGGCAGGCTGGGGTCGCGCGGCGGTTGTTCGTTCGCTGGGGGTCTCGACTCGCTCTGCCGGCGTTGTGAGCGCCGCCTGCTGGCCAGCCGAGGTAACCGGACCCGTTGGGGGAGTGGGCTGCTGCCTGTCCTTCCCGACCGGATCGGCGGGCAGCATGACCTGAGCGGGGACGGCCGGTGCCGGCGCCTGCGAGGCGGCTGGCGGGGCCGTCGAGGTGGAGTCCTTCTCTCCGCCGTCCGTGAGACCGATGACGAAGAGCAGCAAGACGATGCCACCGACGACCCACGGCCACTTGCGCCGGGACTTGCTCACTGGAGCCGCCGGAGGTAGGAGCGTGGGGGGGAAGGCGCGACGTTGCCCGGCTGGTCGTCCTGCACGCTGGGGAGCGAGAAGCCGTCGCGGTGCCGCTGTGGTGCGGCACGTCCCTCGTCGGCCACTGTGCAGGCAGCAGTGTTCGCGGCGCCAAGGTGATCCCGGAGACTCATCGATTTCCCATCTCGGTGGAGCGGCTGGAGACGTCCGTTGAGTCGGAGGATGGCCGGCAATCGTTACGCTCGGTAGCAGTGGCGCGGCTGACGAGCCGGCTCAACCCCGAGTGTCGTAGTCAGGCGGTAGCCATGCGTGAGCTACCAGCGGAGGACCTGATCGGTCGTTCCGGCGCCGAGGTCGCTCTTCGCCACTCGCTCCGCCGGCTTGGCCTTGGTCTGAAAGTAGTAGTGCACCTACGACGGGGAGACACCAGCGGTGGCAGCTACCTCCCGAATGCTAATCCCCTTGGGGATTGCAGGTATCGTATGAAGCGAGTGTACGGTGTACGGACGTGCGAGAATGGCGGCCTGTTATGTACGCACGACGGAGAAGATCACTCGCTGTGCTCGGCGTGGCGACCGCTCTCACCGCTGGGCTTACTCTCGCCGCCGCCCAGCCCGCCGCCGCCTCGCTGAGCGGTGCACAAGAGCTGGCGGCTTCGGCCGAGGAGTCCGGCCGTCGGATCAACCTGTGGGTCATTCAGATCCCGTTCGGGGTATGGGCGTGGCACGGGCAACTCGAACACGGTCACGCGGGGGACTCTGTCTGGATCGAGAACTCTGGGGGGGATGTGGTATCCAGTGCATACGTCCCCGCTGGTCAGTCATCTGTCAATACCAGAGTTTGGTTCAGTAGTGGAACGTTCAGGGTCTGCGGGAAGGGCGAGGGCCGCCCCGACACGTTCTGCAGCAGCTTCGCCCGTCGTTGACGGAGGGCCGAACTTGCGTAGCTCGTCGTTGGTGAGTTGTGTGTTTCCCCGACCGGATCGGCGGGCCGAGTGATCTAAGTCGGGAGAAGGACTGTTGCATTGCTCGGACGTGCCAGAGAGGGCAACTTCTGGCCCACAATTGCCCTCTCTGGCACATCCGCAACGGATCCATATCCCTCCTTTGTGGGGCAGAAGGGACTGATGAGACGGCGATCGGTTCGTGCCGCTATTGCGCGACCAGCGTGACCACGAATGCCACTGCCGCGGTCACGCACAGCAGAGCCAGCCCGACGGTGTAATTGTTGCCGACCTGATTATAGGTCGCGCCCATCACTAGCTGCGGGAAGAAGCCACCCAGCCCGCCAGCGGCGCCGACGATGCCGGTCACCGCGCCGATCCGCTCCGCGGGCACCCGCTGGGCAACCCAGGCGAACACCCCACCGGTGCCGATTCCGAGGACGAACGCCATTGCCAGGAAGGTGAGCCCGGCGGGGATCTCCGGGGCAGGTTGGGCGGCGACCACCACCGCCATCACCGCGGCACCAGCCAGTGAGGCTAGTACCACCGGCTTGGGACACAGCCGGTCGGACAAGATCCCGCCGATCGGACGGGCGATCACGGCGGCGAGCGCGAAACCCGCGGACCTGGTGCCCGCCTCGGTGAGAGTGAACCCGTACACGACTTTGAGGTACGTCGGCAGGTAGGTACTGAATGCCACGAAACCACCGAAGGTGATGGCGTATAAGCATGACATCTCCCAGGTCTCCCGCAGCCGAGCCGCCGCGGCGAGCTTGGGGATCACCGGGGAGAGGGTGGGCGCCCACCCGGGTGCATCCCGTGCCAGCGCGAGCACGATCACCGCGGTCACGGCTAATGCGACAGCGACGATCACGTAGGTGACGACATAACCGAACCAGGTGACCAGCCGGGGCGTGAAGAACGCCGATAGAGCCGTGCCCCCCATGCCGGCGCCGAACACCCCGGTGGCGAACCCGCGCCTGCCCGGTTCGTACCATGCGTTCACGAACGGGATTCCCACCGCGAACGTCGTTCCCGCGATGCCCAGGAAGAATCCGAACACGAGCAGCAGCGGGTAGGAGCCGACCGACCCGGCGAAGGCCACCGCGAGCACCGGCGCTATTGACGCCACCGACACCAGCGCGAGCATCACCCGCCCGCCGTAGCGATCGGTCAACGCGCCGACCGGGATCCGACCCAGCGAGCCGACCAGCACCGGGGTGGCGACCAGCAGCGACTCCTGCGTGCTCGACAAGGACAGCTGCTCGGCATGCCTCGAGGCCAGCGGCGCGATGAGGTTCCACGCCCAGAAGTTGATGACGAACGTCCACGTCGCCAGCGCCAGATTGCGCCTGGCGTCTGCACCAGGCCCTACCGCGGTGCGCTGAGTCAACCATCCCACCCCCGCACGACCCACGGCCATCGGACTCACGGCGAGTGTCCAGCATTGCGACCGGCCGTTCCATAGTTGTCGCTCTCCCGTACCCGGGGAGTCAGCGTCGGACCAGCCATGCCGGTGGTCATAGTGCGCTTACCTCTTGGGCTACGGTCACGGGGTTCTCGATCAGCCGGGGCGGCGGCAACAGTGCGGCCGCCCCGGTCGCTTGCCGCCCGCCGGATCGTCGGCCAGCTCCACTCGTGGCAGACCTCGTCGATGGCCAGCGGGTAGATCGTCAGGTCACCCCAGGGCGCGAGCCCAGCGGCCGATCGAGCGGAGCAGCAGGAGGACGGCGATGCCGCTGAGTCCGAGTCCGATGAAGCGGACGAACGCCGATCTCAGCCGGTGTGGTCGCGCAGCGCCGCCAGGAACGCCCGGAGATCGGCGGGCCCGCTCGTCGCCGGGGTGGTGGGGCAGGTGCTCGGCGACCCGGCGCAGATGGCGATCCACCGCCGCAGCGCGCTCGGCGAGCAGCTCGCGGTCGATCGCGACGCTCATCCGAGCGCGGCCAGAACGTCGTCGTGCGCGCTGCGGATGATGGTCTCCGTGTCGCACCAGAACTGAACGGCCTCAAGCTGGAAGCGCTGGAACTCACCTGATGGGCGTTCTAGCAAGGGAATGCCGTCGCGAGCCGCGCGGTAGCGCAGCAGCGCACTCGTCCGCCTGAGGTCGACTACGCCGACCTCATCGGTGCCCAGGATCTCGGTGAGCGTCGCCGACAGTGCCAGCAGGTTCGGGGGGTCGTCGGCGAGCACGCGTTCGATCATGGACCTCGCCGCGTACGACCGACTCTCTCGATGAGCGCACCAGCGCAGGCCCATCCGTGTTGCTGGTACGACCGGGCCGGACGTGCTTGGCGGGCAAGCGTTGCCCGCGGTACTGGGGTTAAGCCGGCCTTTCGCTCGTCGACATTGGCGTCATTGGTCGGGACCTGGTCGGTCAGAGATAGTTGAACAGCGGAGGAAAGGCCAGGACCACGATCCAGGCCCACGCGGCGTATACCGGGAGGTAGCCGGTCTGCCAGCGCTCGAGCGCCGCGAACGGCGTGTGCCGGCGGACAAACCTCAGTAGTAGCCACGCCGACCAGGCGAGGTTGGCTAGCAGGATGACGTTCTCCCCAAACGCCGCCGCCTTGTTGGGTGTCGTGCCGAACTCGGTGATGCGCCCGGTGATTTCCAGTAGCACCAGCACGTCGATGGCTAACGCGCTGACCACGAGGGCGAGCTGCAGTTTGTCGAACAGGCTGGGCGGGGCCAGCGGATCGCGGGCTGAGAGCGAGTAGAGCAGCAGCCCCAGCACCACGACCAGCAGGAGGTCGAACAGGATCAGCGCTTCCCGCTCGATGTCGATGCGGGCGCTGGTCCAGCCGATGGCAACGAGGAAGGCTAGTAGGACTGCTGTGAACAGTGGAGTGAACAGCCGCGTGAGTACCGGGGCGATGTTCTCGACCACGCTCTGCTTGGCTTCGACGAGCCAGGCGGCTACGACGATCGCGGCCGCGGCGCCGCAGGGAAGCAGCCACTGTGTGATGAACTCCTCCGGGTCGATTCCGATGGCCTGGAAGGTGCCGACCGTGAACGCGGTGAGGACACCGCCGCCGAGGGCGATGAGGACGAAGTAGACGAACCACTCGCCGGTGAAGCGGATGAAGTCCATGCGTCGGCGGGACGAGCGCCAATCGTCGGTCATATAGGCCAGACCCACCACGAGCCATAGGGCGATGGGGAGGTGGATGCTGGTGACGACCACCGACTGCGACGTCTCGGCCAGGGGATAGGCGTTGGCTGCCACGGCGCCGAGCGCGAACAGCGCCACCAGTGTCCCGATCAGCGGGCGTCGGGCCTGACGGCGCCAGGCGAGGAAGGCCGCCAGCCAGGGTAGCGCGAACAGGCTGACGTTCGGTCCGTAGAACGCGCCGTCCTCCTCCAATCTCATCCCGAACAGCTCCGGCACCTTGATTGACACCGCCGCGCCCGCCGCGCAGATGACCATCGCGAGCAGGTCACGCCGCGACCGGGTTTCCGCCACCGGGCTGTCGGTCTCGCCGGTCAGCACCAGTTGCTTCCACAGCCGTTCCGAATGCTCCCGGGCGAACTCGCGGGACAAGTCGTCCAGGCTACCCATGCGTTTGACCGCGACCAGGAACGCCTCATCGGCGCGCAGGCCGACCGCGACGAGCTCGTCGACGCAACCGCGGAGATGGTCTTCAAGCTCGTCGGCATCGGAGGGCTGCAGCTCTCGGCGGCGCTGCACGTAGTGACGCCACTGCGCGAACTGCGCCTCCAACTCGCCCTGACCGTCTAGTGCTGTCATGCCGTGCCCTCCAGCGGGATCGCGGTCCACGGCCTGACATCGCCGGGGCCGAGCCAGATCTCCTTGAGCGCATCCACGACCGTGTCCCATTGGCGGCGTTGCTCGGCAAGCTCAGCCAGGCCCTTGTCGGTGATGCGGTAATACTTGCGCCGCCGCTGCCCAGTGACCGACTGCCAGCTCGACTCCACATAGCCGAGGCGCTCAAGCCGGTGCAGCAACGGGTACAGCAGTCCCTCGGTCCAGTCCAGCTCGCCACCGGACAGCTCGTTGATCCGTCTGAGGATGGCGTAGCCGTAGCTGGCCCCCTCGGCCAGGATGCCCAGCACCATCGGTGTCGCCGAGGCAGCCACGAGATCCTTGGCGACCTTCACGAGACCTCACTCCGATCCATATCCTAGAAGCACAATGCATAGTACTGCCAGGTATTGTCTGGTGCAACGACCCGCACACACGTCCGTGTCGGCGGTATCCGCGATCCCGTCGTACGGGTCGCCCCGCCCCGTCGTGGTCTCACCCCTCATGACGGACGCTGGGCTGTTGTACACACCGTGGTCTCACCAAGCGCGCGGCCTTCGGGTATTTGACGATGTGGATGCTAACCACCCTGACCGCGCTGGCGTGGGCCGTGTGTTGTCGATGTCCGGTTTGGAGATTATCGGCGTGGTCGGATTCCGACGATTTTGCATGTCTCGTTCCAGCAAGGCTCGCAGGTGGGCCAGAACCATTCCATGTCACCGTCAGCGCCTCGGAGATGAGTAACACCGCGCAGGCACCGCATCGGCGCACCGCGCGGCACGTTACTGTCTCGCCGATCGATTGCGTGCCGCTGCTTGGCCAGCGGGAACCACGCAAACGGGCGTGGATTCGAATAATGGGTAGGCATAACCAATCTACGACGCCTCCATCCCTTTACGGCTAGGTAGCCTCGACGTGGGTGGTCGTGGCTGCTCACGCTCGTGCTCGTTCACGAGTGTTTTGTGTCCATTCCTTAGGTGGTTTGTTGGGATGGCTATACTGGCGACGGTGGCCGCAAAAAGGAGTCACATAGGTATCGCCGATACGGCCATCACCCCTTGCTCGGGGCGTGACTGACCATAGTGCCGTTAGATGGGTGGGAGACGAATCGCGGCCGTACCCGAACCGGGGTTCGGTGAGTGTGGGGAACTGTTAGTTCAGGAGGCCAATATTGTTGGCGAATTCGCGTACTTCAGAGGCGTAGGAGGGTTTCGCGCGCCGCAACAAGGTGACGGGCGGGCCCGCGCAAAAGCTCCCGAGCCCGCCACGGGTCCCCGGTGCGCTCAGCTGCTACAGCGGCCAACTGGGCTAAACCCCCGTGACGCAGAAATGCGCCGCTGCGCCGCCTGCTAGTAACGGCTCTAACGTTTCACTGGCCTGCATTGCCACGTCGAGGGCACCTAGGGGCATGTCATCGGCCAGCATGGCAAGGCCCAGGTTCCACGCTCCGACGCCGATCAGCAGTGAGTCTTCGGTTTCTTCGGCGTAGCGCCTCGTGCGGTCGGCTACCAGACCGCCCAGATCCACCCGCCCCACATCAACGGCTGGGAGTGGAGCCACTTCCGGCCCCAGGATCGGGTGCTCGTGTTCGGCACTCCAGACCCCGAGACCGCAAGCTGGCGGGTCCGGCGAGGCACGGTCACCGCCGTTGACCCGCTTGGCACGATCGATGTCCTGTTCGATGACGGAATCGAACACCGCAGAGACCCCGATACCGAGAACCAGGTCAGCCATCTCAGCGGCGAGTGCCGCTGCAGCGTTATCTTGATGCGCATCACCGCACCGTATGCGCGAAGCCATCAGCAGTCGCGTTGTGCGGTGCGAGGGACTGTTGCGTAGACGGGGGAGGGGCAGTTCACCTTAGCTCCGCCCGTAACCGCAGGCAGTGCGCGGCGGCCATGGTGTGGCGGGGGTCGCGGCGGGGCAGCATTCCGACCAGCCGCTCGAACACTTCCAGGTCATCGCGTCCGTACTCGGCCTGGCCGAACGACCACAGCGGTCCGATCTCGCCCCGGTTCAACACCGACTGCCGCAACGCCACCAGCAGCTCATCCCACTCAGCACGCAACGTCGGCGATTCCGACTGCGGCAGCAACACCCCTGCGCACAGCCGCGTCGCGATGTCCAGGCGACCGGAACGTAGCGCGGCTCGCACGGTGTGAAGATCCACATCGAGCTCCGCGCACAGCCGGTACGGCTTGGTCTGCACGACACCCTCCAGCCGGCTGCGCAGCCGGTGGATCTCCGCGCGGATCGTGGTCGGGTTGCCGTCTTCGCCATAGAGGTGCAGGGCCAGTTGCTCCGCGGTCAACCCTTTCGGGTGCAGGGCGAGCAACGCGAGCAATTCCGCACGCCGGGTGGTCAGCGGCAATGGACGCCCGTCGAGGCTGGCGCTCGGATGGTTGCCTGCCAGCAGCCGCAAGCGCAGTGTCGGTCGGCGGCGGGTGGGCCGCGGCACGCGCAACAGGTACCCCTCGAGTAACGGTTCGACCAGCGCCTGCTCGCCGCCGGCTAACTCGATCCGCTCCGCTGCGACGTCAATCCGCTCCGGCCACCGGTCCTTCGGTTGACCGGCCAGCACCCGCCCGGTCGGGGTCAGCAGCGCTCCGGACTCGCCGCGCAGCCGGGCCAGTTGCGGTGCGTACTTCGCACGCAGCTGCTCGTCGGCGGCGTACATTCTGGCCCGCAGCTGCCCCTCCGCGAGCTGCGCCGTCACGGTGACCAGCGAGAGCAACGCCGGATGCATCGTGTGCCACGGGCCGGTGACGTCGATTGCGCCGAGGATCACGCCCGTGTCCGGGTCGTGCACGGGTGCGGCGGCGCAGGTCCAGTCGTGGTAGGTGTGCACGAGGTGCTCGGCGGAATGCACCTGGACCGGGGCGTCCGCTACCAGCGTGGTGCCCATCGCGTTGGTTCCCATCGACGTTTCGCTCCAGCGGGTGCCCTCGAACAGCCCGACCGGATCCGCTTGCCGCCGCACCGCGGGCGAGCCCTCGCGCCACAGGATGTTGCCCTCCGCGTCGGTCACGATCATCACGTGCACGGCCTCGTCGGCGACACTGACCACGGCGAAACGCAGCAGCGGCAACACCGCCGCCAGCGGGTGCCGGTCACGGATCTCGGCCAGCTCATCCGGGCTGTAGACAGGCATCGGGGGGTGCGTGTCGGGGTCGACGTTGGCCGCCAGCGATCGGCGCCAGGACTCCGCGATGACCTCACGCGGCGGCGTCGGTACTGAGCCACCGGAGAGCACCGCATCCCGGATCCGCTCAAGCGATCGTGCCAGCACTACTGGGTCCTCAGTCAGCGCGATCGTGCGTGGCTTGCCCGTCGCCCCCATCGCCCAGCCTTCCGATCGCGTGGGCACCGTGTGCAACGTTACTGCAACGTGAGCTGGCTTACAGTGCGCCGGTCGTGCCCTTGATGTGTCCAGGAGGTCAACTATGGCGAGGTACACGGCACCGGGCGAGTCCGGCAGCGTCGTGTCATACGAATCCAAGTACGACCACTTCATTGGGGGTGAGTACGTCCCGCCGGCGAAGGGTCAGTATTTCGACAATCCCACCCCGGTGACCGGGCAGGCGTTCACTGAGATCGCCCGCGGTACCGCCGACGACGTTGAGCGGGCGCTGGATGCGGCACACGGTGCCGCGCCCGCCTGGGGCAAGACGCCGGTGGCCGAACGCGCCAACCTGCTGAACAAGATCGCCGACCGGATCGAAGC
>DATEMN010000374.1:0-3384 GCA_035275565.1 Pseudonocardiaceae bacterium | reverse complement strand
AGCTCCTCTGCAATGGTCGCAGGAATCGGCGCGACGTCCACGGCGGACGGTGTCGCGGTGAGCAGGTGGCCGTCGGGGACCGGTTCCCAGCCGGCGGACTGGTCGGTGGGCTCGGAGCAGACCAGCACGGCCCCGCCGTCGGCGCGTACCGCCAGCGCGTCGTGCACTGTGGTCGCAGCGATCATGGTGCCGTCGGTGAGCAGCAGGTTCAGTCGCGAGCCCGGGGCCGCCGCGTGTACCTCGACGGCCACCGCGACCAACGCGCGGCCGGGCGGGTCGCCGGCTGCCAGGCGGTGCCGGACCAGCGCCCACAGCAGCGCGGAGTCGGTGGGTGCGTCGAGGGTGAGCAGGTCAGTCACCGGCAGTCGCGCGGCCAGCGTCGCCACACTGTGCGGCCAACCGATGATCTGCCCGTTGTGGCTGAACAGCCAGCGGTCGGTGCTGAACGGGGCGCAGGCGGTGTCAATCACCGGCATCCCTGCCGTGGCCGAACGCACGGCAGCGAGCACTGCGCTGCTGCGCACCTCACGAGCCAGCGCGGCGAACGATGGGTCGGTCCACATCGGAACTGCCCGCCGGTACCGGATCGGCGTGGTTGCACCGTCGGCGTACCAGCCTGCACCGAACCCGTCGGCGTTGAGCGTCCCGCTGCCTCGCATATCAGCCGGCGCGTAGCTCTGCCGCAGCAACGAGTGCGGCGGGTCCAGCAGCAGCGTCGCGAGGTCGCGCGGCGACCCGAGGTAGGCCAGGTGTCGGCACACGGTCAGGCCAGGTTCGCCGAGTCAGCGTCCCGGGCACAGCGGAAACCGGCGAAAATCTGTCTGCGCACCGGGTGGTCCCAGTTACGGAAGGTGCCCCGGCAGGCCGCCGCGTCGGTGCCGAAGGAGCCGCCGCGCAGCATCCGGTAATCCCCACCCAGGAACACCTCGGAGTACTCCCGGTACGGGAACGGCACGAAGCCCGGATAGCCGGTGAAACCCGAGGACGTCCACTCCCACACGTCACCGATCAGCTGATGCACGCCCAACGGGGATGCCCCGGCTGGGTAGCTCCCCGCGAGAGCCGGCTGCAGGTGTCGCTGCCCCAGGTTGGCGTGCTCCGAGGTTGGGTCCTCATCACCCCAGGGGAAGCGGCGGGAACGCCCGGTGGCGGGGTCGAATCGGGCGGCTTTCTCCCACTCCACCTCGGTGGGCAGGCGCTTACCGGCCCACGCCGCATATGCCTGTGCCTCGAAGAAGCTGACGTGCACGACCGGTTCGTCGAGCGGGACCGGTTCGATGATGCCGAACCGGATACGCCACCACGACCCGCTGTCGAGATACCAGAACTGCGGTGCCACCAGCCCCGCATCGCAGCGGTGAGCCCAGCCCCGTTTGCTCCACCACCGCGGGTCGTGATAGCCGCCGTCGGTGAGAAACCGCTGGTAGTCACCGTTGGTCACCGGGGTGGTATCCAGCCAGTAGGCGCCGGTACAGGCCCGATGCGCCGGGCGCTCGTTGTCCAGCGCCCACGGCTCGGTGGAGGTGCCCATGGTGAATTCGCCAGCGGGAACGATCACCTCGGCGGGCATGCCGGTGACCCGCCGTGGCGCCGGAGTGGGGGCGTGCAGCACGGCCGGGCCGGCTCGAAGCTGATGGGTGGCCAGCATGGTTTCGTCGTGCTGCTGCTCGTGCTGCACGATCATCCCGAAGGCGAATCCGCATGCCGCCAGCCGGCTGCCCTCCAGCGGGGTGCGTTCCAGCACGTCGAGCACCTTGCGGCGGACCTCGCCGAGGTAACCCTTCGCTTCGATGGGTGCGAGCAGTGGCAGCGTGGGCCGGTCGGATCTCGGGTGCTTGAACGCGTCGTAAAGGTGATCGATGTCCGCACGAACGGGATCGCGGCCTCCTACATCCCGGACCAGCCAAAGCTCTTCCTGGTTGCCGATGTGAGCCAGATCCCATACCAACGGGGACATGATCCGGGAGTGCTGGCGGATCAACTCGCCGTCGTCCACCGCCTCGGTCAGCGCCGTACTGCGGGCGCGGGTACGCGTCAGCTCGGCGGCGAGGTGATCACGCAGGGCGGCAGTGCCCAGCTCGGCGATCGGCGTGGTCACAGCGGTCGTCCTCCGTTGAGTTCCCGGGATCGGGTATTCATACGACGATTGGCATAGTCATCGACCATGTCGTCGGCTGGGCAGCGGCCGCGGCGGATCCGATATTCGAGGATCTCCTCAATGAGCTGCCGCACCCCGGCCGGCGCATCGAGCGTTGGCAGGGCGCGGCATGCCAGTTCGAACACCGCGACCGCAGCCGTGGCGAGTGTGTCGTCGCGCAGGCCATGTTCGGCCGCTTCCAACCACAGCCCGACGGCAGGAGCGCAGGCATCCCGGGCGGCGTCGGTGATCGCGGGGTCGGCCAGCAGGGCGGCCACCACCGCCACCGGTACCAGCCACTGCCCCACCGGTTGGGTGTCCAGGTAGCGGACCTCGAGATACCCCTGGGGGCGGACCGGCGGGAACAGCGTGGTCAGGTGGTAGTCGAGATCGGCGGTGCTGGGGTGACCGGGTAGCGCCCCGGACAGCCAGTCGGCGAAAGTGACTCCGCTCGGCACATCCCAAGTACCCCAGGTGCGGCGCTGACACAACACCGGGGTGTCCAGCGCCCGACGTGCCCAGTCCGCAGCTGGGTCCCAGTCGACGGTCTTTTCCCAGCGTATCGGGCTGGGTCTGGTGCGTACCGGGTCCAGCGCGAACCATGCCTGCATCCGGGAAGAGACCCAGCCCGTGCACAGACCACCCAGCCACGGTGAGTTCGCGAAAGCAGCAAGCAGCACCGGCCCCAGATCATGCAGAGCCGCCCACCGCGACGCCACCTCAGGGGGGGTACCGGCATCCAGACACACCTGCACAGCCGCGGTGGAGCACATCATGGCCCGGCCCATCGGACCGATCCGGTCGAAGGCGGTCTCCATCGCGGCGTAGCGGGGGATGTCGATCAACCGGCGAGACGGGCGATACGGATCGGAGCCCGAGCCGGTGAGAACCAGTCCAGCGGGATCGAGCAGATCGGTCAGTGCGGCGGTGTCGCCCTCCGCGGTGACGATGAGCTCGGTCAGCGAGGCACAAGGCGGGCTGGAGATCTCGAGCTGACCACCGGGTTCGACCGTGACGGTGGAGCCGTTGGGAAGAGAGGTCTGGGGGCTGGTAGAGACAAGGGAATGCGGGGCGTGCGCGCCGAGCGCATCGGCGAGGTGGCGGGCCTGCAACGGGCGATGCGGGTTCCCGGAATGCTGTACCACCCACTCGAGCTCGGCGCCGAGTAGCTTCGGTGGCCCGTGTTTGAAGCAGACGGAGGCGACGTAGAACTCGGCCTCTGTGCGGTTGCGCAGCACCGAGGGCGG
>DATEMN010000373.1:0-5412 GCA_035275565.1 Pseudonocardiaceae bacterium | reverse complement strand
CGGGATACTGCACGCCGCCGCGGGCGAAGACTGGGACGCCGTGGTCGCGCACACCATTGCGGCCGGCTACGGCGGGCTGGAGTGCTTGTCCGGGATTCCCGGATCGGTGGGGGCCACTCCGGTCCAGAATGTCGGCGCTTACGGCGTGGAACTGTCCGACCTGCTGCGCGACGTTGACCTTTACGACCGGCGGCGCGGTGAGACACGTACCGTGCCGGCGTCGGAACTGCGGTTGGGTTACCGGACCAGTGTGCTCAAGGGCACCGATGCCGCGGTGGTACTCGCGGTCCGGCTCGCGCTGCACCGCGACGGGTTGTCCGTTCCGATCCGCTACCCCGAACTGGCTCGTGCGCTCGACGTCGAGCCCGGCAGCAGGGTGCCCCCGGCTCTGGTCAGAGATGCTGTGCTCGGCTTGCGGCGGGGAAAGGGTATGGTGCTGGATCCCGCCGATCACGACACCTGGTCGGTGGGATCCTTCTTCACCAACCCCCTGTTCGACGCCACCCAGGCTGCCGTCGTCCTTGATCGGATCCGGGCGCAGGTGGGTCCGGAGGTACCCGTGCCGCAGTACCCCGGTGGTGGTCCCGGGTGGATCAAACTCTCCGCCGCCTGGCTGATCGAGCGGGCTGGATTCCCCCGGGGCCACCGCGGCCCCGGGGGCCGGACTGCGCTGTCCAGCAAGCACACCCTCGCGCTGACCAACCGCGGTGGGGCCTGCGCGGAGGACCTGCTCACCCTCGCCCGGGAGATCCGAGCCGGGGTAGCCACCCACTTCGGCCTGACCCTGATGCCCGAACCCATCCTGGTCGCCTGCACCCTCTGAGTTGTGTTCCGCAGATAGCCGCGTTCTGGATGCAGACTGCGCTAATCAGCCTCCGGATTGCCGCAGTCTGCATCCAGAACGCGGAAGGAGCGCAGTGCCGAGTATTGGGCGCGGGGTTTGAGGACGATCAGGTCCAGGTTGACGTGTGAGGGGCGGGTTACGGCGAAGGTGATGACGTCGGCGACGTCGTGGGCGCTCAGCGGGGTGAGCCCGGCGTAGACTTGATCCGCCCGCTGCTGGTCGCCGTCGAAACGCACCAGGGAGAACTCGGTATCCACCATGCCGGGGGCAATCTCGATGAACCGCACCGGCTGCCCGAGATGCTCGCCGCGCAACGTGCGGTGCACCGCCGCCTGGGCGCTCTTGGCGGAGGTGTAACCCGAGCCGTTGTCATATGCCTCCAGCGCGGCGATCGAGGTCACCGTGACCAGGACGCCGTCCCCGGAGTCGATCAGCTTCGGCAGCAACGCCCTGGTCATCCGCAGCGTGCCGAGCACGTTCGCCTCCCACATCCAGCGCCACTGGTTCTCATCGGCCGCCAGCACCGGCGAAAGTCCCCGAGCACCGCCGGCGTTGTTCACCAGCACCCGCGCGGTGGGTATCGCTGCGGTGAAGGCGGCTACCGAGTCGGCGTCGAGCACGTCGAGCGCCATGGCGGTGCCGTCGATCTCGTCAGCGATCTCCTGGCAGCGCTGCACCCGGCGAGCGCCGAGCACCACGTGGAAGCCGGCCGCGGCCAGCGCGCGGGCAGTGGCCGCCCCGATCCCGCTGCTAGCCCCGGTGACGACGGCGGTCGGTCGCTGCTGCGTCATGACACCGACCCTAGAGCCGGCCCCGTGGCACCATGAGCGCCATATGGACACCTGCGAGAACGAGCCAGCGGATGTGCTCGATGCGTTGATCTCATCGGCCGGTCAGGCCGATCCCTACCCGCTCTACCGGGAGCTGCTCGCCGCGGGCCCCGTTCACCGGGGTGGCCCTGACGGCGCCTGGTACGTCTTCGGTTACCAGGCGTGCCGCCGGGTGCTGGGGGACCGCGGCTGCGGCTGCCGGGCCCCCGCCGGCCACCAGACCGCCGGCCGGTTGCAGGCGTCGATGGTCATGCCCGACCCACCCGAGCACGCTCGGCTGCGTCGGGCGATCAGCTGGGCCTTCACCCCGGCCGGGGTGCACCGGCTGCGCGACCGGATCGTGGCCCTCACCGACCGGGCTCTCGACGCGATGGCGGATAAGGGCGGCGGCGACGTGATCGCCGAGCTGGCCTACCCGCTGCCGGCCGCCGTGATCGGCGAGATGCTCGGCCTGTCACCCGAGGACGCCGAGCAGTTCCAGGCGCTGGCCGCGCTCAGCGTCGCCCGGGTGGGGGGCGAGACCTCGCTCGTGGAGCAGGCCGCCCACGACGCCGATGCCCGGCTGGAGGCATGCTTCCACGGGCTGATCGACAGCCATCGCCGCCGGCCGGCCGGGGACGTGCTGGGCCAGCCTGGTCACGCGCGCGGATCTGACCGACAGCGAGCTGCTGAGCACGGTGATGCTGCTGTACATCGCCGGTGTCCTCACGACGACCAGCTTCATCGGTAACGGCCTGCTGGCGCTGATCGCGCACCCGGAGGAGATCCACCGGGTGCGGGCTGATCCGAGTCGCCTTCCCGATGTCGTGGAGGAGGTCCTGCGGTGGGACAACCCTGTGTCGGTCGTCGCCCGCACCGTGTTCGAGTCGCTCACCGTGGGTAGCGTGATGCTGCGGCCCGGGACCGGGTGGTGGTCGTGCTGGGGGCCGGCAACCGCGACCCAGCCTCCGGGGACCGGCCAAGTTGCCCGTTCACCTGACCGAGTGTTGACCGGCAACTGATCAGTCAGAAAGAAGGCGAGGGATCGGTGAGCGGCGCTGCGCCCTGGTACGAGACGTTTTTCCGTTCCGCGAGCCTTGGCTCGACGGCTTCCTACTGCAGATCCCCGATGAGCACACCGCGACTGAGGCCGGCTTCGTCGCCCGCGTCCTGGTCCTTCCGGAGGGCTCCCACGTGCTGGATTTGTGCTGCGGGATCGGGCGGCACAGCCGGGCACTGGCCCGTCTCGGGCTCCGCGTCTCGGGACTCGACCTCTCCGAGCCGTCCCTGGAAATCGCGAAATCCAAGACGGTTGAGGCCGGGCTCGACGTCGAGTACATCCACTCGGACATGCGCTCGATCCCCTTCCGAAGCGAGCTCGACGCCGTCGTCAACATGTACTCCAGCTTCGGTTTCCTCGAGACCGAGGGAGAGGACGAGCGGGTCGTGACGGAGATCGCCGGTGCGCTCAAGCCCGGGGGCCGGTTCTTCTTCGACATGAGCAACCCGCTGTGGCTGTTCCGCAACTACCACCCGCAGGTCTGGGCCGAGCTTCCGGACCGGACGGTTCTGCTGGAGAAGCAGGTCTACGACGTGCGCTCCGGCCGCGCCGTGGCGACCTGGCGGCTGATGCGCCCGGACGGCCGCAGCGACGACATCCACTTCTCCATGCGGGCATATACCCTGCCGGAGCTGGTCAACATGCTGCACCGCTGCGGCCTCGAGCCGGTCGACGTCTGGGGCGGATTCGACGGCAGCCCCTACGGTCTCGACAGCATGCGTCTGATGCTCCTCGCCGAGAAACCGAAGAGCTGAGTCCCGGCGAGGGGTGGAATTCCTCGGCTGCCGAGCATGTTCACCTGAGAGCCCGCCTCGCCTTTCCCCGGGAACGGTGGTATCGGGCCGGTGCAGGCGAAGGATGGGGTGAGTGATCGGCCGGATCGGGAGGGCGCTGCGTCGCGTCGCGGTGTTCGCCGTGCACACCTCTCCGCTGGACCAGCCGGGCACCGGCGACGCCGGCGGGATGAACGTCTACATCGTGCAGACTGCGATCCGGATGGCCGACCGTGGTGTCGAGGTCGAAGTCTTCACCCGGGCTACCTCCTCGGGGCTGCCGCCGGTGGTGGAGCTCGCGCCCGGCGTCACCGTGCGACACATCACCGCCGGGCCCTACGAAGGTCTGGCCAAAAACGACCTGCCCGCGCAGCTGTGCGCCTTCACCGCGGGGGTGTTGCGGGCCGAGGCGCGCCGCGAGCCCGGCTACTACGACGTGGTGCACTCGCACTACTGGCTGTCGGGTCAGGTCGGTTGGCTGGCCCGGGACCGCTGGGGGGTGCCGTTGGTGCACACCGCGCACACCCTGGCCAAGGTGAAGAACGCCGCGCTCGCGCACGGCGACACCCCGGAACCGCACACCCGGGTGATCGGCGAGCAGCAGGTGGTGGTCGAGGCCGACCGGCTGGTGACGAACACCTCGGCCGAGACCGCTCAGCTCGTCGAGCTCTACGGCGCCGACCCGGCCTGCACCGTCACCATTGCGCCAGGAGTGGATCTGGAGCGCTTCACGCCGGGATCCCGCAGCGCCGCCCGGGCTGAGCTGGCGCTGCCACCGGACGCCGTGGTGCTCGCCTTCATCGGCCGCATCCAGCCGCTCAAGGCGCCGGACGTGCTGTTGCGCGCCGCCGCGGAGATGCTGCGCCGCGACCCGGCGTTGCGCGACCGGCTGCGGGTGCTGGTCGTGGGGGGACCGTCGGGTAGCGGATTGGCCGAACCCACCGTGTTGCACCAGCTCGCCACCGCGATCGGTATCCAGCAGCAAGTCGTGTTCGTTCCGCCGCAGGGTGGCGCTGAACTGGTCGGCGTGTACCGCGCTGCCGATGTGGTGGCGGTGCCCAGCTACAACGAATCGTTCGGCCTGGTCGCGCTGGAGGCGCAGGCATGCGGGACGCCGGTGGTCGCAGCCGAGGTGGGCGGCCTCCCGGTGGCGGTGGCCGACGGGGTGTCCGGCCGGTTGGTGGGCAGCCACCACCCGGTCGACTGGGCTGATGCCCTGTCCGCCGTCGCGCTGCATCCAGGGCGTCGTGCGGAGCTGGCTGCTGGTGCCGCCGGACACGCCCAGCGGTTCTCCTGGGAGCGCACTGCCGAGACGCTGCTGCGGGTCTACGCCGACGCTGCGGCGGAATACCGGGTGCATGCTCTGCGACGCGAGGTGGCGGTATGAGCCGCGCGGCGGAGCTGGATCGGGTCATCGCGGGGGTCCTGGACGAGACTGGGTTGCGCTACGAACGCCGTGAGCCGGGCAGCTTCCTCATCACGCTGCCGGGCACCAAGAAGTTGCAGACCACCTGCTGGATGCTGGTCGGTCGGCACGGGGTGCTGGTCGAGGCTTTCGTGTGCCGGCGTCCGGACGAGGCACCCGAGGAGGTCTACCGCTGGTTGCTGCGGCGCAACGCTCGGCTGTACGGCGTGCACTATGCCTTGGATAAGGTCGGCGATATCTACCTCGTCGGGCGGCTGGCCCATCATGCGGTGACCGCCGACGAGTTGGATCGGGTGTTGGGCCAGGTGGTCGAGGCCGCCGATGGGGATTTCAACACCCTCCTGGAGCTCGGCTTCGCCTCGTCGATCCGGCGCGAATGGGACTGGCGGGTGGCCCGTGGCGAGTCGCTGGTCAACCTCGCCGCGTTCAAGCACCTGGTGCGCTGACTCCCTCCGACGACGAGCGGCTGGCAGTGGGGTGGCGGGGCGTCCCGGGGGAGA
>DATEMN010000372.1:0-18414 GCA_035275565.1 Pseudonocardiaceae bacterium | reverse complement strand
GAGCCGGGGTCATCCCGATCCTGGTGGGTGTGGCTACCGGTGCGCTGTTCGGGACGGTGTTCGCGGCCGCCGGCTACGCCTCGGCCCGCGGCCGGCGGGACTTTTCGTCGGCAAGCCAACTGGTCGCAGGGCGTTATGACGTGCTGTGCCAGCCTCGACATGCCGAGCAGGCCCGTGACCTATTGGCCAAACTGACCACGGACCCGGGTACCACGACCACCTGATCGCGTGCCGCCAGCGGAGCCCGGGGAATCGGGCGAAGCAGCCGACCCGGTAGGCACCAGCCCGCGCAGTCCTTGGATGAGGGTTGCGCGAACGTGCCCCCGGCCCGCGTCCAACGTAGACGTGCTAGCTTGATCAGTCACCGTTGTCCGCCCCTTCCCCCGACATCGCGTGCTTATAGCGCGGCGATGGCGGCTGGCGTCCAGTGCCCGCGCGCCCCGCGCAGGTGGGCAAGGTAGTCGGCTACCCGGTGAGTATCCCATCCGTGTGCCTCCCGCAGGCCTGCCGCCAGCATCCGCAGATAGGCCGCCGACGGAATCGTCCAGGGTACGTCGTCGGCATGCCAGGGAGCGGTGAAGGTTATTAAGGGATGTCCATCGAGGTCACCGAGGTGCAGCAGGGTCTGGTAGCGTCCGGGACCGAGTTCGGCTCGGCCTGTCGCCAGAACTGGTCCGAGATCGATGTCAGAACCAGTCACGCCGGACATCTCCTGCGCGGCGATGTCGGCGAATTGTCCGGTGCTGATCAGGTAAGCGCGCGCGGCTGCCGTGCCGGCGAGTTCTGGATCGTAGAAGGCGCGCCCACCACCCCAGACCTGCGATTTCGTGGCGAAGTAGACGCCGCCAGTGATTTCACAGCCGATTGCGCGGCGCGGCGGCCGGTGATCCCGACAACCGGAATAGATGTGCTGCGTTCCAGGCGGTGTTCCGCCCGCAAGATAACAGGTCAGCCGGTCGGTGCACATGTTTGATCCGTAGCTGACGTACCAAACCAGCTCCAGCTGCGTCGTCACGGCTCCCCGTTAAACAACGAATTGGCTCCGAATGGCGCTCGGTGGGATGCTTTAAACAGTGATTCGGCTCCGAATGGCGGTGGGTGGGGCGCAGTCACCGTGTGAGAGGGTCGGTTATGTGGCCGATGAACAGGGGCGCTCCGGTCGGCTGGTGGACGATAACGAAGGCGAACGGCCGGTCGGCGCGGACCACGAACCGCGGCCCGGCTGGTGCGGACACGGCGAAGCCCAGGCCGGTGACGGCGGCCGCCTCGGTGCCCCACTCGTCCACCGTGATGTTCGCTCGGTGCACGGCTTGATCCAGCTCAAGCCCTGCGTCTGAGATGCCCGAGAAGTCGTCCAAGGCGGTCAGGCCTAGGGTGTTCAACACGGGCAGCAGGTCCAGTTCGGTGGCGAAGTCCCACCGCGGCAGAAAAAGATCCACCTGCTCAGCCCGCAGGCCCGCCTCGACTTGCCGCAGAGTCTCGGGCGACAGCACCTGGACCGGTGTGAGTGCTCCCTGCGGCACGATCACCCGCATGGCCAGCTCACTGGCGGCGTAGGGTAGCTCAACCGCCTGCCAGCCTTGGCCGCTGGCGTAGCGCAGGGACTCCTGCTGGTGCATCATCGGCACCGTCACGGGCTTGCTGTCGGCGCGGGTGAACGTCGCGTCCGTCGTCGGCTCCTTGGCGAAGGGGGTCTGCCAGTCCGCCTTCAGGTAGACGGCGTTGGCGAGTACCAGACGGGTGTCCGGCTCCAGCTGGTCGAACACCTTGTCGATCCGGTCCGCCGTCTGGTCGCGCACCCAGGCGTTGATCTGTTCGGCGCCCCGCCCGGAGGGGAAGATCCGCGCGCCAGCACCGTACTGCGAAGCCAAGGTCCGCAAGAAACCGTCCGCGACCGGGAGCCCGGCCTGGACGAACAGCCCGTTGGCGATCGCGACTACCGGTGGCGCGGATGGTTGGTCCGGCTCTCGGGTCGGGTCGGGGGATTGCCGGGGTGGTAGCTCGTCGACTGTGCCGATCCGCCGATCCAGGTCGTTGAACGCCGCGTGCGGCCCGGACGCCGGGAAACCGAATACGTGATCGAGCTGGCTCGCAGTCTGCCCACCGGCTCCGGCGCGTGCCATGCCGAAGGCGTAGCCGATGCTCAACGGCGAGAGGACAGTGTTCTTGGTCGGGTCAGCCACCACCGTGTAGAGGTCGTGACCGAACTTGGTCAGTCCGGCCACGGTCTGCTCGACCGGCGCGTTGCGGGGCATCTCCCGGGACACACCCTGGGCCAGCAGCACCCCGTCCGCTGCGGTGTGATCGCCAGGGGGACGACCGCAGGTGACCATCAGCAGTACCGCGGTCAGCCCGGCCAGTAACGCCGTGAACCGAGTCGTCTGGTGGATGAGCATTGCGGTCCTTCGCTCGCCGGGCACTTCTAGAGTCACCATCCAGGACGCAGTGAGCTACTCCAGAGGTTGCCTCGGTGGCCAGGATGGCGCAGGACCGGGTGGCAGACAGCCCCAGCTAGTAAGGGCATCGACGAGCCCGGCCACGATGGGCAGGCTCACCAGGGTTTCGCTATCGCACCAGCGGGCTTCGTCAGCATCGTCGCCGGCGCGTAGCGTCCCTCCCGTCGCCCGGCAGAGGTAGTCATGGATGTCGAAGACCGCGCCGCCAGGCGCGCAGCGCTGTACCCCGCCCACCCGGCGGGTGACGTCGACCTCCAGCCCGGCCTCTTCGGCCACCTCGCGGATCACCGCATGATGGTCGGTCTCGCCGGGCTCCACCCGGCCGCCGGGCACCGACCAGCGTCCCCGTCCCGGTTCGTTGGTCCTCCGGACCAGCAGCACCCGTCCCGCACCGTCGAACACCACTGCGCCGACACACCGGATGTACTGCGTGTGTGGTCCTGTCATCAGGAGTGACGGTACTATCCTTGCCTCATGCGGTCCCCTTTCAGGCAGCGCTGACATGCTGCTCGGTCGACATCCTTTTGAGTACCTGCTTGACCCCAACGTGGAGCGGCGGGTGATCCGGGTGCGGCGGCACTGGGCCAGCCTGCTGAAGGTGCTTTTGGAGACCTTCGGGGTCGTGATCGTGGCGTTTGTGCTGTCTCAACTGGTCGATGACGACCTTTGGGTGGTGCAGTCGGTGCTCTGGTACCTCGCGGTCGCCGCGGTGGTGCGCCTCGTCTGGCATGTTCTGGAGTGGTGGTTCGAGCTCATCATCGTCACCAACAAACGGTTCATGATTGCTAGTGGCCTCGTCGTGACGAAGATGTCCATCATGCCGATCACGAAAGTGACGGACATGAGCTACCTGCGGACGGTGGGCGGACGGCTGCTCGGCTACGGCACGCTCAGAGTGGAGTCGGCCGGGCAGAAGCAGGACCTCGAGTGGGTCAACTACCTGCCCAAACCTGAGGCGACCTTTGATGCGATCTCCGAGCTGATCTTCGGCGAGAAGAAGGAAGCCCGTTCTGGTATGCTTCCGCCGCCTCCTCGCAGGCGGAGGTGATCTGCTGTGCCCGTGAAGAGATTTTGACGGAGACTGCTGGGAATTTAGTCCCGGAGGCTGGCAGTTGTGCGTATCGACCTGCACACCCACTCCACCGCGTCCGACGGAACCGACACTCCCGCTGAACTCGTCGCGACCGCCGTTGCGGCCGGACTCGACGCGATCGCGCTGACCGACCACGACACCACCGCCGGATGGGCCGAGGCCGTTGATGCTCTGCCCACCGGCGTGCGACTGATCCGCGGGGCGGAGTTCTCCTGCATCGCGCCGGACGGCCGGGGTGGGCAGGTCCCGGTGCACCTACTCGGGTACTTGTTCGACCCCGCCTCGCAAGCGATCCTCGCTGAGCAGGCCAGGCTCCGCGAGGAGCGGCGGGGGCGGTTGCACGGCATGGCGCAGCGGATGGCCGCCGACGGCTTCCCAGTGGACCCCGACGCACTGCTCAACGATCTACCACCGCAGGCGTCAGCCGGTCGACCGCACCTGGCTAGGGCACTGGTGACGGCTGGCGTCGTGGGCAGCGTGGACGAGGCATTCCGCCGATACCTGGTCGCTGGAGGCCGGTACTACACCGGTCGGGCTGACACCGACGTCAGCGCTGCGGTCCAGATGGTTCGTGCCGCAGGGGGAGTGCCGGTGCTGGCACACGCCGTGGCCCGCCGCCGCGGACCGGTGGTCGCTCAAGATGTGATCGCCGAGCTAGCCGGTGAAGGGCTCGCCGGGGTGGAAGTCGACCATCCCGACCACGCTGGCGACGATCGCGCAGCGCTGCGCGATCTCGCGGCCGCACTGGACCTGCTGATCACCGGCTCCAGCGATTATCACGGCACGAACAAGACGGCTTACCTGGGTCAGGAGACCACCGACCCGGCGATGCTGGAGCGGATCGAGGAGCTGGCTACCGGCAGCAGCATCACGGTGGTAGCTGGGTGAGTACGGTAAGTGTGGTGGCACGGCGAGCGCAGGGTGAGCTGGACCTCGAAGGTCTGCCCCGACCCCTGGTGCGGGTGACTCCCGCCAAGCTCGCCGCGTGGACCGGCTGCCGCCGGCGCTACCGGATGGCCTACCTGGACCGACCCACGCCTGCGCGGGGCGGGGCTTGGGCGCACAGCACGCTGGGAGCGGTGGTGCACACCGCGTTGCGAGCGTTGTTCGATCTGGCGCCCGGGCGCCGCGACCCGAGCGCTGCGGCTGCTTTGGTCGCGACGCACTGGTCCGGGGAAGGTTTCGCCGACGACGCGCAGGCCACCGACTATCGCAACCGCGCACAGGACTGGGTGGCCCGATACGTCGATGAGCTGGATCCCGACCTTGATCCAGTGGGGGTGGAGCGCTGGGTCTCTGCGCCGACCCAACGGATCGTCGCGGAAGGGCGGGTGGACCGCATCGACGAGCGGGACGGTGAGCTGGTCGTGGTGGATTACAAGACCGGTCGGCACGGGCTGTCCGCCGACGACGCCCGGGGTTCGCTGGCGCTCGCGCTGTATGCCTTCGCGTCGCGACGCACATTGCGCCGCGAGTGCCGCCGGGTCGAGCTGCATCACCTGCCCTCCGGCACTGTCACCGGATGGGAGCACACCGAGCAGTCACTGGGTCGGCACCTGCAGCGTGCCGAGGAGGCGGCTGACGAGATCGCGCTAGCTACCGACACTCTGGCGGCGGGAGGCGACCCCGAGATCCTGTTCCCGCCCACGACCAGCCGGGCTTGCTCCTGGTGCGATTTCCGGCGGCATTGTCCCGAAGGCCGCGCTAGCGCACCGGATCTCCCACCGTGGGCACTGCTCGCACCGTGACCACGGGGACTGCTGCGCGCGGCCTGTCCGGCATGCTGGCCGGTGGCCTGGTGGTGCTTGCGATCGTGGTGTGCCTAGCGCAGTGGCTGGCTGATGGGTCAGGCCGCCCCGGCCCCGGCATGGCCGAGGTCGTCGGGCACGTGGTCGCGGCACTGGCCGCCGTGGCGCTGCAGGTGGCGGCCGACCGCCGCCGAGGCCCCTTCTCGGCGCTGGCTTCCGGATCCGTCCTGGTGATCGCCGCCGGGGTGCTCTGGTTCGGCTGGTGGGCCTGAACCCGTGAGTGGCATTGCGTGCTATAACACTGCTACGCACTCACGGGGCTTCGTGAACCCTGGCCAGCGCCTGCTGCACGATCGCGGCCAGCACCCGTCAGGTCAACGCAGTGCGGCCAGGGCGTCGCCGCGTTGTTCGAGCACGACGTCGCCGGAGACGGCGGTCCCTACTAGGCCGAGGTAGCCGCCGCGGTCCACCGGCAGCGCAGCTACCTGCTGACCGGTGGTGGTGTCAAGTACGGCGAGGGCACCCGCTGTGGGCAGCAGCAGCCGCCCGCCGATCTCTGAGCCGGGGCCTAGTGAGTCGGGTCGGGTCCACCGTGGTCGCAGATCGGTGGCGTCTAGCGCGACAGTGGCCGAGCCGGTGAACCAGTACACCCCGGTCGCAGTCACTGTGACCTCGACCAGACCACCAGGTGGATTGCCCCGAAGATCGGAGTTCGGGACTGCTAGCGGATGCTCGGCCACCGCGTTGCCCTGCTTGTCGAGCACCACCAGCCGGGCCGGATCGGGTAGCGCCACGGCCACCCGGTCGCGGCTCAACGCGATGACTCGGGCTGTGGCGCTACCCAGCACGGTACTGAAAGCCACCTCGGGATGGTCGGGTTGCGCAGGGTCGGATCGCTGCACGGTGAGCCGTGCACGCTCGCCGGGGCACTGCTCGACCACGGCCAGCTGCCCCCCGAACTCGGTCGTCGAACTCAGCGCCATCGATCCGTGGGTGCAATCCGGTCGTGGCTGGGATTCGGGCTGCGCCGGGGTCGGCAGCCGCCCGTAGGCTAGCGTGCGCACCAGGTCGGAGCGCCATACCTCCAGGTAACGCTGCCCGCTGGCGGCGACCTGAATGTCGTTGGCGGTCAGCCGGGTCGGCGCCTCCACCGGGCCGGTGCGTTGCGGTCCACGCCGGCCGTCGGCCCAGTCCAAGACCGTCACCTCGCTGCAGGTCGTGCCCCGCCGGTACACCGCCACCACATGGTGGAAAGCGGCCGCCACGGTGCACAGTGGCAGGTCGCGCTGGTAGCTCCAGCGGACTGCGCCGGAGCCGAGGTCGCGGCCGGTAACCACACCGCCGTCCCCGGTGACCACCGTGTCGCCCTGCACCAACGGGAGCGGGGTCGCCGGGCTCGGTGCCTGCCACGCCTCGGTCAGTGACCGCGGGGGTTGCCCGCTCACGGACACCTGCCCGGCTGGATGGAGCGCGGTCGTCAGTGCGGTACGCCGGGCGTCACTGGTCCACCACAGTGCGGTGGACACAGCGAGCACGGCCACCGCCAATAACGCCGCCGCGATCATGTCCAGCTGGGTACGGCGCTCGGGAGCGAGCATCCGACCCCGGATCAGTCCGCGGTGTGGGGCTGGCTGCTGTGCTGCTCCTGCCCTGCGCCAGCGCCACGACCTCGGCTGCGTAACCGCCGACGGCGCGGCCGGGCGTCGCACTGGTCGCCGGCATGCTCGGCTGTGAGAGTGATCTCGGCGCCGGTTCCGGTGCTGTCTCCACCCCGGGTGCGCCGCCGACGGCGACGGACCGGAGCGGCCTGAACATCGGCGGGCGCGCTACGGGTCCGGCGCCGCGTGCCGGGAGCACGCCGACCGCGGGGACGGTCTTCCTCATCGCTGGGCTCGGCGGCCAACCCGGCCCGGATACGTCGAATCACTGGCAGTCGCCCGGTGGAGTCGGTCGGGATGTCCAGATCACTGAACAGGTGCCCGGAGGTGGAGTAAGTCTCCGCCGGCGTCGGCATGCCGAGCGCCAGCACGTCACTGATCAGTTTCCAGCGCGGCTCGTCGTCCCAGTCAACGAGAGTGATCGCGACGCCTTCCCGGCCGGCCCGCCCGGTCCGTCCGATCCGGTGCACGTAGGTCTTCTCGTCTTCCGGGCACTGGTAGTTGATGACGTGGGTGACCTCGGGGATGTCGATACCGCGGGCAGCGACGTCGGTGGCGACCAGCACGTCGACCTTCTCTGAGCGGAACGCCCGCAGGGCCTGCTCACGAGCCCCCTGGCCGAGGTCACCGTGCACCGCCGCGGCCGCGAAACCACGTTCGGTGAGTTCGTCGGCTACCTTCTGGGCAGTGCGCTTGGTCCTCGCGAAAATCATCGTCAGGCCCCGGTCGCGGGCTTGCAGGATGCGGGAGAGCAGTTCCACCTTGTCCATCGCGTGCGCCCGGTAGACGAACTGCCGGGTCCGCTCGTGGATGGCGGTGGCGTCGGGCTCCTCGGCGCGGATATGCGTCGGCCGGTTCAGAAAAGTCCGGGCCAGCGTGATGATCGGGCCGGGCATGGTGGCCGAGAACAGCATGGTCTGGCGCTGCTCGGGCACCATCCGCAGGATCCGCTCGATGTCGGGCAGGAAGCCCAGATCGAGCATCTCGTCAGCCTCGTCGAGGACGAGCACCCGAACCTTGCCCAGCACCAGATGGCGCTGCTCGGCGAGATCCAGGAGCCGGCCCGGGGTACCGACCACCAAGTCGACCCCTCTGGTCAGCGCTCTGATCTGGGGTTCGTATGGCCGGCCGCCATAGACCGGCAGGACCCGGAGACCGAGATCCCGGCCAGCGGCGGTGAGGTCGGCGGTGACTTGCAGGCACAGCTCGCGGGTGGGCACCACGACCAGAGCACGCGGAGTGCCGTCGAGCGCGATATCACCTGCGGTGATCCGCTGGATCATCGGGACACCGAAGCCGAGTGTTTTGCCGGTGCCAGTGCGAGCTTGGCCGATGAGGTCGTCGCCGGCCAGCGCCAGCGGCAGGGTGAGCTCCTGGATCGCGAAAGTGCGCTCGATGCCCACAGCACGCAACGTGCGGACGATCTCGTCGCGGACGCCGAGCTCAGCGAAAGTGGGGGAGTTATCCCGGACCGGAGCGCCCGCCTGCAGCGGTTGCGGCGGGATTGGTTCATGGGTAACGGTCTCGGAATGGTCCAGGGTTGGGAGGGTGGAGTACTCCGGGGGTCGGATGTCGGATAGGTAGGTCTGACTGACGGTCAGCGTGATCGCCTCTCTCGTACGGCACGCCCGCCGCCGTCTCGCTCGACCGGCTCCGGCGACCGCTAGGTAGCGCTGCGAAGCAGGGAACGAGGACACGAGGTGCGCGCTCACATGCATGCTCTCGGGGGCCTGTGCCACCGAGTCGGGCGTGTGGCCATGATGGTGTCACGCCTTGTGTGCAGATCATACCCGTCCGAGCGTCCCGCGCGCTCGTGACGCCGCCCACGGGGCCTAGGCTCCGGTCGTGGACGTGGTACGTGCGGGCGTTGTCGATCTGTTGGGGGTCCTCGCCTATGGAGAACTGTCCGCGTTCGATCGGCTCGCCGAGGACGCTCGCAGGGCTCCCACGCTGACCGGACGGGCCGCGATGGCCACCATGGCGGCCGCCGAGATCGGGCACTTCCGGCTGCTCGAGCGTTATCTGTGTGGCCTGGGTGTGTCGGTGGACGATGCGATGCGTCCGTTCGTGGCGCGCTTCGACCGGTTCCATGCCTCGACCGCACCCCGATCCTGGCTGGAGTCATTGGTGAAGACCTACGTCGGGGACGGGCTGGCGGCGGATTTCTACGGCGAGATCGGTGGCTGGTTGGACGAGGCCACCGCCGCGTTGGTCAAGGAGGTGCTGGCCGACACCGGTCATTCGGCATTCGCCGAGCGGGAGGTGCGGGCCGCCGGTGAGCTGGACCGGATCACCCGCGATCGGCTCGCTTTGTGGGGCCGGCGGCTGCTCGGGGAGGCGCTGACCAATGCTCAGCACGTTGTGACCGAACGGGGTGCCCTTGCCGATCTGATCATCCGTGGTTCCGGGGACCTGGCTGGTCTCGCCACGTTGATCC
The DNA here is from genome assembly GCA_035275565.1 of Pseudonocardiaceae bacterium. Lineage (GTDB taxonomy): Bacteria > Actinomycetota > Actinomycetes > Mycobacteriales > Pseudonocardiaceae. The sequence continues at coordinate 9,022 of DATEMN010000372.1, read as the reverse complement.
GCCGGGTCCAGATCCTGCACTGCCGTCGGATGTCCGCTCTCGGTCTGGGATGAGCACAGCCTGGGATGAGCGGCTGCGAGCCTCTCGACTAGCCTTGACCCCACACTATCGATCACACCTGGAGGTTCTGGCGTGGAGATCAAGATCGGCGTCGCGGACAGTCATCGCGAGCTGACGGTATCCACCGCGGACTCGCCGGACCAGGTGGAGGCGCTGGTCACCGAGGCCCTGCGGAACACGCAGGGATTGCTGACCCTGGTCGATGACAAAGGGAGGCGGTACATGGTGCCCTCATCGAGGGTCGCCTACGTCGAGATCGGACCGGCGGACAGCCGCCGCGTCGGCTTCTCGGTGGGCGGTTGAGTTCTGGTCACATCGCCCCGCGGTCGAGGTGAACCGGCGGTGGCGCGCGGAGTGATCCATTAGGCTTGGGGCGTGTCCCGGGTGCTGGTAGTCGAAGACGACGAGACGATCGGCAGTGTGCTGGACTCTAGCCTGCGCGCACACGGACACCACGTGGTGTGGCAGCGCACCGGTCGTAGCGCGCTGCGCGCGGCGTCCGAGTCAGAATTCGACCTGGTGCTCTTGGACCTGGGGCTACCGGACCTGGACGGCGTCGAAGTGTGCCGGCAGTTGCGGGCCGGCAATCCCACGACGGTGCTGGTGATCCTCACCGCTCGAACCGAGGAGATGGACGTCGTCGTCGGTCTCGAGGCTGGCGCAGACGACTACCTGACCAAGCCGGTGCGGCTGGCCGAGCTGCTGGCCCGGGTTCGGGCGCACCTGCGCCGGGTGGGTCCGGTCACACCGGACGCCCAACCGATGCTCGTGGTCGGAGCCCTGCTGGTGGATACCGGTGGCCGGCGGGTAACCATCGCCGGACGGGAGATGCCGTTGCGAGCCAAGGAGTTCGACCTGCTCGCCCGCCTAGCGGCAGCGCCGGAGGTCGCGATCAGCCGGGAGACCCTGATGGCGGACGTGTGGGACGAGAACTGGTTCGGTCCGACCAAGACCCTTGATGTGCACGTGGCCGCGCTACGCCGCAAGCTGGCCGGCATGGCTCAGCTCGGCGCCGTACCGCGGATCGTGACTCTGCGCGGCCACGGGTACCGGCTGGAGGTGCCAGAGAGCTGAGCTTCCCCCTTACCCGGTCCACCCCGGCAGAGGGTTCAGCGCGAGGTGTTGTCGCTCTCCTGAAACCCGGACCGGGACTGCCGGTCGATCTCGAACGGGCGCATGCGGCCCGTCATGGTGTTGCCGATCACGGCGCAGTCGGTGGAACCCATGCCGAGCTGCACCGCGCGCTCCCCGGGCCCGGAGAAGGTGTTGCCACGCACGATGACGTGCGGAAAATTCTCCAGTAACACTGCCTGCGAACCATTGACCGAGCAGGTGTTGTGTTCGAAGGTGATGGCGGTCTGCTCTGCCGGTCCGCTGTGGGCACCGCTCTCTTTGGCGGTGGCGATCAGGCACTGGACGTCGACGTTGGTGCAGACGTTGTCGGCGATGATGATGTCGTACGTGGGGGGATTGCTGGCGTTGTTGTAGGTCTGGAAGCAGTCGGTGTGCGGGCCCTCGTCACGGTAGCCGCTCGCCTTGATGTCTTTGATCGTGTTCCCAGTCAACCGGTGGCCGACTCCGAAGAACCGGACGCCGTCGGCGTCGCCCTGGCTGCGTAGTACCGACTCGCTCACCGTGTTGTTCCGGACGGTGATCCGCTGGCCGGCGAGATAGATCCCGGTTCCGTCGGCACGCTGGACGGTGTTCGACTCGAGGATGGAGTCGAGGCAGCTGATGCAGGCGAGGCCGTCCTCGGTCGCGTTGTAAATCACATTGTTGCGGGCGACGAGCCCCCGACCTGCCATCGTGAGACCGTCGCCGTCTCGTAGCGTCAGCCCCTCGATGACGACGTAATCGGCTTTGACGTTCATGCTTCGCATGATCGCGCCATCGGCGACGATCGTGATCGGCTGCTGGGGCGTTCCCGAGGCCGTCACCTCCAGCTCAGCGTCGCGCAGACCAGCACCGCTCAAGCACACGGTGTCGCCGGGCTGGGCTCGCGTCAAGGCTGCGCTCGCCTGCCCGGGCTCGGTAATCCGGTCGGTACAGTTCGCCGGGAGCGAACCGATCTGGTTGGTGGGGGGTGGGGCGCCCGGAGATTCAGGGCCGGGGGACTGGGCTGTCGAGCAACCGCTGACGATCAACACCAGCCCGATCACCGTGGCGATGATGCAGCGGACGACCGCATACCGGGCGATCACCGCCGTCTCCCACCGCGCAGCAGCCGACTTGCCATTGCAAGAACTTTACCCCGGTGGCGATAGCCAGCCGGTCCCGGGATGCGCAACGGTGGGCGGCCGGAAAAATCCGGTGTCAGCGCGCCGATCTCGCCGCAAGCATGCTGTGCTGGTACAAGACCTCACAGGGTCGGGCATCGGATGGTGTAGGGAGGATAGGGGCTCGTGCGGACTCAGATCGTCGGCCTCGCCGTGCTCGCCGCGGTGCTGGCCATCGGCCTGTTCGGGGTGCCGCTGGCCGCCGGCGTGCTGAAATACCTGGTGTCCGACGAGCGGACAACGTTGCTGCGCACGGCCGACGCGGCCGCGTCGGCCGTTACGGCAGACGTGCTCCGCGGCAACCTGCCCACCGATCTTCCCGATCCGGAGGGGGAGACCCGCATCGCGGTCTATGTAGATCGTGGCCTGCGTATTCTGGGTACCGGGCCGCAGGGCGGGGACACCATGGTCAACCGTGCCCTGCATGGTGAGATCAGTACCGGTGACCTTGCCGGTGATCTCGTCGTGGCCGTGCCGGTGACCCATGACAGCGATGTGATCGGTGCCGTGCGTGCCGCCAGCCCGCGCAGTGTCGTTTATCGGCAGGTCGCGCTGGTGTGGCTGGGTATGCTCGGCCTGGCCGGCCTGGCGATCGGGACGGTCTGGTTGGTCGCCCGCCGCCAGGCCCGGCGGCTGGCGGGTCCGCTCGAGGAACTCTCCGAGGCGGCGCGCCGCCTCGGAGACGGTGACTTCAGCGTCCGAACCGAACCGTTGGACATTCCCGAGATCGATGCTGTCGGCGCGGCGTTGAACAGCACCGCTGGGCGTCTCGACGAGATGCTTGCGCGGGAACGCGCGTTCTCCGCTGACGCCTCCCACCAGCTCCGCACCCCGTTGACCGGTTTGCGGCTGCGGCTCGAAGCGGCGCTGGACCGGCCGGGGCAGGATCTGCGGCACGCCATCACCGCCGGAATCGACGCCGCGGACCGGCTGGAGCAGACCATCGAGGAACTGCTCGCCCTAGCCCGGGACACCCGTAGTTCCCGCTCCGCGCCATTGGATCTCCCCGCCCTGCTCGAGGAGATCGACCGGGGTTGGCATGACCGGCTGGCCGCCCAGCACCGAGAACTCCGGGTGGCGGTGGACGCGGCGGCTCCGGTGTCGCTCGCCTCGACCGCTGCGGTACGGCAGGTGCTCACGGTGCTGCTGGACAACGCTGCCACTCACGGCTCGGGCACGGTATCCGTGGCGGTGCGCAACGCCGCCGACGCGCTGGCCATCGACGTCTCCGATGAGGGCACCGGCATCACCGCGCCCGAGCCGGAGCTGTTCACGCGGCGTTCGCGTCTGGCCGACGGGCACGGGATCGGACTCGCGCTGGCCCGCAGCCTGGCTGAGGCCGAAGGTGGCAGACTCCGGCTGACCCGACCCGCTCCGCCCACTTTCACGTTGTTGGTGCCCGCCCAGCACTGACGGAGAACGCCCGCTCGAGCTCCAGTAGGTTCAGTGGGTTTACTGGTATCCGATAGCTCCGCTCAATGCGGGGTCAGTGCGTGCAGCGGAAAGCCGGCGAGACCTTTCCAGGCCAACGACGCGGTCAGCGCGACGGCTTCTTCCTTGGGTATTTCGTGCCGGTGCGTGAGCCAGTATCTGGCACTGTGCTCGCTGATCCCGACGACGCCGACCGCAACCAGCCAGGCACGATCGGTGTCCAGTCCCGCATCCGCCACCACGGCCTGAACGATGGCCGCCACGCAGGCGGTGTAAGCCCGCTCCACGTGGGCCTGAACGGCGGGCTGGTTGCGCAGGTCGGACTCGAAGACCAGCCGGAACGCTCCACCGTCAGCGTCGACGAAGTCGAAGTAGGCGCCGACCGCGTTGAGGATCCGCTGCCGGTTGTCGTGGGTCTCCTCGATCGCCTCCCGGATGCGGCGAACCAGCTCGTCGGTGTGGCGTTCCAGCAGCGCCAAATAGAGTTCGAGTTTGCTGGGAAAGTGCTGGTAGAGCACTGGTTTGCTGACCCCGGCACGCTCGGCGATGTCGTCCATGACAGTGGCGTGGTACCCGTTGGTGACGAAGACGTCGGTCGCCGCAGTGAGCAGTTGCGCCCGCCGCTCGTCTCGGGGCATCCGTACCCCGCGGGGCGGTGTGCCCGTGCGGGTCGATGCCGTCTCGGTCATTCGTTCTCCTTCGTCATCGCCAGGGTGACCCGGCCGACCCTACTCGCCGGTATTCCGGTGCCGCCGGGGACTGGAGGACAGCTGCCAGCTCTGCAGTGTGGTGATGCGCGATGCCCGCAAGAGCGGCTGTGCGATCCTTGCGCGGTGATCCGCCCGACGCGAGCCGATCCTGCGGGCCGCGTGCCCGCCGGTGGCCGCCCCCGACCGGCGGTTCCCAACCGCCCGGCAGGCCGGTCCCGGGACGACGAGCGAATCCTCCTGCGGCACCTGGAGCGTTCCGGGGGTTCGCGCATTACTGACGACCAGCCGCTGGCCGCGTCCTGGGACCCGATGCTCGAGCCGGTATCTCGGCACCGTGGTACCGGAGACGGTGGTATCGGACCTCACGGTTCTGGACCTCGTGGTTCTGGATCTCATGGTGTCGGGCACCGTGGTTCAGGGCACCGTGGCTCCCCACGACGTGGTTCCGGGCACTTGGCCCGTGCGGTGTCCACCTATGGCTGGCGGGTCTATGCGCTGCCCATTCTCGTGGTGCTCACAGTGTTGGCGGTGCTCGACGCGGTCAGATCGTCGGTCGGGCAGCCGGCGGACCAGGCTGGCACGTCCGGCCCCGCACAGAGCCCGCTGATTCCCAACCCGCTGGGCGGCCCAGGTTTCGAGGCGGTCAAGGCATCCGCTGAACTGCCCGGTGGCGGTCCGTTCACCGTCCAGGGCGCTGGCGTGTGGCGAGTGATTCCCGGTACCGGTGCGCCCTTCGGGACCGGCCAGCTGTTCACTTACACCGTCGAGGTCGAGGAGGGGGTCGAGCTCGAAGGTGGTCCGGCGGGTTTCGCCCGCACCGTGGACAGCACGCTGAACAACCCGAAGAGCTGGATTGGCAGCGGGCGATATCAGTTCCAGCGGATCGAGGACAGCCGGGCGGCGACTCTGCGGATCAGCCTCACCTCGCAGCTGACCACCCGCAGGCTCTGCGGCTTTCGGATCCCCTTCGACGCGTCCTGCTGGAAACCTGAGGAGAACCGGGTAGTGATCAACACTGCCCGCTGGGCTCGTGGGGCGGTGGCCTTCCAGGGCAACGTGGTCCAGTACCAGCAGTACGTGGTCAACCACGAGGTCGGGCACGGACTGGGTTTTCCCCATATCGCATGTGAGGCGACCGGGCGGCTGGCGCCGGTGATGATGCAGCAGACCTGGGGGGTGGACGATGACTACCTCGCGGTGCTCGGCACCGACCACGTCACCCCCGATGGCCTGGTCTGCCAACCCAACGCTTGGCCGTTCCCCACCGTCAACTGACCGCCCCAGACCGCAGTCTGCCACCCGGAACGCGAGAACGGGAAGCGGCCGGGAAGAGGGACCGGACTGGCAACGTTGAGGGGGCGAGAGGCACTGATATCCCGAGGAGTGTGCGCCGATGAGTTTGCCGCCGCTGGTGGAGCCTGCCGCGGAGCTGACCAAGGGTGAGGTGGCCCGCTACAGCCGCCACTTGATCATCCCGGATATCGGGATGGACGGTCAGAAGCGGCTGAAGAACGCGAAGGTGCTGGTGATCGGCGCTGGTGGGCTCGGCAGCCCGGCCCTGCTATACCTGGCCGCGGCTGGCGTGGGCACGCTGGGCATCGTCGAGTTCGACGAGGTCGATGAGTCCAATCTGCAACGCCAGGTGATCCACGGCCAGTCCGACATCGGCCGGCCCAAGGGCGAATCCGCTCGGGACTCCATTCAGGAGATCAACCCGTTCGTCCAGGTGAACGTGCACCAGCTGCGGCTGGACTCGTCCAATGCGCTGGACGTCTTCGCCGGCTACGACCTCATCCTGGACGGCACGGACAACTTCGCGACCCGCTACCTGGTCAATGACGCTGCCGTGTTGCTTGGCAAGCCCTACGTGTGGGGCTCGATCTTCCGGTTCGAGGGCCAGGCATCGGTGTTCTGGGCGGATGCCCCCGGTGGGCAAGGGCTGCAGTACCGCGACCTGTACCCGGAGCCCCCACCCCCCGGGATGGTGCCGTCCTGCGCCGAGGGCGGCGTGCTGGGTGTGCTCTGCGCGTCGATCGGTTCGATCATGGTGACCGAGGCGATCAAGCTGATCACCGGGATCGGTGAACCGCTGCTCGGCCGGCTGATGGTGTACGACGCATTGGAGATGAGCTACCGCACCATCAGGATTCGTAAGGACCCGGCAGCGGAGCCGATCACTGGGCTGATCGACTACGAGGAGTTCTGCGGCACGGTCAGTGACGCTGCCGCCAACGCCGCCGCGGGCTCGACGATCACCGCTGGCGAACTCAAGGAGATGATCGACTCCGGTAAGGACTTCGCCCTGATCGACGTCCGGGAGCCGCACGAGTACGAGATTGTGAGGATTCCCGGCTCAACGCTGATTCCCAAGGACCGGATTCTGTCCGGAGAGGCGCTGTCCGAGCTGCCCCAGGACAAGCCGCTGGTGCTGCATTGCAAGTCCGGTCAGCGCTCCGCCGAGGCGCTGGCCGCGTTGCACAAGGCGGGCTTCCGGGACGCCGTGCACGTCGGCGGTGGCGTGCTGGCCTGGGCCAAGCAGGTAGACCCTTCCCTGCCCACCTACTGAGCAGAGCTTGTGAGTGGCGTTCGGTGCCAGGGCACCGAACGCCACTCACAAGCAGTTCATCCGCCGCCACGGCGGCGGATGAACTGCCGGGGTGGCAGCGCCGCAGCGGGTTTGTTCCCGACGGCAGATCTACCGCCGTGCTGCGCCGACGCCCCGGCTTTGCCGCCGCGGCGCTCGCGGCGGTTGGGCACGGGCGATGCGGCGTCGTCCGGGCGGTGTTGATCTCCGGGTTCGGGTCGCTGTGCCATGAGGTCTCCTCGACTTGAGGGGGTGTGGGTCGGCGATGGGTGGCAGGAGCCTCAGCAGATCATGCGACGACGTTAGCGCGGACGTCCCCGCGCTGCATCCGAGTTTTTTGTAGATCGCCGAACACGGTGTGCAGTGGGGGGTTCACCAAGAGAGGCTCGCGAGGGGCCTCACGTGCTGCCTGCGCCACCATGTGAACGGGAGTTCTCCTTATCGCAACAGACCGCAACATTCCGAACATAACCGGCACTTAGCGTCGCTCGTCGTATCCACCAGCTCAGCAGGAGGCGCGATGAGCACGACCGAGATGACGGCGCCGGCCAAGCCGGCTCGTGAGGGGCGATGGATCGACCACTGGGACCCGGAAGATCCCGTGTTCTGGAAGAAAACAGGGAAGCGGGTAGCGAAGCGGAACCTGTGCGCTTCGGTCTTCGCCGAACACATCGGGTTCTCGATCTGGACGGTCTGGTCAACCCTGGTGCTCTTCATAGGCCCGGAATACGGCATTGACCCGGCCGGCAAGTTCTTCCTGGTGGCGTTGCCCTCGCTGGTCGGAGGGCTGGTCCGGATCCCTTACACGATGGCGCCGGCCCGGTTCGGCGGGCGTAACTGGACCATTGTCAGCGCGTTGCTGTTGCTCGTCCCGACCGTTCTGGCGATCATCGTCATGCATCCCGGCACGTCCTACACCACGTTCCTGGTAGTCGCGGCACTCGGCGGCCTGGGCGGCGGCAACTTCGCCTCGTCCATGGTCAACATCAACGGCTTCTTCCCTGAGGGCAAGAAGGGTTGGGCGCTCGGGCTCAACGCCGGCGGCGGGAACATCGGCGTGCCTGTGATGCAGTTGCTCGGCTTGCTGGTGATCGCGACAGTCGGCGCCACCTACCCCCGCCTGGTGCTGGCGATCTACCTTCCGCTGATCGTGATCGCGGCGATGGGGGCGGCGGTGTCCATGGACAACCTCTCCTCGATGCGCAACGACTCCGGCGCGCTGCGGGAAGCGGTCCGGGAGCCGCAGACCTGGGTGGTGTCGTTTCTCTACATCGGTACCTTCGGCTCATTCATCGGCTACAGTTTCGCTTTCGGTCTGGTGTTACAGACCCAGTTCGGCCGTACCCCGCTGCAGACCGCCTCGATCGTGTTCATTGGCCCGCTGATCGGCTCGCTGGTCCGCCCGATCGGTGGCTGGCTGGCCGACCGGTTCAGTGGCGCGAAGGTCAGCCTTTGCACCTACGTCGGCATGGCCTTGGCGACCGGTGTGGTGATCATCGCCTCCGAGCAGAAGTCCCTGCCGCTGTTCGTGGCTGGCTTTATCAGCCTGTTCGTGCTCTCCGGAACCGGCAACGGGTCCACCTACAAGATGATCCCATCGATCTTCACCGGCAAGGCCAGAATGGCGATCGACGCGGGTGCGCCCAGACAGGCCGCACTGATGAGGGCTCGCCGGCTGTCCGGTGCGGTGATTGGGATCGCTGGTTCGATCGGTGCCGTCGGTGGGCTGCTCATCAACCTCGCCTTCCGGCAGTCGTTCCTGACCACGAAGTCCGGGGTCACCGCGTGTTGGTCTTTCCTGGCCTTTTATGCACTGTGCGTCGTCGTCACTTATGTGGTCTACCTGCGTCGGGCACCCGCCACGGTGCCCAAACATGCGAAGCGGCTGGCTTATGCCGGAGTGTGACGAAACAGTGCGGAAACACTGCGTTCACGTAGCGCGCTCAAGATGTCAGGTAAGA
>DATEMN010000371.1:0-4086 GCA_035275565.1 Pseudonocardiaceae bacterium | reverse complement strand
ATCGCTCTGCTGCCCGTCGACCCGGATGCCAGCGCCGCGCGGCTGCGGGCCGGGCTGGCCGCGCGACTCGGCATCGAGGTCGCGGTCGTGATCACCGACACGATCGGCCGGGCGTGGCGCGTCGGGCAGACCGACACCGCGATCGGTGCCGCCGGGCTGGGCGTGCTGCGGAGCTACATCGGCACCCTCGATCAGCGCGGCAATGCGCTGGTGACTACCTCGATCGCCGTTGCCGACGAGATCGCCGGAGCCGCCGACCTGGTCAAGGGCAAGCTGGCCGGGGTGCCGGTGGCGGTGCTGCGCGGATTGTCCTGCCCGGACGACGGCAGCACCGCAGCGGATCTGATCCGCCCCGTGACCGAGGATCTGTTCCGGCTGGGCACCGATGAGGCGATCGAGCAAGGCCGGGCCGATGCGGTGCTGCTGCGCCGGTCGGTGCGCTCGTTCCGCGCCGGTCCGGTGGATCCGGACGCGCTGCGCCGTGCGGTGGGGGTGGCGCTGACCGCACCGGCACCCCATCACACCCGGCCGGTCCGGTTCATCTGGCTGGCCGACCGAGCGCGGCGGCGCCGGCTGCTCGAGGCAATGGCTGATGCGTGGCGAGCCGATCTGCGTGGCGACGGGTTGGCCGAGGACCACATCGAGCGCCGGGTCCGGCGCGGGGACCTGCTGCGCGACGCGCCGGAGGTGCTAGTGCCAGTCGCCGTGCCCGAGGGGGCGCACGTCTACCCCGACACGCGCCGGCGCGCCGCCGAGGAAACGATGTTCACTGTCGCCGCGGGTGCCGCTGTGCAGGGGTTGTTGGTGGCGCTCGCCGCCGAGGGCCTGGGCTCGTGCTGGATCGGCTCGACACTGTTCTGCCCGGACCTGGTCCGCACTGAACTCGCCCTGTCGGCGGACTGGCGGCCGCTGGGTGCGATCGCCGTCGGCTACCCTGCGGAGCCGTTGCAACCGCGCCCAGCGCGCGATCCCGATGATGGGTTGATACTGCGATGATGACGACCGCCGTCCAGAACGCCGCGGTGCACACCGACGCGTTGCAGGTGCTGTCCACGTGGGCACCCGATGATCTTGGGCAGCGGGCGCTGCGCGACGCGTTCCTCGGGTTCCTGGCCGCCCGTCCGGACGCCTGCGCCCGTTCCTGCACGCCCGGGCACCTGACCGCCTCGGCGGTGGTCCTCTCCCACGACGGCGCGCAGGTGCTGCTCACCCTGCATCCCCGGATCGGGCGCTGGGTCCAGCTCGGCGGGCACTGCGAGGAAGGTGACACCGGGCTCGCCGCAGCGGCGTTGCGGGAGGCGATCGAGGAGTCCGGCATCGCTGACCTGGAGATCGACCCCAGGCCGCTGCACCTGGACGTGCACCCGATCACCTGCTCGCTGGGCGTGCCCACCCGGCACTTCGACGTCCGTTTCCTGCTGCACGCCCCGGCCAACGCCACCCCGGTGCGCAGCGCCGAGTCCGTCGACCTGGCCTGGTGGCCGGTGGACGCGCTACCCCCCGACGTCGCACCCGCGCTGAATTCTCTCCGACCAGATACGTGATGAGCCGCAGGTATCAGGAATGTCTCAACCGGATACCAGTCGCGGGGTTGTCAGTTGCAGGACGAGGCAGCTTGGTGCATCCTTGACGTGCCAAGGCCCCTTAGGCCGAGGAAGTGAGCCCGGGTATGTCCCGCCGGATGACGGGAGCCCGGGCTTCGCGTTGTCAAGAGGGACAATCCCAGCCGATGACAGCGTCCACCAGCGGGCTCACGCGTCGTCGCCAGTCACCACCCGCGCCGTAGCACCAGGCGACCGCGTCCGGCACCCACAGCAACGGTTCCTCGCGGGCACGAAGGTGCTCGTATTCGAGTCCAGCTGCGCTCGGTCGAGGGCCCAGAACCGTTCGGATGGTGTGACGATCTGCAAGATCCTCTCGGCGGCCTCTCGTCTCCAGTACCAACCGCTTGGCTCCCGCGGACAGAAGGTCGCCCACCATCCGCTGGAGGCAGGTCTGCCGCACAGCCTCGTCACGCCCACCGCCAACGTAGATACGAGTTCGCAGACCTACCGCGACCAGCTCCGCGATGATCTTGCGTCGGCGTACGTCGCTCTCGGTCTGGAAATGGATTCGCGACTGCGCGCCCTGCCGCAGCGCTCGTAGCAGCGTGCGAGCAGCGGCCAGCTCAGCAGGCTCCAGGATCGCGGCCGCGAGCAGGTAGGAACTCCGGAGGGACTCATCGACGAACGCGTGCACCGTCACCTCTCACGTCCCACCGGGCGGAGTGATGGCACACCACCCCTCCGGAGTTGGTTCGTCGTCCTGTACGTGTCTGGAGGACGCTGGGGAAGTGCCAAGGCCGTCCTGATCGACCGCCAACTTCAGCTAACCGCGATGAGGCCAACCAGCGTCCTCCAGACCCTGCGTGCACTATACGAGTACTTTCTAGCTAAAATTTGAGGTAGTCCAAGTCGAATCTCTTACATAACTTGACGAAGCGTGCTAGAGCGTAGATGCTAGCTGCTCACCAAGGACGTCTCGCGGCCGGTCGGGAAGGATGAGTCTGAGGAGATATGTAGTGCAGACCTATGACAGATTGCTGCGCGCGGTACAGCTGAGCAGCGACGACGCCGCTGTGGTGGTCGACGCACGGTGGGAGCCGGTGGGTGGCGCCGGAACGCGGATCTACCCGCCGACCTTCCCGCTCGACGCGGTCGACCCGGATCGGCAGCGGCCGTACATCGTGGAGCCACGCTTGGTCGACGGCGAGCGTGTCGAGACGGTAGTGCTGGACCAGCTGCCGTCGCAGGCCAACCGGATCGAGGAGGCTGTCGGGCACGCCGTGCGGGCCGGTCAACTCGACCTGGCGCACCTGCTGCTGGAGCACGGGCTAAGTAGCGGCCAGACCGTGCGCGTGTCGAGCTTCACCGCGCCACACCGGTTCGCCGACGCCTACTGGCGGGACTCGATGGTCGACGGGGTCATTTTCGACAAGAGCGTGGTGGGCCAGCGGTTGCGAGCCGCCACCGCCGACGACTGCACCGCTCTGTACGAGCGGGAGCCATTCAGCCTGCTACTCGGATCCTGGGACTCGCACCGCAAGGGTCGGCCTGCCCGCTTCCCACGGGTCTACCGCAGCGAGATGTTCGGCGTCAGTCCCGCGTTCGGTCGACGCGCCGCTGGCCGGATGGACCCGCACAACCTGGTCGGTGCCGTGCAGAACCCCGAGAAGGCCACCGACGGCACCGGAGGATGGGAGCACGTCGTGCCTGAAGGGCGCGCCGTGAAGGCCGAACGGTTGTCAGCCATCGGTCACGGGAACATCGCCCCGATGCCGTCACACGGTGGAGTCACCGTGTGCGAGGTGCGTCGATTGGCGTCGCTGAGCATGGCCGGAATCGCCCGGCTGCAGTTCGGCGACGCTCCACTCGCTGCCGCTGCCGCGGCCAGGGCGGCGCTCGCGGCGCTGGCCTTGCTGGGCGACCGGCTCACCTTCACCGGACCTGGACTGTGGCTGAGATCGGGCTGCGAGCTCGTGCTGGTGTCCGAGACTCTCGTCTGGCACCAGCTGGGCGGTCGCACCCAGGCATGGGAGTTCGATGTTCCCGACGCGTTCGCGCTCTTCGAGCACGCCCGGGACCAGGCAGCCGAGCATGGACTGCCGATGTCAGACGAGGTGGTGCGGCTCACCGCAGGCAAGGGCCTGGCCAAGGCCCTCAACCACGCCTATCTCGCATCCGATCCCGAGGCCGACCAATGAGCCTCACCCTGCGGGTTGACCTGCCGTTGGGCCGGTTCGAAGCGGGTGGGGATGACCCACGGACTGCGGAGTGGCCACCGCACCCCGCTCGCGTGCACTGTGCCCTGGTCGCCACGGCCCGGACCCAAGAGCAGGCTGAGCTGCTGCGCTGGCTGGAGCAGCAGCCACCACCCCAGGTATGGGCCGAGCGTGCGCCGCTCGGCTCCGGTGTCCGGTCGGTCTTCGTCGTCACCAACCGGACTGACCCGAAGAGCAGCAGCCAGTTCCATCCTGGCCGCGGCAATCAGATACGACGCCGTATCGGCTCAGCACTCTCCACCAGTGGATTTGCGTTGGTGTGGCCT
>DATEMN010000370.1:0-10949 GCA_035275565.1 Pseudonocardiaceae bacterium | reverse complement strand
GGGCGCTGGTGGAGAATCGGGCTCCCGTCGGCGAGCTCGCCGACGGGAGCGAGACCGGAACCATGGAGGTCTGCCGGACTCCGGCGGTGCGATCCAGCGTGCTCGGGGACGGTGCCGTGTTCCATTGTAACGACTCCGCATTCTCACGACGCAGGTCGATACCGCGATTCCCGTCGAGCCCTCACCGCACGCGCCCCTCCGCGGCGGCCGCTGCGGCACCGACGATGCCGGCATCGTTGCGCAACGCTGCCGGAACCACCGGGGTCCGGCACTCCACCAGCGGCAACCACTTGTCGGCCCGCTTGCTGACCCCGCCACCCGCGATGATCAGATCGGGCCAGATCAGCTCTTCGAGCACCTGTAGGTAGTGCGAGACCCGGGCGGCCCAATCCGGCCAGGACAGCGCTTCGTCGTCCCGGGCTGCGGCGGAGGCGCGGTCCTCGGCGTCGGTGCCATCGACCTGGAGGTGGCCCAGCTCGGTGTTGGGTACCAGCTCGCCGTCGACGAACAGGGCGCTGCCGATGCCGGTTCCGAAGGTGAGCAACAGGACCACCCCGTCACGGTCGCTGCCCGCGCCGAAACGCATCTCGGCCAGCCCGGCGGCGTCGGCGTCGTTGAGCACCACCACCGGCACCCGGCAGTACTCGGAGAACAGGGTGGCCGCGTCGGTGCCCTTCCATGCCTGGTCCACGTTGGCTGCGGTGAGCGCGATGCCGTTCTTGAGGACACAGGGCAGGGTGACTCCCATCGGGGCGTGCCAGCCGAACTCGCCGGTGATGGTGGCGACCAGCTCGGCCACCGCCTCCGGAGTGGCGGGCTGCGGGGTGGGGATCCGCACCCGCTCGTCGTCCAGTGATCCGTTGCGCAGGTCCACGGTGCAGGCTTTGATGCCGGATCCGCCGATGTCCACCCCGAAACCTGGAGTTCTGGCCATCCGTGTCCCCTCCTGATCGCCCGCTGCCGGCGATCGCTCGTCGAGCGACGCCGACCGGATCCGACCCTAGCCGGATTCGTCAGGTGCGGGTGTGGTCGGATGGCTGGCGTGGGCGGCGAGCGCGGGGACGACGTCGAGCAGCTGCGGGCCACCGCGGTGGCGGTGGCCCGGCAGGTCGGTGACCTCGTCGCCCAGATGCGGGCCACGGTGCAGGCCGCTGGGCCGGGGCAGCTGCAGACCAAAACCAGCGCCACCGACGTGGTCACCGCCGCCGATACCGCGGCGGAGCGGTTAGCTCGGCGGTTGCTCGCACAATGGCGACCGGGCGAGCCGGTACTGGGCGAGGAGGAAGGTGGCGGCGGCACGCCGGCGGGGGACCTGTGCTGGGTGGTCGACCCCATCGACGGCACGGTGAACTATCTTTATGGGTTGCCCTGGTACGCGGTGTCGGTGGCAGTGCAACGTGACGGGCAATCCTTGGCGGCTGCGGTGGGGCAGCCCGCCGATGGCCGGCTGTGGAGCGCGGCCCGAGGCCGCGGGGCGCAGTGCAACGGGGTTGCGTTGCGGGTCAGCGGGGCCACCCAGCTGGAGTTGTCACTGATCGGTACCGGGTTCTCCTACCGGCCGCAGCGCCGAGCCCGGCAGGCGGCCATGGTCGCCGGCATGTTGCCGAGGATCCGCGACCTACGCCGCGCCGGATCGGCTGCGCTGGATCTATGTTCGGTGGCGTCGGGATGGTTGGACGGTTTCGTCGAGCATGGCCTGCACCGCTGGGACTGGGCGGCCGGTGTGCTGATCGCAGCCGAGGCCGGCGCGGTGGTCCGCTTGCCGCCGGCCGGATCGGATCTGGTGCTGGCTGCCACGCCAGGGATCGCCGACGCGTTGGCGCAGTTGGTGACGCAGTGCGGCGCCGATGTGGTCTGATCGGGTCAGCACGTCACCTGACGAGCCTGTCGGAAAAGGTCCTGATTCACCACGGGTGTGATCGACTGCGCAGCCTGGCCACCTCCGGAGAGTTCGACCGGTGCCGGATGCTCGAGCTGGGCCAAGCTCTGGAGGGCTGCGCGGGCCGCGTCATTCGGCTGTAGCGCGGTGAACTCGGTGCCCAGCGCCAGATCGACCAGCGAGCCGGGTCGGGCGTCGTGGACGAGTTCGACGCACGGCACCGCCAGGCTCAGCGTCCGGGCCGCGGCCTGCCCGGCGACGCCGAAGCGGATCTCACCATGGCAACGGAGGTCAAAGGCGGGGTGCAGGGGATCGTTGGCGGGTGTGCCGGTGGGCGCGAACCCCAGTTCAGACAGCCTGCCGCCGACGATGGCTGCCGCGCCGCGGGCGCCGCCGGCGTTGAGCACCTGCACCCGCACCTGCTGGGGCGGTGCTGGCGGCACTGCGTCCAAGCCGTCGGCGAGGAGTCGCTGGCCGGGGGTGACCGCAGCGACCGCGGCTGTGGCGGCGCAGCCACCCGGGCTCTGGTCCGGTTCCAGCACCCTGGCCCAGACCAGCCCAGCCACGGCGCTCAGCACCAGCATCAGCAGGACCGCGGGCATCGGCCTGCGGGCGCGCGAGTGCCCTGGCCGCCGAGCCGGCGACGAGCCCATTGCCACCATGGCCTGCCTCCCTGCCCAGGGACTCGGCCACCCGGTGCCGATGATGATGAGGGTAGGTTCAGTATCTCCCCGTGCGCAATACATGATCACCAAGGAGCGCCAGGGGGCGCACGCCGTGCGCCAGCCCGGTGGCGGTGTCCGAGGGCACGGCACCGGTCCGGGCGCGCACCAAGATGCCCACCAGGACGACGGCCATCTTGAAGCAGCCGAAAGCGACATACCAGCGGAGCTCCCGGATCGACCGGCCGGACCGCTGCGCGTAGTGGATGGCGACGTCGGCGCGAGTGGGAAACCCCGGGAGGCTGGTCGGATTCGGCAGCACTCTGGCGGCCAGCCAGGTACCGTCGTCCTCTTCGACGTGCTGCCAGGTGACCATCATCAGACCGAGGTCGGCCAACGGGTCGCCCAAGGTGGCCAACTCCCAGTCGAGCACTGCCAGCACCCGGCCCGGATCGGTGCTGTCGAGGACCACATTGTCGATCCGGTAGTCACCGTGCAGGATCGCAGGTGATCCGGAGGGCGGTAGTTGCGCGTCCAACGACCTCGCCAACGCGGTGAGCACAGGCCATTCTCGGCTGCCGTGCCAGATCTCCAGCTGGCGCTCCCAGGTGCGCAGTTGCCGCTGCAGGAAACCCACCGGGCGGCCGAAGTCGGCCAGGCCGACCCCCAGGGGGTCCACCGAGTGCAGCGCCACGAGCACGTCCACCAGCCCGTAGGCGAGGTCGCGGCGTTGTTCCGGACGTTCGGCGAAGCCGGGCGGCAACTCATCGACGGCGACCACGCCGTCGATGAGTTCCATGACGTAGCACGGCACGCCCAGCGGTCCGGATTCGTCGGCTGCGGCCAACACCGCGGGGACCGGTACCGGGGCGGTCTCCAGGGCGCGCAACGCCCGCTGCTCGCGTCTCATATCGTGCGCGCTGGGCGCGATCGCGTGCAGCGGCGGCCTGCGCAGGACGACCGATCCGGCCGCACTGTCGACCCGGAAGGTCAGGTTGGACCGGCCGGCCCCGATCCGCCGCACCTCGCAGTTCGACCAGCCAGGATCGGTCAGCACCTCGGCTAGCCACGGCCCGACGACAGCAGGGTCGGCCGCCGCGCGCACGGCGTCGGCTGTGCCGTCGTCGCTGCTGCGGGTGTGGTGCGGGGGCAAACCCGGCTCGGCGGTCATGAGATGCACGCTACCCACGGGACACGCCGGGGAAATTCCGTGCGCTGTGCCGGCCGATGAGCTAATCTCTCGCCGCTCTGGCGCCACTCGGGACCGAAGGTACGGCGTCGTCAGGGCCGCATCGCAGCGCCGAGGTGTGACCAACGTCTCGGGCACAAATCATGGTTCTTGCGCGTTGTGCTGCGGCACGACCGGTACGACTCAGGGGTGGGAAGATCATGGCGACCGACTACGACGCTCCACGGCGGAGCGAGACTGATGAGCTTGCTGAGGACTCGCTGGAAGAGCTGAAGGCGAGACGAAACGAGGCCCAGTCGGGTGCGGTCGACGTCGACGAGTCGGAGTCCGCGGAGAACTTCGAGTTGCCCGGCGCCGACCTGTCCGGCGAAGAGCTGACCGTCCGGGTGTTGCCCAAGCAGGCCGATGAGTTCACCTGCGCGAGTTGTTTCCTCGTGCATCATCGCAGCAGGTTGGCCGAACAACGCAATGGGCGGCAGGTCTGCCGGGATTGTGCGGCCTGACCCGCGCTGATCAGGTGTGTCGGTCCGGCGCTCGCAGTAGCGCGGCGAGTTCCTCGGCCTGTTGGACGCTGAAGATCCAGTAGGGTGTCGGGTCCTGCGGATCGGTGAGTTCGACCCGCAGCACCGGGCCGACCCAGGCGCTGTGCAGAACGAACGCCGCTGGGTCCAGATCGGGACCCAGCGCGCGTCGTCTTGCGCTGGGCTGGATCACTTCGACCTGCCCCAGGTAGCGGGTCGGGACGTGCGCCGGGCCCACCCATAGTTCGCCGCCGGAAAGCCGAACCCGTTGCCGCCCCATCCGGACCAGCACCGCGACGGCCAACGGCACGGTGAGCAGGTACGGCAACCAGGCGCGCACTCCCGGATACCCCATGTGTATCTCGGCGGCCAGCAGGGCGGCTACCCCCAGTCCCAACGGCCACCACCACCACGGCACCGTGAGACGCTCATCGAAGGCTGGCTCGGCAACGGGGGGGGTGGCGGGCGGATGCCCGTCCGGGGCGCGACGATCGTGCACCGGATCGAGGGTAGTCTCGCCAGGCACGGGCCGTGCTGGTAACAGGAAGAGAGAGCAGTGTTCGGACGTCGTCGCAGGGGGCAGTCGGAGCAGCACGGCGACGACGCCGTCGTGCTACCCGAAAGTGTCCCCGAGGTGCCTGCGTGCGGGCCCTACGACGTCGCCGAGGCGCCCGACGACGGGCGGGCCAGGTTGGATCTCGGCTCGCTGCGGCTGCCGGTACCACAGGGCGCCCAACTCCAGGTCGAGGTCGACAGGTCCGGTCCGGTTCGGGCGGTGCACCTGATGACCGGGCTCGGGCAGGTTACGATCACCGCCTTCGCGGCTCCCCGCAGCGGCGGGCTGTGGCGTGAGGTCTGCCGGGAGCTGGTGGCCCGGCTGCGGGCCGACGGTGCGCGGGTCGGGCGGGCGGCCGGTGAGTGGGGCGAGGAGATCGAGGCGGTCACCGCGCAGGGGGTGCTGCGCTTTCTGGCGGTGGATGGGCCGCGGTGGATGCTGCGCGGTGTCGCGGCCGGGCCTGCTGACAATGCCGACGCGCGGACTGCACTGCTGCGCGACGTGGTCCGCGAGGCCGTGGTGGTGCGTGGTCCGGAACCGCTGCCGGTACGTAGCCCGTTGCCGCTGCAGCTGCCCGGGCCGCTGGCCGAGCAGCTCAAGCAGGCCACTGCTGAGCAGGGCTGACGCAACCGATGGGGCGATAATCGACTGCGACGGTCGGGAATCGCGTCGGCGTCGGACTATTCTGGTAAGGCAGCGGGTTCGTCGGTGTACCCGCCATCGCGGTCGGAGATCGACATGAGCGGTGCGGCTCCCGGCTACTGGCGGCGTTTGGTCCGCCGGCTCACCAGTGACGTTTCCGAGCTCGACGCCGATGACCTGTCCCGGCGCGTCGAGCAGGCCGGGGCGCGGCTCGCCAGTGATTGCCTCTCCGGTGAGGCCGTCACCGTCCTGGGCCGGCTGCGCAGCGTGGAGCACTGCCCCCGGGTGGCTGCGGCTACCCTGGAGGCCGAGCTGTTCGACGGCTCCGAGGGGATTATCCTGGTGTGGCTGGGGCGGCGCCGGATTCCCGGCATCGAGCCCGGTCGCACCGTGCGGGCGTCTGGCCGGATCGCTGTTCGAGACGGCCGGAAGGTCCTCTACAACCCCTATTACGAGCTGCAGCGGAGTTCATGAGTCAGGCCGTTCCTTCGCCAGAAGATCCGACCACACCGGCGCCCACGCGTGCTCCCACTCTGCTCGAACAGATGGGCGGCGTCGGGGGTTTGGTGTCCTCGGTGGTGCCGGTGGTGGTCTTCGTCCTGGTGAATCCGCTGACCGGGCTACAGCCGGCGATCTGGGCCTCGGTGAGTGCCGCGGCAGCGGTGGGGATCTGGCGGCTGATCCGGCGGGAACCCCTGCAGCCGGCCGTGTCCGGGATCCTCGGCGTGGCGTTGTGTGCCTTCATCGCCTATCGCACCGGGGAAGCCCGGGGGTTTTTCCTCTACGGCATCTGGTACAGCCTGGTCGTGGGGCTGGCGTTGGTGCTGTCGGTGGTGGTGCGCCGTCCGCTGGTCGGCGTGTTGTGGTCGGTGCTCAACGGTTCCGGGTTCGGTTGGCGCGCCGACCGTCGCGTCCGGTTCGGCTACGACGTGGCGACCCTGGTCTGGGCGGTGTTTTTGCTGGCCCGCTTCGGAGTGCAGCGCTGGCTGTATGACGCGCAGGAGGTCGGCTGGCTCGGCGTGGCCCGGCTGGCGATGGGTCTGCCGTTGACTGCCGTGGCCGCGCTGGTCACCCTCTGGGCGATCCGTCGGGATGCACGTTCGGGTGGCCCGCTAGGACGGGACCCGTCCTAGCGCCGCACGCACCTCGGGCTCGACGTCGGCGGCGGCAACGAAGAGCAACTCATCCCCACCCTCGAGGGGATCGTCACCTTGGGGGACGATCACCCGGCCGCCGCGCAGGATGGTGACCAGAGCGGCATTGGCGGGCAACTGCAGCTGCCGTACCGGGCACCCGGCCAGCGGGGTATCGGCGGGCAGCGTGACCTCGACCAGGTTGGCCTGCCCCTGCCGCAGAGTCATGAGCCGCACCAGGTCGCCCACACTGACCGCTTCTTCGACCATCGCGACGAGCATCCGCGGCGTCGACACCGCGACGTCGACCCCCCACGCCTCGGTGAACAGCCACTCATTGCGCGGGTCGTTCACCCGGGCCACTACGCGGCGTACCGCGAACTCGGTTTTTGCCAGCAGCGAGACCACCAGGTTGACCTTGTCGTCGCCGGTCGCCGCGATCACCGCGTCGGAGTGCTCCAACCCGGCCTCCTCCAGAGAGGCCAACTCGCAGGCGTCGGCGAGGACCCATTCGGCGGCCTGAACCTCGTGAGGGTCGAGCTGACCGGGATCTCGCTCGATGAGCATCACATGGTGACCGAACTCGAGCAGCTCGGCAGCGATGGACCGGCCGACCGCGCCCGCTCCGGCGATGGTTACGCGCATGGCGGCTCCTCGATCTTTCGTTGGAGTCAGTTGTCCGCGGGTGCGGTGGCTCCCGCGGTGGTGACGTCGGTGACGGTGCCGGCGATGGCGGCGGCATAGACCTGGTCGTCGGCCTGCAGCATGGTCTCGTGATGGGGCAGTACCGCAGTGCCGAACCGGACGATGAAGGCGATCCGCGCTCCGGTGTGTTCTTCCAGCTCACCTACGCTGTGGCCGGCCCAGCCTTCGTGCAGTGGCAATTGCAGCACGGCCACCGTGCCTGAAGGGTCGCGCCAGGCCGCCGCCACGCCGTGGGGCAGCAGCATCCGCAGGAAGCGGTCGGTGGTCCAGGGTACGGTGGCCACGGTGGGGATGCCCAGGCGTTCGTACACCGCGGCCCGCTTGGGGTCATAGATCCGGGCGACGACGTGTGCCACCCCGAAGGTCTCCCGGGCCACCCGGGCGGAGATGATGTTGGAGTTGTCGCCGTTGGACACTGCGGCGAACGCCTCCGCCCGCTCGATCCCGGCCTCGATGAGCACGTGGCGGTCGAAGCCGTTGCCGCGAACCTGCTGGCCGTGGTACTCGGTCCCGAGCCGGCGGAATGCCTGCAGATTCTGGTCGATCACCGCCACGCCGTGGCCGAGACGTTCCAACGCCAACGCCAAACTGGAACCCACCCGGCCACAACCCATGATCACGACGTGCACGCGGTCACTCCCGATCGACGAGGTGGGCGGGTCGACGGTTGCCTGGGAAACCGTATCGCTCATGGCGCCGCCCCGCTGGAAGGTCGCCGCGCGGCCGTAGGCTTTTCGATGTGCCCAAGGTGTCCAAGTTCGCTACCGCGGTCAAACGGATCCTTGTCGGCAGGCCGTTTCGCAGCGAACGGCTGAGCCACACGCTGTTGCCCAAGCGTATCGCGTTGCCGGTCTTCGCGTCGGACCCGATGTCGTCGGTGGCCTATGCCCCGGAAGAGATCCTGCTCGTGCTCTCCGTAGCGGGGCTGTCCGCATACGCCTACACCCCGTGGGTGGGGTTGGCCGTCGCCGTCGTGATGATCGCCGTGGTCGCCTCGTACCGGCAGAACGTGCACGCGTACCCCTCCGGTGGCGGCGACTACGAGGTCGCCACCGTCAACCACGGCCGTAATTGGGGCCTGGTGGTCGGCAGTGCCCTGCTGGTCGACTATGTCCTCACAGTCGCGGTGTCGATCGCCTCAGCCGCAGCCAATATCAGTGCCGCCGTGCCCTTGGTGGCCACCCACAAAGTCGCGTTCGCGGTGGGTGCGATCATGCTGCTCACCGCGATGAACCTGCGCGGAGTGCGCGAATCCGGCACGCTGTTCGCCATCCCGACCTATGCTTTCGTGATCGGTGTACTCGGCATGATCGTGGTCGGGATGGTGCGGACCTTCCTGCTCGGAGACAGCTTGCGCGCCGAGAGCGCCGGCTTCGGCCTGATCGAGGAGGGCGAGCACCTAGCCGGGCTCGGGTTCGTCTTCCTGCTGCTCCGAACTTTCTCTTCTGGCTCGGCCGCGTTGACCGGGGTGGAAGCGATCAGCAACGGGGTACCAGCGTTCCGCAAACCCAAGTCCCGCAACGCGGCCACCACCCTGCTGCTGATGGGCGTGCTGGCGATCAGCATGTTCATGGGCTTGCTCACGCTCGCCGGTATCACCGGCGCCAAGGTCGCCGAGCATCCCGAGGAGCAGCTGATCGGGGCGCCGCAGGGTTACCAGCAGCACACCCTGGTCGCGCAGCTCGCTGACGCGGTGTTCTCCGGCTTCTCGCCAGCGTATTACTTCCTGCTCGCGGTGACCGGACTCATCCTGGTGCTCGCCGCGAACACCGCGTTCAACGGCTTCCCGGTACTCGGTTCGATCCTGGCGCAGGATCGCTACCTGCCCCGCCAGCTGCATACCCGGGGTGACCGGTTGGCCTTCTCCAACGGCATCGTCTTTCTGGCCGGCGCGGCGATCGTCCTGGTGTTTGCCTTCGACGCGGAGGTCACCCGGCTGATCCAGCTCTACATCGTGGGAGTCTTCGTCTCCTTCACGTTGAGCCAGAGCGGGATGGTCCGGCACTGGAACCGGCTGCTGGCAAGCGAGACCGATCCAGCTGCGCGCCGCCGGATGCGGCGCGCTCAAGCGCTCAACACCTTCGGCTTCGTGATGACCGGCTCGGTGCTCGTGGTGGTGCTGCTCACCAAGTTCACCGAGGGTGCCTGGATCGCGATCGCTGCCATGGTGGTGATCTTCGTGCTGATGCGGGTGATCCGGAGGCACTACGACCGGGTGGTTGCCGAGCTGGTTCCGCAGGAGACCGACACCGTGCTGCCCTCGCGTAACCACGCGATCGTGCTGGTGTCCACGTTGCACCTGCCGACCCTGCGGGCGCTGTCCTACGCCCGCGCCACCCGTCCCGACGTGCTTGAGGCGGTGACTGTCAACGTCGATGACGCGGGCACCCGATGCCTGGTCGCGGAGTGGGAGGACCGGGAGATCCCGGTGCCCCTCAAAGTGGTCGAGTCGCCCTATCGGGAGATCACCAAGCCGGTGATCGACTACGTCAAGCGGGCCCGCTCGGACAACCCCCGTAGCGTGGTCACGGTGTTCATCCCGGAGTATGTCGTGGGCCACTGGTGGGAGCAGATCCTGCACAACCAGAGCGCGCTGCGGATCAAGGGCCGGCTGCTGTTCGAGCCTGGCGTGATGGTGACCAGCGTGCCCTGGCAGCTGCGCTCCTCAGCCCGAATCGCCCAGCGTGAGCAGCTGGCACCGGGAGCGGTGCGTTGGGGCTTGGACACCGGCCCCGCCGGCACCGCAGGAAGCCCCACCCCGGTCGACGGGGTACCTGCCGATGGTGTCGTGGTCCGGCCCGAGCCGCGGGGCGACCGGCCGTGACCCCGGGCGCGGAAGTGGAGCTCACCGTGGGACCGGTGGGCCATGGTGGTTTCTGCGTGGCCCGCCACGAGGGTCGGGTGGTGTTCGTCCGGCACGCGCTACCGGGGGAGCGGGTCCGTGCCGTGATCACTGAGGACCGCGGCGGCTCCTACTGCCGGGCCGACGCCGTGGCAGTGCTCGAACCGGTGACCGGCCGGGTGCCGTCGCCGTGTCCGGCATCGGGGCCCGGCGGTTGCGGCGGCTGCGACTTCCCCCATGCCGATCCAGCGTTGCAGCGCCGACTCAAGGCGCAGGTGGTGGCTGAGCAGCTGCGCCGGATCGCCGGACTGGACGTCGCAGTGACCGTGCAGGAGTTGCCCGGGGGAGCGTTGGGGTGGCGAACCCGGACCCGGCTTGCGGTGGACGAGACGGGGCGCGCCGGTTTCCGGGTGCACCGCAGTCATGCCGTGCTGCCGGTGCCAGCCTGCCCGCTGGCGGTGCCCGGCGCGCTGGATCCGGTGTTGTTCCGCCGCTGGCGCCCGGGTATCGAGCTGGAGGTGATCGCCGACGACTCCGGGCGGTTGCATGTCGCGGAGCAGCGACCAGGCCGGCCGCCGAAACAGCATCACGGCACCGGCCGCGTCGAGTGGCACGCCGCTGGGCGACGCTGGGAGCTGTCCGCGCACGACTTCTGGCAAATACACCCGGCCGCGGCCGATGCCCTGGCGGCACTGATCGGAGAGTGGGCAGCCGCACCGCTTGGGGGCACGGCCTGGGACCTCTACGGCGGGGTGGGACTGTTCGCCTCGGTGTTGGCCGGCCAGGTCGGGTCGACCGGCTCGGTGACCGTCGTCGAGGC
>DATEMN010000369.1:0-12955 GCA_035275565.1 Pseudonocardiaceae bacterium | reverse complement strand
GATCCAACCCGTTGCGGCTGCTTGACCAGCGGTTGTGGGGGTAATCACAGGATGTGCCCCCCTCTCTCGATACCATCAGCAGCCGAACCACAACATTGCACCGCCAAGGAGTTCTCGTGTCCGCGCCGCGCCCGTTCGTCCACTCGGACCCCTTCGGTGGCGACGCTGTGGCCGAGTTCAGTGCCCATGATGGGGTCGGGGAGCCGGATGGTTTGCAGCGACTGTGGACGCCGCACCGGATGGCCTACATCAAGGGTGAAGGCAAATCCGAACCTGATGCCGGCCCGGGACAGTGCCCGTTCTGCCGGATCATCACGATGGACGACGCTGCGGGTCTGGTGATCGCCCGTGGGAGCACCGTTTATGCGGTGCTCAACCTCTACCCCTACAACCCCGGTCACCTGATGGTGGTGCCTTACCGGCACGTCGCCGAGTACCCGGATCTGACCACCGAAGAGACCGCCGAACTGGGCGCCTTCACCCAGCGGGCCATGCTCGCCGCTCGCCGCGCAGCCGCCCCGCACGGCTTCAACATAGGAATCAATCAGGGCGCCATCGGTGGTGCCGGCATCGCCGCTCACCTGCATCAGCACGTGGTGCCCAGGTGGGGCGGCGACGTCAACTTCATGCCGGTCATCGCGGGGACAAAGGTGCTACCGCAGCTGCTGTCGGAGACCCATACGCTGCTGGTGGACGCGTGGAAAGAGCTGTCCTGAACGCCATCCAAGCCCATCTGTCGCCGGATAACCGGGGTGCCTCCCGATGCTCAATCTCCTAGCCCGCGCGTCGGTCTCGCGGTTCCTGGACCCGGCGGGTTGCTGGTTGTTGCGGGCCGGTGTCGGCCCCGATGCCATCACGGTGACCGGCACGATGGGGACGGTCGTGTCGGCACTGTGGTTCTTCCCCCGCGACCAGCTGCTGGTGGGCACCGTCGCGGTGACGGTCTTCGTGCTGTTCGACCTGCTCGACGGGGCGGTCGCTCGAGCCCGCGGGCACGGCACCCCGTTCGGAACCGTGCTGGACGCCACCTGCGACCGGATCGCTGACGGTGCGCTATTCGCCGGGCTGACCTGGTGGTGTTTCCAGGTCGCCGATGACCGCCCGTTAGCCGTGGCGGCGCTGTTCTGCCTGGTGACCGCCCAGGTGATCTCCTACATCAAGGCGCGTGCCGAAGCCACCGGCCTGTCCGCGGACGGCGGGATGGTGGAACGCGCGGAGCGGTTGATCATCACGTTGCTGGGGGCCGGGTTGACCGGGCTGGGCGTGCCCTTCGCGCTGGACATCGCGCTGTGGTCGCTTGCCGGGCTGCAACTGGTGACAGTGATGCAACGGATGCTCGCCGTGTGGCTCAGCGCCCGGGAGATGAGGTGAGCCGGCTCGCCGATCTCGGGTACGCGGCGGGGTGGCGGTTGGTCCGGGTCGCTCCCTCGGGGTTGGCGATTCGGGCGTTCCGTGCTGGCGCGGACCTGGCGGCGCTTCGGGACGGCCCCAGTACCCGCCAGCTGCGCCGAAACCTCGCTCGGGTGGTGCCCGGCGCCACCGCGGCGGGACTCGACGCGCTGGTCCGGGACGGGCTGCGCTCCTATGCCCGGTACTGGCAGGAGACCTTCACGCTGCCCGCTGCGGACCATGGCGCGTTGCTGGCTCGGCTGGACGGCGCGATGGAGGGGATCGAGCACCTGGACGCCGCGTTGGATGGCGGCCGCGGGGTGGTGGTGGTGCTGCCGCACAGTGGCAACTGGGACATGGCCGGATTGTGGTTCGTCAGGCGTCACGGAGTGTTCAGCACTGTCGTCGAGCGGCTGCAACCGGAGGCGCTCTTCCAGCGCTTCGCTGATTACCGGGTCTCGCTGGGCTTCGACATCATCCCGCTGACCGGGGCGGGCAACCCGACCCGCCGCCTGCTCCGCCGACTGCGGGCGGGGGGAGTGGTGTGCCTGCTCGCCGACCGAGACCTCACCGGTGCCGGGGCTGCCGTGGAGTTCTTCGGTGCCGCTGCCCGGATGCCGCTCGGACCGGCTCGGCTGGCCGCGGCCACCGGTGCCACGCTGCTGGTGATCGGTTGCTGGTTCACTCCCGATGGCTGGGGCCTACGTTTCCACCCGCACGTGCCAGTGCGCGGACGGTCTGCGGCAGAGGTCACTCAATCGGTGGCGGACTGCTTCGCCACCGACATCGCGGCGCACCCGCAGGACTGGCACATGTTGCAGCCGCTGTGGATCGATGACCTGCCGGTGACCCGGCTGCGCGACGCGGGATAGTGGGCCGGTGCGGATCGGGATGGTGTGCCCGTATTCCATCACTGTGCGAGGCGGTGTGCAGGCGCACGTGTTGGGTCTGGCCAGGGGCCTGCGTGGCTTCGGGCACCAGGTGCAGGTCCTTGCTCCGGCTGCGGCCGGCGAGCCGGTACCGGCGTTCGTCACTCCAGCCGGGCGGGCCGTGGGTGTGCCTTACAACGGCTCGGTCGCCCCGCTGGCGTTCGGACCGGTCGCGGTGGCTCGAGTCCGGCGCTGGCTGCGCGACCACGACTTTGACGTGCTGCATTTGCACGAGCCCACCGCGCCGAGCCTGTCGCTGATCGCTCTGACGCTCGCTGATCGGCCTGTTGTGGTGACCTTCCACATTGCCACGGCCCGGTCCTGGGCGCTGGTGGCGGCGCACGGTCTGCTGCAGCCGCCGATGGAGAAGATCACCGCTCGGATCGCGGTCTCCCCGCTGGCTCGACGGGTGCAGGTGACATACCTCGGTGGGGACGCGGTGGAGATCCCCAACGGGGTTGAGGTGGCGCAGTTCGCTGCGGCCCAGCCACTGCCCGGCTATCCGCGCCCCGGCGGCGCGGTGGGTTTCGTGGGCCGATACGACGAGCCCCGCAAGGGCATGCCGGTGCTGTTGACAGCGCTGCGCACGCTGGTCCAGACGAGGCCGGACCTGCGACTGTTGGTGGTCGGTGACGGGGATGCTGCGGGCCTGCTGCGCGCGGCGGGTCCGGAGTTGGCGCCCCGGATCCGGGTGCTGGGCGGGCTGGGCGACGAGGGTAAAGCGGCGGTGTTGGCAAGCGTGGACGTGCTGTGCGCGCCCGCCATCGGAGGGGAGAGCTTCGGCATCGTGCTCACTGAGGCGATGGCCGCAGGCGCCCCTGTCGTGGCAAGTGACCTCGACGCGTTCCGGTTGGTACTCGATGACGGGCAGGCCGGTGTGCTGGTCCCTGCTGGAGTGCCGACCGCGTTGTCCAGCGCGTTGGGAGACTTGCTCGATGATCCCGTCAGGCGCACCGCACTGGCCGCGGCAGGCCGCCGGCGTGCGGCGATGTGGGACTGGCCGGTGGTGGCAGGGCGGGTGCTGCAGGTCTACGAGACGGCGGTGGCTGCCGACCCGCGCCGCTTATCGGCCCGATACCGGTTCGCCTAGGGTCGCGTGGTGAGAATCGCTGAGGCGGCAGTGACCGCCGGGTTGCTGGTCGCTGCGGTGGGTGTGGTGGGCGCCGTCGGCGCGGCCACCCGGTTGGACCGGTTGCATGTGCGCACCGACGCGGCGTGGGCCGCTCTGGATGCCGCGTTGTGTCGCCGGGCGCATACGTTCAGCGGGCTGGGTATGGATATGGCGATGAGCGATGCCGCCGATGCGGGGACGCACGCGGCCCGTGAGGAGGTCGAGAACGAACTCAGCCGTGCGCTCGCGGCGCTGGACCGTACCGAGCTCGAGCCTGCTTTCGCGCGCTGGCTGGCCGACGCGGAACAGCGGGTGGTGATCGCCCGCCGGGTCTACAACGATGCGGTGCGAGACACCCTGGCGTTGCGCTCGCACCGCACGGTGCGCTGGCTCCGGCTGGCGGGCCACGCACCCCTGCCGCGCTATTTCGAGATCGCCGAACCCACGCTGCCCAGCACTTCAGCCGTGAGTGGGTGACAGTGTTATCGCACCGAATGCCACTCACGAGTGGGATGGGGTCGGGGCGTAGCGGCAGAAACGTCGGGTGAACCCGGCGGTGCCCGACGTCAACCCGCGCAGGTCGACGGCGTAGCGCAGTAGCTCGGCTACCGGTACCTCGGCACGCACCAGCATCCGGCCGCTCTGATCGGTCTCGGTGCCCAGCACCCGACCCCGCCGGCTGGACAGATCTCCCAGCACGGTGCCCAGGTGCTCCTCAGGCATCCGCACCTCCACCTCGTCCAACGGCTCCAGCGTGACTACGGTGCCCTTCTCCGCGGCGTCTCGCAGCGCCAACGCTCCCGCCATCTGGAAAGCCGCATCGGACGAATCCACGCTGTGCGCTTTGCCGTCGACCAGCGTGACCCGGACGTCCACCAGCGGGAAACCGCTGTTGCCCAGGCCACGTTCCATCTGTGCCCGGACACCCTTCTCGACGCTCGGAATGAACTGGTGCGGTACTGCCCCGCCGACCACCTTGTCCAGGAACTCGAACCCGGTTCCTTGGGGCAGTGGCTCCACCTCGATGTCGCACACCGCGTACTGACCGTGCCCGCCGGACTGCTTGACGTGCCGACCGTGGCCCTTGGTGGGGCCGCCGAAGGTCTCCCGCAGCGGTACCACGACCGGCTCGGTGTCCACGTCGGCGCCGCTGGCGCGTAGCCGGGAGAGCACGACGTCGGCGTGTGCCTCACCCATGCACCACAGGACCATCTGGTGGGTTTCGGCGTTGCGTTCCAGCCGCAGCGTGGGGTCGGCGGCCACCAACCGGCCCAGCCCGCGGGCCAAGGCGTCCTCGTCGCTGCGACTACGGCCTACCACGGCGACCGGCAGCAACGGTTCCGGCATCGTCCACGGCGTCACCAGCAGCGGGTTGGTGGGCGCGGACAGGGTGTCACCGGTCTCCGCGGAGACCACCTTGGTCACCGCGCAGAGGTCACCGGCCACGCAGTGGGGTACCTCGCTCAGCGTGCCGCCCAGCGGCGTGTAGACGTGCGCCACCCGCTCGTCGACGTCGTGGTCGGCGTGCCCCCGGTCGGCCAGGCCGTGCCCGGAGACGTGCACGGGACGGTCCGGGTACAGGGTTCCCGAGAACACTCGCACCAGCGACACCCGGCCCTGGTAGGGGTCGACGGTAGTGCGCACCACCTCCGCCACCAGCGGTGCGTCGGGGTCCACCGCCACCATGGGGTGCGGTGACCCGTCGAGCCGAGTTACTGGGGGAGGGGTGTGCCTGCCGGGGGCGGGGAAGGCACCGGTGAGCACCTCGAGGAGTTCGGCGAGTCCCACCCCGGTGCTCGCGCAGGCGGGGATCACTGGATGGAACGAACCGCGGCTGACCGCGGTCTCCAGGTCGCCGATCAGCGCCTCGACGTCGAGGTCCTCGCCGCCGAGGTAGCGGTCCATCAGAGACTCATTCTCACTTTCGGCGATAATGCCTTCGATGAGCTCGTTGCGGGCGTCGGTGAACTCGTCAGCGTCCACGGCGCCGTCCAGCCCGTCACCTGTTGCCGGCGGGTACCCCTTGCGGTAGTCGAACAGCCGCTGTGACAGCAGTCCCACCAAACCGGTCACCACGCCGGCTCCGTCGTGCACCGGTAGGTACAGCGGCAGCACCCCGTCGCCGAAGGCCGCCCGGCAGGCGGTGATCTCGCCGTCCAGATCGGCTCGCGGGTGGTCCAGCCGGCTCACCACCACCGCCCGAGGCATCCCGACCTTCGCGCATTCCTGCCACAGCGCGATCGTGGCGGGGTCGACGCCTTCCCCGGCGGATACCACGAACAGTGCTGTGTCGGCCGCCCGCAGCCCAGCCCGCAACTCGCCCACGAAATCGGCGTAGCCAGGGGTGTCCACCAGGTTGATCTTGATGTCGGCGTGCCGCAGTGTCGCGATGGCCAGCGTCACCGACCGTTGCTGGCGCACCGCGGCCGGGTCGTGGTCGCACACCGTGGTGCCGTCGGTGATCGTGCCCGCGCGGCTGATCACACCGGTGGCTGCGAGCAGTGCCTCCGCCAACGTCGTCTTCCCCGCCCCGGAAGGCCCGACCAGGGCCACGTTGCGGATCCGGGACGGGTCCTGCGCCGCTATCGCGGGATCAGGACGTTCACCGTTGCCTTTCGTGCCCATGGCACCCACCCTCAGAAGTGCGGACCGTGTGGTCGATCTCACACCGATGTGCCGGGCGAGGCAACCCCGCGATCAGGTCTCCTTAGGTGCGTCGTCGTGTGCAGGGTGAGCGATCGGTCACCTGTCCGGTGGCTCCTACCTCGTTCGCCGACGTACGATCGAGTGTCGGGTGGCTGCGGCCGCCGCATTTCCGCGCCACGAGCCCGAGGAGCGAACCGCCGTGCCCGCCGAGAACATCACCACCGCGCACCAGATCGGCACTGCACGGGTCAAGCGCGGGATGGCTGAAATGCTCAAGGGCGGTGTGATCATGGATGTGGTCACGCCGGACCAGGCCCGGATCGCAGAGGACGCCGGGGCGGTGGCCGTCATGGCGCTGGAGCGGGTCCCCGCTGATATCCGTGCGCAAGGCGGCGTGGCCCGGATGAGTGATCCGGATATGATCACGGCGATCATCAATGCGGTGTCCATTCCAGTGATGGCCAAGGCCCGCATCGGGCACTTCGTCGAGGCCCAGGTGCTGCAGGCGATCGGAGTGGACTACGTCGATGAGTCCGAGGTGCTCACCCCGGCCGATGAGGCCCACCACATCGACAAGTTCGCCTTCACCGTGCCGTTCGTCTGTGGTGCTACCAACCTCGGTGAGGCGTTACGCCGGATTTCCGAGGGCGCTGCCATGATCCGTTCCAAAGGCGAAGCCGGGACCGGCAACGTGGTCGAGGCGACCCGCCACATGCGCTCGATTCGCACCGGCATCCGAGCCCTGGCCGCGATGCCTCCCGCGGAACTGCCTGCGGCCGCCAAAGAGCTCATGGCTCCGGTGGAGCTGGTCCGAGAGGTCGCTGCGGCCGGCTCTTTACCGGTGGTGCTGTTCACCGCGGGTGGTATCGCCACGCCCGCTGACGCGGCGATGATGATGCAGCTCGGTGCCGAAGGCGTGTTCGTCGGCTCGGGCATCTTCAAATCGGGTGACCCGGCCAAGCGCGCGGAGGCGATCGTCAAGGCGACCACCTTCCACGACGACCCGGACATGGTGGCGAAGGTGTCCCGGGGGCTGGGCGAGGCCATGGTGGGCATCAATCTCGGCGAGTTGCCCGGCGGGCAGCGGCTGGCCCAGCGCGGCTGGTGACCGCCGGCGAGGAGGCGACTGACGCCGGCGCGCTGCTGCTGTCCGCCGGGGCAGGTGCGTGGCTGGGTACCCCAGGATCCGAAGATGGGGCTGCTCGGCATTCCCGGATCAGTCGCGGCACCGTGCTGGTGCACGCCGACCTGCACAACCACACGTTGCTGTCCGACGGGGCCGGTGATCCCGAGGCGGCGTTCCCCTCAATGCGCGACGCCGGCCTGGACGTCGCGGCACTCACCGATCACGCGATCCGCGGGGCCTCGGTAGAGGGCACCGGACGGGGCGGCACGCCGTGGATCGGGCTGGACCGCGCCGCCTGGCGGCGCACCGGCACGCTCGCCGACGCCCACGACCGGCCCGGTGAGTTCACCGCCATCCGCGGCTTCGAGTGGTCGCACCCGCACCTGGGACACGTCAATGCGTGGTTCACCGATGACTTCACTGACGTCGCGACGCACGGGGCGATGCGAGAGCTGTACGCCTGGCTGACCCGGTTCGGCTGGTACAACGGTGTCCGCCCACCGACCGCCCTGGCCGGATTCAATCACCCCTGCCGTGAGGACGGCCGGTTTGAGGGCTTCCGCTACGTAGCAGCAGTCGCCGAGCAGATGGTCAGCCTGGAGATGTTCAACCGCGGCGACGACTACCTGTTCCAGGGCGTCGCGGCGGGCTTCACCTCCCCCTTAGTGGCCTGTCTGGACGCTGGCTGGCGGCCTGGATTACTCGGCGTCAGCGACGAGCACGGGCCGAACTGGGGATTCCAGCCGGAGACTGGGCGCGGGGGACTGTGGGTCACCGAGCACAGCCGGGCCGGGGTCGCTGAGGCATTGCGGGCCCGGAGATTCTTCGCCACCCGGGTCCCTGGGCTGCGAGTCGATGCCACCGCGGATGGCGTGCGCATGGGCTCGGTGCTGCCGCACCGCCGTGGACCTGTTCCGTTTGTGCTCGATATCGACTGCGGACCGTCCTGGGCCGGCCGGTTATTGCAGGCACAGGTGCTGCTGCGCTCGGATACCCCGGCACCCACGGTGGCCGACGTCATTGAGGTGCGTTGCGGTGACGTCACCCGTTTCACCGTGCCACTGGACATCGCCAATAGTCCCTGGGCGGTACTGCGGATCGCCGACCCGGACGTTCCCAACATCACTCCAGGCCCCCCCGCACACCCCGCAAACAACCACGCGATTGCCTACACCAGCCCCTGGTTCCTCGAGCCACTGTGACCACTGCCGTGGCACACGTTGGGTAGTCGGGTTACCTGCACAAGGTGAGTCGGCCCATGTCATGCTTAGCGCCGTGGTCCCACCCCTGGTCATCTTCGTCGCTATGCCGGGAACCGACATGGGGCCGTACGAAACGTGGAGGAATGCTACCAGCTTCTAGTTAGAGTCTCTGGAGGAGACGCTGGAGATCCTGCGCGACGCCGAGCTGACCGAATTCATCCGGCGCTCCCAGGAGGATGCCGCAGCGGGGAGGGCGACCCGGCTTGAGCGGCCAGCGCGCAGCTCTTGAACCCTACGACGTCGAGATCACCGCAGGGGGCAGGAGGAATCTGGTTCGCCTGCCCGAGAAGATCGCCGACGCGGTGCACGCGTTCGTCTTCGAGGCGCTATCCGCTAGGCCACAACGGGTCGGCAAGCCGCTGGTGGGGGAGTTCAAGGGTCTCTGGTCGGCCCGCCGCGAGCAGTACCGGGTGGTCTACAAGATTGACGACCTGCGCCATGTCGTCCTTATCCACCGGGTCGCGCATCACCGCGACGTCTACCGCCCGCGTTAACCACGACACCTGGGTGGCGTTCGTCGGTGGCGTCACGAAGGATGAGTTCGGTCTGACGCCCACCGCCCACTGAGGTCACTGCCTTCTCACAGGCCACTATCGACTGGTGGCCTAGCCTGGGACCTGTGACGGATAAGGGGTCGCTCGTCGGGGTTCTCGCCCTGCAGGGGGATGTCTGCGAGCACCAGCGTGCGTTGGCCGAATGCGGGTTGCGCAGCATTCTGGTCCGTCGCCCCGGGGAGCTCGCCGAGGTGGACGCCTTGATCCTGCCTGGTGGCGAGTCCACCACGATGAGTCGGCTGTTGGTCGCATTCGACCTGATGGAGCCGCTGCGGGCCCGGCTGGTCGAGGGCATGCCGGCCTACGGCGCTTGCGCCGGGATGATCCTGCTGGGTCGGAAGATCCTCGACGGCAGGCCCGACCAGCAGCAACTCGCCGCGCTGGACGTGGTGGTGCGTCGCAACGCATTCGGTCGCCAGGTCGACTCTTTTGAGGCCGATCTGGACTTCGCCGGCGTGCCCGGTGGCCCGATCAGAGCCGTGTTCATCCGTGCTCCGTGGGTGGAGCAGGCCGGTGCCAGCGTCGAGGTGCTGGCCAGGGTGCCCGACCTGCCAGCGGCGGGCAGTGCCGCCGGTAGGATCGTGGCGGTCCGGCAGGGGAGCGTGCTGGCTACCGCGTTCCACCCGGAGCTGACCGGTGACCGGCGGGTCCATCAGCTCTTCTGCGAGATGGTCCGGCAGTCGCGTGACGTCCGGGTGCCCGGCTGAGACTGGCGAGCGAGAAAGAGCGGGGTATGAGCGGCCATTCGAAATGGGCGACCACCAAGCACAAGAAAGCTGTGGTCGACGCCAAGCGCGGTAAGCTCTTCGCAAAGTTGATCAAGAATGTCGAGGTGGCCGCCCGCGTCGGTGGTGGTGATCCGGACGGCAATCCGACGCTGTACGACGCGATCCAGAAAGCCCGCAAGAGCTCGGTACCCACCGACAACATCGACCGCGCCGTCAAACGCGGGTCTGGCGCCGATGCCGGGGGCGCCGAGTACCAGACGATCATGTACGAGGGTTACGGGCCGGGTGGGGTGGCACTGCTCGTCGAGTGCCTCACCGATAACCGCAACCGGGCGGCGTCAGAGGTCCGCACCGCGATGACCCGCAACGGTGGCACGATGGCCGACCCCGGGTCGGTGTCATTCCTGTTCAGCCGCAAAGGCGTGGTGATCGTCCCCAAGCAGGACGGGGTCGCGGAGGACGACGTGCTAGCGGCGGTGCTCGATGTCGGTGCCGAGGAGGTCAACGACCTGGGCGAGTCGTTCGAGGTGGTCTCCGAGGCCACCGACCTCGTCGCGGTGCGCACCGCGCTGCAGCACACCGGCATCGACTACGACTCCGCCGACGCGAGCTTCCTGCCCTCGGTGAGCACCCCGTTGGACGCCGACGCCGCCCGCAAGGTGTTCAAGCTGATCGACGCCTTGGAGGACTGCGACGACGTGCAGAACGTCTACGCCAACGTCGACGTCCCCGACGACGTCCTAGCCGAGGTCACCTGAGCCTTCTGACTGCGGCGACCGCAGCTGCAGGGCCGATCCGGCTGTCAGCAGATCGCGCGCTCCGCCGTGATCGTAGACGTGGCGGAGGAACCGCAGGCGCAGCCAGAATCTGATCGTCGCGAGCAACCCGATTCCAACGCCACCGCTCAACAGGACGAGCCACATACCCGAGCCTGGCATGGTTCACCTCCAGATCACGCCTGGGCGCACGCTGACTAGGTTTCCTCCCAAGCACGGAACGACGCGAACACCAGTTGGTCTCGCATCGCGCCGGTGGACGGAACCAGCCTGGTCCCGGAGCGGTGGACAGTCACGTTGCGCGGCGCGGGGTGGCCCTTCATCAGGGTGGGGTGGCCGCGTGACCGGGCCGGCTCGCGGGCCACGATGCGGGGCACCTGGTCGCGCTGAAGGTTGTACCCAACGCGTCGCCCGCGCAGCGAGCAGGGCTGCGACGCGAGCACCAGATCACACAGGCTGTTGTGAGTGGGGTGTGTTAGCACCCAGCGATCTCCGCGAGCTATTGACCTGAAATTATCAGTGGTCACTTTTTTGGTCCTCTCTGTAACTATTAGCGAGCGTTTCCGGCGATGTATCGTCCGCCTCACACACCCGCCTGCACGGTCGCTCGTTCGTCGGGTGGCGTGGGCTCGTCCAGGAGCGTCGTCTCGTTGAACGGGTCCTCTCCGGAGAACACCCGGCGTGCTTGGGCGGTGTTGAGTTCTCTGGTCCAGGAGCCGATCAGCACGGTGGCGACGGCGTTGCCGGCGAAGTTGGTCAGGGCGCGGGCCTCGGACATAAACCGGTCGATGCCCAGGATGAATCCGACTCCGTCGACCAGCTCCGGCCGGTGTGACTGCAGTCCGCCGGCCAGCGTGGCGAGCCCAGCACCGCTGACCCCGGCCGCACCCTTCGACGCGATGATCATGAAGACCAGCAGGGAGATCTGCTCACCCACCGAGAGCGGGCTATCCAGCGCAGCGGCGATGTAGAGGGTGGCCATGGTCAGGTATATCGCGGTGCCGTCCAGATTGAACGAGTACCCGGTGGGCACGGTGATGCCGACCACGGGTTTGCTGACGCCGAGATGCTCCATCTTCGCGATCAGGCGTGGCAGTGCGGACTCTGACGAGGAGGTCGACAGGATGAGCAGGAACTCGCGAGCCAGGTAGCGCAGCAGGCTGACGATGTTGACTCGGGCGCCGAGCCATAGCACCGTGCCCAGCACTACGAACACGAACAGCACGCAGGTCAGGTAGAAACCCAGCATGATCACGGCGAGGCTGCGCAGGGCTGCCCAGCCGGTCTCGCCGACCACTGCGGCGATCGCTCCGAACGCACCGACTGGCGCCGCCCACATGATCATCGCCAGGATCCGGAACACCCACCGCTGGACGTGCTCGACACCGCGCCGGATCGGTTCGCCGCTCGGGCCGAGTTGTTGCAGGGCGAAGCCGGCGAGCAGGGCGACCAGCAGCGTCTGCAGCACTTGGCCCTGGGTGAGCGCCGAGAGCAGCGTGGTGGGCACGATGTCAAGCAGGAACTCGACGGTGCCCGCGCCGCCTTGGGCCTGTTGCTGAGCTTTGGCTGCGGACGTCGGATCGAGGTGCAGGCCCTGGCCCGGGTGCAACAGATTGCCCACGACCAGGCCGATCAGCAGCGCGAACGTCGACATCGCCAGGAAGTAGCCGATCGCGAGCAGCCCAACCTTACCGACCTTGGCCGTGGTGGCGACCGAGCCGATGCCGAGCACGATCGTGCAGAAGATGATCGGCGAGATCATCATCTTGATCAGGTCGACGAATGCCGTACCGAGCGGCTTGAGCTCGACGGCGAAGTCCGGCGCGGCGAACCCGACGATGATCCCGAGCAACACCGCTGCGATGACCGCCAGGTACAGGAAGTGCGTGCGATCCCGGGGGGTCCGTACCGGGACGGCATCGCCGATGGTCGGCGGGGTAGGCACCATTATCTCCTGATGAGTCCGAGCGCTGTCGACGACAGCGTGTGCACTGTGACTATGCGGACTGGTGTGGGCCGGGTCACTCTTGTGTTCATTTCTTTCACTACAGCGGTGACGTGCTCGGGGTGTGCTCAGATGAAGGGCGTGCAGATCGGATCGGGTTGGCGGCGCAGGCGCTGGAGTGTGGCCAGGCAGTTGTTGGTGCTGCAGGTCGTGATCGTCGGCGTGCTGGTGGCGGCCGGTGCCACGCTCGCTTACCTGGACGCCGCACA
Source organism: Pseudonocardiaceae bacterium (assembly GCA_035275565.1). Classification (GTDB taxonomy): domain Bacteria; phylum Actinomycetota; class Actinomycetes; order Mycobacteriales; family Pseudonocardiaceae. The sequence continues at coordinate 220 of DATEMN010000369.1, read as the reverse complement.
GGCGGTCGATCGCAGGGCGCGCGACACTGTCACAGCCGTGGCGGCCACGCTCGCCGACGCTCCGAGCGTGCACGCGGCGTTGGCCACCCAGGATCCGAGCCTTGAGTTGCAGCCGTTCGCCGAACGGGTACGGGCCGACGCTGGGGTCGACTTCATCACGATCATGAACCCGGACGGCATCCGCTACACCCATCCCAACCCGGCCGAGATCGGCCAAAGG
>DATEMN010000368.1:0-2599 GCA_035275565.1 Pseudonocardiaceae bacterium | reverse complement strand
CGCGTCGCGGATCAGGTGACGGACCTCCTCGGGCGCATTAAGGACCGTTGGGCCTAGCGAGTGTTGCGCTTTGCTGCGGGCGTCACGCAATTCAGCAGCGTCGACCGTGTCAAGCTTGCTCCCAGCTTCGCGGACCAGCCGGGCCTGAAATAACACCCCGTCGAACGCCTCGATAGCGCCCAGCAGCTCCGCGTAAGCAACGGCACGGGCCTGGTGAGTTCGATCCTCGCGTTCCCGCTGCCAGCGGCGCTCCTCCCGGGCGGCATCTTCAAAGACCCGGCGGCTCTCACGGTGCCCGGCGAGAACCTGCGTCAAAATCACCCCGCCAAGGCCGAGCAGGGCGACAACGATTGGTATCCACGCCGGAACTTGAGAGCCCACGCCCCGACGGTAGCGGCGCGGATACCTCGCGTGGGGCTGTCGCGTGTCGACACGGTCGTGCTGCGTCGATCAACCACAGTGTCAAGTGCTGCACCCACCGGAAGACCGTGAAGTGTTCAACCTCGATGCCGACGTGTACTCGGAGTGACGTGGCGGCTGTTGCGAAGATCGATCATGGCGTGGCGCAGTTTGTCGGCGGCCACCGCCCAGGTTTGTTCGCGGGCGACGCGCGTATCGCCGAACGGGAGGTCGCGTATGAGCTTGGGCGCAAGCGTACGAGTGGCCGGGCGCAGTCCTCAGCGCTGCGCGACCGTCATGGCCTAAAGGTCGAGAAAGTACGCAAGGTCCGATCGAGGATGTCGTCGAGCAGGATCCGGCGATCAGCGGCATGGCAGGACGTCGGAGCGGGATGTCATGTAGTGAGCATCATGATGAGGTGGAGTTCAGTGTTACGGGTGCCGTGCACTGACCGCCAGCGCACGTGTTGTGACGCCGTCGGTGATGCCAAGCAGGTGCACCGGTCGTGTCTGCGCGGCCGTTACCCGCAGCCCAAACGCCGGCCGGACCGGGCTAAAGCAGGTAAACGTGCCCGCGGTCGCGACTGCCTCGACGATCGGCGTCGCCAGCTTGCATGCGCTCAGCGTCATGACAGGACACCCTGCTGGTCGTCTCGCACCCCAGCAGGGTCTCGCGGTCGCCGTCACTGTGCTCAGGTGCGACCGGCGATGGCGCTGCGAAGACCCGCTGTGGGCAGGCACGCCCGGGCCATATGCCACTGCGAAGGGCAACGTCATGAGCGCGGTTCGGCGGAGAGTCATTCCTGCAGACGGGCGTGGCGGAACTGGTACACGGCGCCGACCTGGCGCAGCAGGCCACGGCGGTGGGCGTCGGCCAGGAAGGCCATCAGTGACCACGGCAACCGGCCGCGGACCGACAAGTAAGCGCGCGCGATCAGGTATCGATACCACGCCGTGAAGCTCGCGCCCGCCAGTCCGTACATGACACCGAACAAGACCGCGAACTCGACGCCGATGGCGGGGCCGGTCACGAGGACCGCGACGAGGCCAACGACGACCGCGCCAGTGAGGCTGGACACGAGGGCGTACACGACGGCGGTAGTGCGGTCTTCTTGCCAGACCGAGGAAGGGCTTGTGGCGCGGGTGATGTCGACGCGGGCACCTAATGCGCCGCGGGAACCGATGACGAGACTCGTGGCGATCGCCGCGATGAAGGCACCGATGAAAGCGATCGCCGGGTTGGCTAGGAGGACGCTGACGAGGCTGAGAAACAGGCCCAGCGCGACACCGGCGGTGAGCGGACGGACGAGGCCACGGAAACTGAGGAATACACGCACCCGCAGTTGTGCGGGGGACATGTCGTCGGCCAGCCCGGCGAGCATGCCGATCATGGTGCCGTTGCCGATGCCGAACACCAACCCTTGCGGGAAGCCGCTCGTCTCGATGTCGATCACCCCGTAGGCGATACCGCCCGCCAAGCCGCCCAGTAGCCCACCGGCGAGGCAGCGGACCACACCAGGTTCAGGGGAGGTCCGGACCGCTAGGCCTGCGGCGAGGCCAAACATTAAGCCGAACGTGGCGTCCTTGAGCCCACCCATCAGCCCGTGCTGCAAGCCGCCCTTTAAACCACCCGTCAGCGCGCCGACGAGCGCCACGGCGATCCCTGTGAACAAGCCGAACACCAGGCGGAAATCTCTGGAGTGCAGGGCGTGCTGCAGCTGCCACCATGCGAGATCGGTGGTGCCGAGCCGGTCCAGGTGCCGCGCGAGGAACCGCAGCCAGGTCAACGCCTGAGCCCTGGTCCACCGAGTTCCGCCACCGGGCACATCAACCGCGGGATAAATGGCGGGAACGAGCGTGTCCACAAGCACGTTCTCGATGCGGTCGCGCTCAGACAACTCGAGTAGGGCGGCGGGATCAGCGGTGGTCTCGCTGTACGATGTTTTGGCCAGGCCGGTCATTAGCGGCGTCGACAGCGCTTGTGCGAGCGGTCCGTCGGGGTGCTGTCGTAAACCGTGAACACCGCATTCCACTTGGCCACATCATGTGCAGGAGTCGCGGCTTCCAGATAGGCCTGCACATCATCGGGCGACAACGAATGCAGCTCCACGACCACGGCAGCGGCGAGCGGTTCGACGGCTGGGCCGGGTGATCCCGTCCCAGCCGGCACGATCGCGTCGTGGTATTCCTGCGCCCTGCTG
>DATEMN010000367.1:0-2633 GCA_035275565.1 Pseudonocardiaceae bacterium | reverse complement strand
GTACGGCGGGTTCATGGCCGTCCGGAGCACACCCGAGCCCACCGCTCCCACGATCCGGCCGCACCTGCTCGAGACTGTGCGGCCCACCGATGTGCCGCCTGAGGCTCTCAACGACGGTCACCCGGCCGCCTTCTACCTCTCGCTGCGCTGCCCCTGGCCCTATAAGACCATCCAGTTCACTCCAGATGAGGACAGGACAACGATCCAAACCTGGGGCCAGAGCACGGACGGCTCCACCTTCGCTCTCCTTCATGCCAACGGCATTACCCAGGTCGCCGCCGTCGGCTCACTGTGGGATGACATCGAAGCCGCCTACACCGAGTGGCACGATCTCGGCCGACCAGAACGCGATCGCTTTGGCGTCACAGCCGGTAAAAGACAATCGGTGTGGCTGAACGAACCCGACCACGTGATCACCGAACTACGAGTGCCAGTAACAACGGAACCACCAGCAGAACGTCCAGTTCACACCGTTACGCTACAGCGTGGGCGTTACTGAGCTGCGTGGCCGGCCGGCGGTTATTGCTGCTTATCAGGGAAGCGCTCCGAGAAGAAATCGCGCCATTGTGAAACAAGGGGGTTGTGGTGAGCGGGGAGAGTAAGGATGACAAGCCGAGTAAACACGATGGGGACCGTGATGGCCAGGGTGTCTACCAGCCGCACAAGACGGAGACTCCCAAGGACTACGGCCGCGGAAAGCACGAGGAAGACGATCCAAACAAGGGCAAATAAGGACTCGTGGTGCTAACCCGTACGGGCTGGCAGGGGTTGATCACTGAGGTTCCCCGCGCCCCGTTTATCCCCGACACCATCTGGGTTGACGTCGTCACTGGTCAGCCACAGTCGGGGTTCGTTGCGTTGTCCAAACAGGATGATCCGCAACGTTGGCAGGAGCTGGTCGGGGCGGATGAGCCCGTGATCACACAGGTCGATGAGGGTCTTACGGCCGTCGGTGAGACGGGCTGGTCGCCATCGAGCTCGTGTAGCAAGCCCTCGATCGTGGCGGACATGCTCGACGCGTTAGACGTCCATCCAGGACATTCGGTGCTGGAGATCGGCACTGGTACTGGGTGGAACGCCGCGCTACTGTGCCGGCGGGTCGGCCTGCGGGGTCGGGTGGTCAGCATCGAAGTCGACCCGCTGATCGCTGAGGCTGCGCGGGCTGCGTTGACGCGCACAGGATACTCGCCATTGGTGATCACCGGAGACGGCGTGGAAGGCTATCCGGATGCGGCGCCGTATGACCGGCTACTGGCAACCGCTGCGGTCCGCGACTTCGTGCCACGCGTCTGGCTGGAACAGACCCGACCCGGTGGTCTGATCGTCACACCGTGGGGAACCGACTACTGCAACGGCGTCATGCTGACCCTTTACGTGGCTACCGCTGGCACCGTCACCGGTCGCTTCGGCGGGGATCTCGCGTTCATGCGGCTACGCGCTCAACGTCGCCGTTTCTACGAACCTGACGAAGCTGACATCGCTCACGCGGAGGTGACCACCGCCGAAGTACACGGGCAGGATTTCTTCCGTATGATCAACAGTGATCAGGCCGCATTCGCTATCGGACTGCGAGTGCCCCACTGCGCTCTCACCGTCGAACTCCACAAGTTCGGCGAGGACCACAACGTGCTGGAACTCGACGACATCACCACCAAGTCGTGGGCGCGGCTAGATGCCAATCTCACCTCACGCGACAAGCTTCTGGTACGCCAACTCGGTCCACGCCGGTTATGGGACGAAGCCGAATCTGCCTACGACTGGTGGTACGAACACGGCAAACCCGGCCTCGCGCGGTTCGGCATGACCGTGACCGCCGACACTCAGACCGTGTGGCTCGACGAGCCGAGCACCGTCGTCCGCGCTTTCGGTCAGACCGGGTGAACCTCAGCATGGGAGGCGATAAGGAACCGGTCCTCGGGCGCTGGCTGACCCCGCCTCCAGCAGTCTCCACGAGACTCGCTGCCGTTATGTGGTCGGGTGGCCTCTCCGGAAAACTGCTTGCGCCGAGGGAAGCGACAAATCCTCTGTAACTGGTAGAATTAGTAAATATCGGATAGGACGGATGCGGTGGAGCTGACCCTGGCTGAGAGCGTGCTGTTGCTCGCACTGGACGACGTGAAGGGGTCGACGGGCTCCACCCCCATCGATCCGGGTCTCGCGGGTGCGCTGCTGGTGGATCTCGGCAGGCTCGGAGCGTTGCACCCGGTGGGCAAGCAGCTGCACCCGGTCGAGGGAGTCGGGATCGAGCACCCGGTGCTCGCCCGGGCCGCTACGGCTATCGCGGCGTCGAAAAAGCCACGGACCGCCAAATCGTGGGTTGGCCGGCTACCCCGCGAACTCAAGCCCCTGAGCGGCACGGTAGCCCGTCCCCTGGTCGATCGTGGGATCCTCGCCGAGCAACGGATCAAGGTGCTCGGATTGTTCCCGAGCCCCCGTTTTCCCGAAATGGATCCCGACCCGGAGCGGATGCTGCGCTCCCAGCTGCGGGAGGTGTTGCTCGGCGGGCGGGCGCCGCAGGAGCAGGACGCGCTGCTGCTCGGCCTGCTGATGCCGCTGGAACTGGTAGATCGGCTCGTGGAGCGACCTCAATGCCGGGAGGCGCGCAAGCGCGCCAAGGAGATCGCCGCCACGGG
>DATEMN010000366.1:0-2236 GCA_035275565.1 Pseudonocardiaceae bacterium | reverse complement strand
TGGAGGTGGAGTTCCGGTCACAGATTACTTTCCCGGAACTCGCTGAGACGCTGGAAGACATGGGTGCCGATCCGAGCGTGTACGCGCCGGTCGATATGGCGATCAGGTCCAAGGGAGCGGTCCTCGAGGGTCACTGCCTGCGTCTTGCAGGCGAAGGCACCATCGACTCGCATCGTTTGTTCAATCCGAAGGAAACACGTGTCGACGTCCGCGCTCCCAGCAAGTGCAAGCCTGACGTGGGAGCAGGCTCCGCGGATCAGATCCGCGAGGCACTGAGGAACGGCAAGTCCGTGAGCTGGAACTTCAACCCCAAAGAGAAACGAGTGGACCTGACGCTGCCCGAATCCCTCGGCGGCGAGACTCACGTTCTGAGTCTTGCGGGAAGCTACACACTGACCATCGCGGAGTCGAGCGGGGAAAGTTCCTAACATGAGTCCTGCCTCATTGGGTGGCGCGACGCTCCTCACCGGCGCGAGCGGGTTCCTCGGCGGCTTGGTGACGGCGGCACTTCTGGCCAGCGAACGTCGGCGCGTCGTGCTCCCGATCCGGACGACGTCAGATCCCGCCCAGTGCCAGCAGCGCCTTCAACGGGCACTGCTGGACTACGGTGTGCGGGAGCGAGAACTCGATGGGCTGATGCAGCTCGCCACGATCGTCGAACTGCCAGCCGGCGACCGTTTCGAGGACCTCAACGACGAGGCCGTCACGAATCGCATTGATGAGGTCGTGCACTGCGCAGGTTGCGTGGACTACTTCGATGATGAGTACCTGAAGCTCGCCAACATTGATCTCACAGCTCGGCTCCTGCGGTCGTCTCGTGAATGGGGTGTCCGACGGTTCGTCTATCTGTCGACCGCCTATTGCTCGGGTTACCGTTCAGATGTCATTCCCGAACGGTTGCATCCGGATCCTGAGCCCTCTGCCGAACCGACTGCGTACACTCGTAGCAAGCGGATCGCCGAATGGATGGTCGCTGACAGCGGGGTTCCTTTTTTGATCATCCGTCCCTCGGTTGTGATCGGAGATAGCCGTACCGGAAAATACACCGGCAAGAATTACGGTTTATACCAAATGTGGCGGGCGATCGAGGGTCTGCTCTGCAGCGAATACATGCCGATCTGGCATACCATCGCACCGCCCGTGCCGCTCAACCTGGTGCACCAGGATTCCTTTCAAAACGGTTTTCTCGGTGCATATAGAAGGATTGGGTCAAACGGTATTATCCATCTGGTCGGCGATGACTCCATCGGCCCAACACTGCGCGAGCTGTGTTGGCTCTGGGCCGACGTCTACCGCCCGGTCGAAATCCACAGCTACGCGGGGATCGACGATGTGCCACTTTCTGCACTGCCGCGGCGCCAGCGCCGGTTTCTCGAATTGGCGTGGAAGAATTTCGAGATTGCAACGCATCGGTGGAGATTCGACATGAGTGGACTCAAGCAATTGCAGGCGACGGGTCTGACATTCAAGGATGTGACCATCGAAACGGTTGCCCGCTGTCAGCGACGATACATTGAAGGTTCACCAAAAATCCTTGCGTATATGCGGCGGTACAAGGGAGAGGCCAGCATGTCATCGCGATTGATCGAGTTCTTCTCCTCGGCCGACTTCCGTGAACCGTCCATGGGTTGAAAAATGCGATCAGTCGATCTGTCAACTCTTTCGGCGCCTGGCGAAAAAATCAATTTCGCCACCCAAGAGTCGCGTGTCGTCCTGCGACTTGACGAGGTCGGCAAGCAGTTCGGCGCACGGCGCGTCTTGAGTCTCTTCTCATTTCCTCCATCGGCTGAGTTGGTCGTTTATTTCTTCGGCCTGCAATTATTACGAAACGGGTGTAATGGGTGAGTGATCTTTCAGGTTTCCAGCATCCCTGCTTTGCTCGGATATATGAGCGGATCAGCGTCGAGTCCGAGCAGCGGGGCACCGCGCAGCATCGGGATCAGGCGCTGGCGAGTCTGACCGGGCTGGTGATCGAGGTCGGCGCGGGTAACGGCTTGAACTTTGGCCACTATCCCAACACTGTCACCGAGGTCGTTGCAGTCGAGCCGGAGGATCGGTTGCGGGCGCTGGCTGAGAAGGCCGCCGTCACGGCTGCGGTGCCGGTCCGCGTCCTGGCCGGACACGCCGATGCACTGCCCGCCCAGGACACAAGCTTCGATGCGGCGGTGGCCTCGCTGGTGTTGTGCTCGGTGCCCGATCTTGCCGGGGCGCTCGCGGAGATCCGCCGGGTCCTGCG
>DATEMN010000365.1:0-21072 GCA_035275565.1 Pseudonocardiaceae bacterium | reverse complement strand
ACCGAACGAACGGTAGGATATCGTATCCGGTGGTGCACTCATCCTATGACACCAAGGTGCCTTACTCGGCCAACCGCCTTTGAGGGTCCGGTCGACATCGGCGGCAACTCGATCGTATTCGCGACGGAAGGCGCTGTGGGTTTGCAAGTGGCGTTGCTGTAGCAGCACCTTCAGCACGATGGGCTTGGCGGTCACCCGGTCGGTCTCCTTGAGCGCAAGACTAGACAAGAAGAAACGAGGCTATCACGTTGGGAACGCAGTGAGACTACATGAGGTACAGAAGCTGGAGAAAAGACGATCACGGGGTCGAGAACAGTCCACGGCCTGGCGAATCTTGTGGTGTCGCCGCTGACTGGGCCGCAACCCCGCTCGGTCAGCTCTCTGGTCCATCACACAACGAGCCGCCCACATAGGCGGACCCGGCGACGACACGAGAGAGGGCAGCGGCCTCATGGGCGGTAGCAGCGGCCTAACGGCAGATCGCAGCCGCCATCACCTTGCCCTGGTGGGCCTTGGCGGTCATCGAGTCCGCCGCAGGCGCATTCGAGTCCCCAGCACGTTCGACTGAACCCGCATCTTCCACACAGCAGACAGGAGGTGAATAGCGATGAGGTTACCCAGCCGATGGACTGTGCTGATCGTGCGACGACGGGCACGTAAACAGCGGGTTCGCCTGACGTGGCAGACCTACCGCCGATGCGGAAGCTCCTCGTTCCAGCGGATGTGCCCGGCGCGAGATGTTCGACAAGTAAAGATCGTGCGTAGCCATTTGGTGCTCGCGCCGCCAAAACATGGTAAAACGGGCCGTCGACGGCGTGTTCCAGCTGACCGACCTCGCGGAGGCGGAAGGCCCGGAACCTGTACCCGAGGGTGAGGACTCCGGGCCTCCCACGGCCTGATGACGGCCTGATCATGGAATCCCCAACGCGAAAACCTCAGGTCAGGGCATTTCAGCGGTCAGACGTCGTAGTAGAGGGCGAACTCGAAGGGGTGGGGGCGTAGGCGTAGGGGGTCGATCTCGTTCTCGCGCTTGAGGGCGATCCAAGTCTCGATCAGGTCGGGGGTGAAGACACCACCCTCGAGTAGGTAGTCGTGGTCGGCCTCGAGACGGTCGATCACCGTGCCTAGACTTGCTGGCACCTGCGCGACGTTTTTGGCTTCCTCGGGGGGCAGCTCGTAGAGGTCCTTGTCGATCGGCGCGGCTGGCTCGTAGGCATTCTTGATCCCATCCAGCCCGGCCATCATCATCGCGGAGAAAGCCAGGTAGGGGTTGCCCGAGGCGTCGGGACACCGGAACTCGATGCGCTTGGCCTTCGGGTTGTTGCCGGTGATCGGGATCCGGATACAGGCCGACCGGTTGCGCTGCGAGTAGACCAGGTTGACCGGCGCTTCGTACCCGGGTACCAGGCGGTGGTAGGAGTTCACCGTCGGGTTGGTGAACGCCAGCAGCGACGGCGCGTGGTGCAGGATGCCACCGATGTAGTGCCGCCCGATGTCGGACAGCCCGGCGTAGCCGGACTCGTCGTGGAACAGCGGCGCACCGTCGGTCCACAGCGATTGGTGGGTGTGCATGCCGGAGCCGTTGTCTCCGAACAGCGGCTTGGGCATGAACGTCACGGTCTTTCCCGCCGCCCAGGCGGTGTTCTTGATGATGTACTTGTAGAGCTGCAGGTCGTCGGCCGCGTGCAGCAGGGTGTTGTACTTGTAGTTGATCTCCGCCTGACCTGCCGTGCCCACCTCGTGGTGTGCCTTCTCCACGGTAAAGCCGCAGCCGATGAGGTTCGTGACCATCGCGTTGCGCAGATCGGCGAAATGATCGGTCGGCGGTACCGGGAAGTAGCCGCTCTTGTAGTTGACCTTGTAGCCCTTGTTGCCGCCTTCCTCGTCGGTACCGGTGTTCCACCAGCCCGCGACCGAGTCGATCTCGTGGAACGCGGCGTTCGGCGTGGTGTCGAAGCGCACCGAGTCGAAGCAATAGAACTCGGCCTCGGGGCCGAAGTAGGCGGTGTCGGCGATACCGGTCGAGGCCAGGAACTCCTCGGCCTTGCGGGCCACGTTGCGCGGGTCGCGGCTGTACGCCTCCCGAGTGAACGGATCGTGCACGAAGAAGTTGATGTTCAGCGTCTTCTGCACCCGGAACGGGTCAATGCGAGCCGTCGCAGCGTCGGGAAACAGCAGCATGTCTGACTCGTGGATCGACTGGAACCCGCGCACTGACGAGCCGTCGAAAGCCAGGCCCTCCTCAATGACGTCCGCATCGAAGAACGCGGCCGGGACCGTGAAGTGCTGCATGACGCCCGGCAGGTCGCAGAAGCGGACGTCGATGAACTCGACGCCCTCGTCGGCGACGAAGTGCAGGACCTCATCGGAGTTAGAGAACACCGTCGTTCGCTCCTTCGTGCGCAGTGCTGTGGACCGGCGTGATCAGTCAGCTCGCTGCGGCGAACCTAAGCGAACCTAAGAGCGCCGTGTTGCCCGGCCGTCACCCGGATGTTTCGCCAAGGTTACGAGGCTGGTGGTGGGTGAAGCTAGCCAGGCGACGGAATACCCTACTCGGGTGAGGTGGACACAGACCTGGCTATCCGGCCCGCCCAGGCATCCTGAGGATCGCGCTGCGGGTGCCGGCAAGCAGGACTACCCTGGTCAACGGCTCGGGCTGCCCGAGCAGGGACCGGGCTCCGCCGCCGGTTTTGGACCCCGCATCCTGGCCATCCTGATTGACTGGCTGCCCTGCGCGGTGACCGCTCAGCTGCTCACCAGCAACCCGGCGTTCTCAGCGTTGGCACTGTTCGCAGCGGTGACCGCGCTCTCGATCGGGATCGCCGGTCGCACCCCCGGGCATGCCATGACGGGGCTACGGGTAGCATTCCTGGACGGGCGTCGGGCCGGCTTCAGCGCCGGGGTGATCCGTACGGTGCTGCTGTGTCTGGTCATCCCGCCGGTGGTCTACGACGCTGACGGCCGTGGCCTGCACGACCGAGCCGTCGGGACCATCGTGCTGCGAACCCGCTGAAGTCAGCCCCCTGATCAGCGTCGGCGCACGACACGCTGCAGGTTGCGCATTTTGGCGCCCTGCGGCATCGGGCCCTTGGGCAGCGCGGCGGCCCGGGTGGCGAGGATGGCCAGCTTGCCCTCCAGCACGTCGATCTGCGCCGCGCTGATGTTGCGCGGCAACTTGGCGAGGTGGCGAGGCAGCTTGGCCAGCGGAACCTGGCCTTCGTCATTACCCACCGTGACGTCGTAGATCGGAATTTCCCCGATCAGCCGGGATACCCGCTTCTTCTCCTGCGCCAGCAGCGGTTTGAGTCGATGTGCGGCCCCCTCGGCGACCAGCACGACTCCGGGCCGCCCGATGACCCGATGCACAGCGTCCAGCTGACCCGTGCCTGCGACGGCCGGCGTCACCCTCCACCGACCGCGCAGGTTGTCCAGCATCCAGGCTGCGGCGCCGGGCTGGCCCTCGGCCTTGGCAAAGACGTTGCGCTGCACCCGCCGCCCGAAGATCATTATTGCTGCGAGCGCGCCGACCGTGATGCCCATCGGTAGCGAGAACCACAGCTGATCAAACAGCAAACCCACCCCGACTCCGACCGCGGTGACGGCCAGGAGTGCGCCGATCATCAACGGCAACAGGGCCTTGTCCTCGCGGCGCTGGACCTTGAAAGCCTCCAGAATCTGCGCCCGGCGCTGCTTCGATGCGGCGCGGCGCTCCCGCTTGGCGGCCTTCGCCGCTTCCTTGTCCTTGATTTTTGAGGGGTTTTTCGCGGAGGGCTTCGAAGCAGGCTTGGAGGAGGGCTTGGCGGCCATGCCCCCAGGATACGGCGCAACGGACTGCGGACGACCAGCCGTGTCACTGTAACGGGGGGTCAGCATCACCGCGGCCCGCGACGGCCTGGGCGTAGAGCCGACCGGCCCGGTAGGACGATCGGACCAGCGGCCCGGCCATCACCCCGGCGAAACCCATCAGCTCGCCGGCGCGGGCGTGCTCGACGAACTCCTCGGGCGGGACCCACCGCGCCACCGGATGGTGCCGCGCCGACGGCCGGAGGTACTGGGTGATGGTGAGGATCTCGCATCCAGCGGCACGCAGGTCGGTCATCGCGGCGGTGACCTCCTCGGGCTTCTCGCCCAGGCCCAGGATGAGGTTGGACTTGGTCACCAGTCCCGCGGCGCGGGCCGCCTGTATCACGTCGAGCGAGCGCTGGTAACGAAACGCCGGTCGGATCCGCTTGAAGATCCGTGGCACCGTTTCCAGGTTGTGCGCCAGCACTTCGGGTGCGGCGCTGAACACCTCGTCGAGCAGTTCCGCGCGGGCGTTGAAGTCCGGGATGAGCAGCTCGACTCCGGTGCCAGGGTTAAGCGTGTGGATCTGCCGGACGGTCTCGGCGTAGAGCCAGGCACCCCCGTCGGAGAGGTCATCACGGGCCACCCCGGTGACGGTGGAGTAGCGCAACCCCATCGCCTGCACCGACTCAGCGACCCGCCGTGGCTCATCGCGGTCCAGGTCTGCGGGACGACCGGTGTCGATCTGGCAGAAGTCGCAACGACGGGTGCACTGGTCACCGCCGATGAGGAAGGTCGCCTCCCGGTTCTCCCAGCACTCGTAGATGTTGGGACAGCCGGCTGCCTCGCAGACCGTGTGCAGCCCTTCGCGGCGGACCAGCTCCTTGAGTTCGCGAAACGACGGCCCCATCGTGGCTCGGGTCCGGATCCAAGGCGGCTTGCGCTCGATCGGGGTCCGGCTGTTACGGACCTCCAGGCGCAACAGCCTGCGGCCGCCGGCATCAGGTGTCGGGGGGGCGACGCTCACGGCTGCGAGCCTACTCAGGATCCGGAGTCACTCCGGTGAGTTCGGCGGTGCGTTCCCAGAGCAGCTGCGCGGTGTGCTTGTCCCGGGCAGCGGGGCTCGCCGCCGCCCGACCAGGTGCCCCGCGGGTCTCCCCGAGACTGGTCGGACCGTAGTACGCGCCACTGCCCACGTCGGCTGCGGTGGCGGCATAGAGCTGCGGCAACGCGCCCGCGGCGACACCCTGGGCGATCAGCTTGTTGCCCCACCGCGCGACGTGGGCAAACGGCCCCACCAAGCGCATCCGAGCGGTGTTGAACACCAGTTCGGTGTCGGTGAGGCCGGGATGGGCGGCGACCGCCAGCAGATCCCGTCCGGCGGCTCGGACCCGACGGTCCAGCTCGAAAGTGAACAGCAGATTGGCCAGCTTCGAGGCGCCGTACGCAGTGACCGGGTTGTACCGGCGCCGGGTGAAGTCCAGGTCGTCGACATCCAAACCGCCGCCGCGGTGCGCGAGGCTGGACACCGTGACCACCCTGGCGCCGGGAACCAGGGCGGGCGCGAGCAGCCAGGTCAGCGCGGCGTGCCCGAGGTGGTTGGTACCGATCTGCAACTCGAAACCGTCGGCGGTGCGCCGCGCCGGGGTGGCCATCACCCCGGCGTTGTTCACCAGCACGTCCAGCCGATCCCCGGTGATCGAGCGCACCTCGCGGGCAGCGTTGCGGATCGAGCCGAGGTCAGCCAGGTCGAGATGGACCAGCCTGGCATCCGCCCCGACGGGACCCGACCGCACCCGGTCCAGCGCCGCCTGCCCGCGTCGCTCGTCGCGGCAGGCCAGCAGCACCGTGGCGCCGTGTCGGGCAAGCACGGCGGCAGTCTGCAGGCCCAGGCCCGAGTTGGCGCCAGTGACGAGCACGGTGCGGCCGGTCTGGTCGGGGATGTCGGTTGCGTTCCATCGGCTCATCTCGGGTTCCTAGGCTCCCGCAATCGCCGGGTCCAGGTACAGTTGCAGGCCCTCTGGCTCGACCGTTGAACAGCGAGGGAGCTCGTCGGGGCGCACCGGAAGCGCACCGTCCAGCGCATCGAGTACGGCGTGGCGCACCGCGGGCTGCACCTGCGCCACGGGAACCGGTCGACCCAGCTCGGCGGTCAGCGAGGTCACCCCGGCATCGGTGATGCCGCATGGCACGATCCGGTCGAAAGCAGCCAAATCGGGCTGGCAGTTCAGGGCGAACCCGTGCATGGTCACCCCCCGGCTGACCCGGACCCCGATCGCCGCGATCTTGCGGTCTGGCCGACCGGTGGCCGGATCGGCGGCCAGCCACACCCCGGACCGTCCCGAGATCCGTCCGGTGGGCAGACCCAAGCCGGTGCACACCGAGATCAGCGCCTGCTCCAAGCGCCGTACATAGTCAATCACGTCGACCGGCTGGGCGAGCGCCACCAGCGGGTAGCCGACCAGCTGACCGGGCCCGTGCCAGGTGATCTTCCCGCCGCGGTCGACGTCGATCACCGGCGTGCCATCGTGGGGCCGCTCGGCGGGTGTGGTTCGCCGGCCTGCCGTATACACCGAAGGGTGTTCCAGCAACAACAGCACGTCACGCCCGGTGCTCTCGGCGCGGGCGGTGGCCAGCTCATGTTGCAGTTCCCAGGCCCGGGTGTAGTCCATGATGCCGAGGTCGCGGACCTCGACGGGGGTCGTAGCACCTCGGCAGGACGTGGCGTCGGTGGTCACGGGCGCGACATTACGCGGCTACCACGGTCTACGCCGAGTTCGGTAAGCACCGTCCGGGCAGCCCGCCGGCCGCTGGCCAACGCACCCTGGATCGAAGGGGTGGCGCGGTGGTCTCCCGCAACGAACAGGCCGTCCCCCAACGCTGTGTCGCGGCGCAGCCGGTCGGGGGTCGGTGGGGTGAACGAGCACAGTGCCTGCGGGACCACCGCGGTGCCTAGATGCTCCCAGCCTGCTGGATCGGTCCGGTAGACCGCGCTGGCCAGCCGCCGTACGACACGCTCATCGGGTGCGCCGGCGCCCGGAGTGCCCAGGACCGTCGACGAGACCAGGTGCCGATGGTCGGGGGAGTAGGACGGCGCGACCGCGGTGAGCACGCTGGTGTTGATCAGCGCGCTGCCGGTCCCGTCAAGATGGATCAGCCGCAGCCGGCTGGGCGGTTGCTCGGACACGTGATAGTAGGTCGTTAGTCCGTGCATTTGCGGCACGTCGAGCCCAGGCAGCAGCGCGCGGGCCATCGGGGGATCGGTGGCCACCACCACTGCTCGCGCGGTGATCTCGCGGTCGGCGGTGCGGACCCGTCCGGGTGAGACCCCGAGCACCACCTGCCCGCAGCAGACTGTTCCCGGGGCGAGCCGCGCCGCGATCTGGGTGGGCAGCGCAGCCATCCCGCGCGAGGGCAGCGTCGAGGCCCCCCGGGCCAGACTTCGCCACACCAGAGCGAAGAACCGCGCTGAGGTCTGCAGGTCCCGGTCACCGAAGACCCCGGCCAAGAACGGTTTGAGGAACTCGTCGATGGCCGGGCCATCCAATCCGGCGGCGGACAGCTCGGCTGCGGTGCTGCGCTCGGCCCCGGCCAGCAACGAGCCGACGTTGCTCAGAGCCACCTTGGCGGACAGTCGCAGGACCGCAAGCTTGGCGGCCGGGGCAAGCAGCCCGTCAAAGATCGTGCGCCAGGCATGGATGGGAGCCCGGCGCGGGTCGACCAGGCGGTGCAGCACCCCATCAGTACCGCGTATCGCGACACCAGGGACGAATTCCCGCAGGTCCAGTGCGTGCAGGTCCAGCTCCCGGCGCAATGCTGGATAGCTGGTGTTGAGCACTTGGAAACCACGATCGAGCAGGAACCCGTCGACGGTGTCAGTGGCCACCCGGCCGCCCACCACTGTTCCGGCCTCCAACACGGTGACCTGCAGTCCGGCACGCTGCAGGTGACGGGCGACGGTCAGTCCGGTCAGCCCGGCTCCTACCACGACGGCGTCGGTATCCATCGGTTACTCCAACACCGCGGCCAGCGCCGCCGGCAGGGTCGGATGGTGGAACGGGTAGCCGTGGCTCTGCAGGACTCCGGGCATCGCCCGCGGCCCGGTCAGCACCATCTCGTCGGCGAGTTCAGCGCCGCGGGCCAGGCGCAGCACGAATCCGGGTACCACCAGCAGGGTAGGCCGGTGCATCGCCTCGCCCATCGCCTTGGTGAACTCGGCATTGGTCACCGGTTCGGGCCCGGTGAGGTTGACCGGACCCGATATCGCATCGTGTTCGAGGACGAAGCGGATGGCACCCACCTCGTCATCGAGCGAGATCCACGGCATGTACTGGCGGCCGTTGCCGAGCCGCCCACCCAGCCCGAGCGCGAACAGCGGTTTGAGCTGACCCATCAACCCGCCGGACGGAGAGATCACCGGACCGGTCCGCAGCCGCACCACCCGCGCTCCAGCCCGTTCCGCGGCCGCTGTGGCTGCCTCCCAGTCGCGACAGACCTCGGCCAGGAACCCGGAGCCCAAAGGCGCGTGCTCATCGACCTCGTGGTCCCCGGTATCACCGTAGTAGCCCACCCCTGAGGCGTTCACCAGCACCGGCACCCGATGCTCGGCGACCGCCGTAGCGAGCACCTCAGTGGGACCGATCCGGCTGTCCCGGATGGCTTGCTTACGCTCGCCGGACCAACGCCCGGTGGCCATTGGGGAGCCGCACAGATTCACCACGGCATCGGTGCCCTCGAGGGTGCCGCCCTCCATCGTCGCGGCCAACGGGTCCCAGGCCCGCTCATCCGGTGCACCTGGGCGCCGACGCACCAGCCGGAGCACGTCATGGCCGGCCTGCCGGAGCAGCGACACCAACGACGTCCCGATCAAACCCGATCCCCCCGCAATCGCGACGCGCATGGTGAGATCTTCTCGGGTCTCCGCCGCCTGCGCGACCCCAGGTTAACGCCGCCTCGTCACGGGGGTGGCAGCGTCCGCGCTATAGCTCGAACGCGGCGTCGGTGAGGCGCTGTTTGATGGTGTTGAGGAAGCGGGCGGCGTCGGCGCCGTCCACTAGGCGGTGGTCGTAGGACAGCGCCAGGTAGACGATCGAGCGGACCGCGATGGTGTCGCCGTCCTCGCCGGTCAGCACCACCGGTCGCTTGACCACGCTACCGGTGCCGAGGATACCGACCTGCGGCTGCGGGACGATTGGGGTGTCGAACAGGGCTCCCCGCGAGCCGGTGTTGCTGATCGCGAACGTGCCGCCGCTCATCTCGTCCGGAGTTATCTTGTTCGCCCTGGTCCGTTCGGCGAGGTCGGTGATGCGGCGGGCCAGGCCGGCGATGTTGAGATCACCCGCATGGTGGATCACCGGCACCAGCAGACCGCGATCGGTGTCCACGGCGATACCGAGGTGCTCAGCGCCGTGGTAGGTGATCTCGCCCCGCTCAGTGTCGATCGAGGCGTTCACCTTCGGGTGCTGCTTGAGCGCCTCCACAGTGGCCTGGGCGAAGAAGGGCAGAAACGACAGCTTGACGCCTTCCCGGGCCTCGAAGTCCCGCTTGACCCGATCGCGCAGCCGCGCGAGACGGGTGACGTCGACCTCCACCACGGTGGTGAGCTGCGCGGAGATCTGGAGCGACTCCACCATCCGCTTGGCGATGACGCTGCGCGTCCGGGACATCTTCTCGGTCGTCCCGCGTAGCTCCGAAGCGGCGACCGGTGATGGCGCCGAGTGCCGCGCCGCAGTGGTCTTCGGCTCCTGCTGCGTTACCGAAGGGGATTGCGGTGTGGGCTCCGGTTCGGGCTGCGATTCTTCGGGTTGGGGCGCCTCCACGGCGGCGAGAACGTCCTGCTTGCGGATCCGGCCCCCAACCCCGGTGCCCTGCACGCCCGACAAGTCGACGCCGTGTTCGGCAGCGAGCTTGCGTACCAACGGTGTCACGTATGGTGCACTGGACTCGTCGGCATCGGAAGCCGAAGCGGGCTGTTTCGAACGCTGGGACTCAGCGGAGTGGGGCCGATCCGGCGCAACCGGCGTCTCACCGCCGGCGGCATCGCCGACCATGGCTAGCTTGGCGCCGACTTTGACGGTCTCGTCCTGCGCCACGACGATCTCCAGTACGGTGCCGGCCACCGGGGAGGGAATCTCGGTGTCGACCTTGTCGGTGGACACCTCCAGCAGCGGCTCATCCCTCTCGACGGTGTCACCGACCTGCTTGAGCCACCGGGTCACGGTGCCCTCAGCGACGCTTTCGCCCAGTGCGGGCATCGTCACGGGAGTCCCGGAGCCCCCAGTGGGCGGGGTCGGCTGAGCGGGCGGTTGCTGCGATGGTTCCACCCGCTCGGTGTGATTGCGCCCGCTCGGCACGGAGTCGGTTTCGCGCTGCTCGGAATCGGCCCCGTCGGACTCGGAATCGGCCCCCTCGGGCTCGGAATCGGCGGAGTCTCCGATCACGGCGAGTTCCGCGCCGACCGCAACGGTCTCGTCCTCGGGCACGACGATCCGCTGCAGCACACCGGCCGCCGGCGAGGGGATCTCGGTGTCGACCTTGTCGGTGGACACCTCGAGCAAGGGTTCGTCCACCGTGACGGTGTCCCCCTCTTGCTTGAGCCAGCGCGTCACCGTTCCCTCGGTGACACTCTCTCCGAGCGCAGGCATCTCCACCGAGTAGGCCATAGTCTGTTGCCTCGACTCCTCGTCGTCTTGGAAGCCTTTTTAGCGTCGATCAGCCGTGCGCATGCAACGGCTTGCCAGCCAGGGCGAGATGCGCCTCGCCGAGGGCCTCGTTCTGCGTCGGGTGGGCATGCACTAGTGCGGCGACGTCCTCCGGATATGCCTCCCAGTTGACGATCAGCTGCGCCTCGCCGACCAGCTCGCCGATGCGGGCACCGACCATGTGCACCCCGAGCACCGGGCCGTCCTTGACGCGTACCAGCTTGATCGCGCCCCTGGACTGCAGGATGACGCTCTTGCCGTTGCCGGCCAAGTCGTAGGTGAGCGTCTCGACCTCACGGTGGCGATCCCTGGCCTGCGCTTCGGTCAGGCCGACCGAGGCCACCTGCGGCTCGCAGTAGGTCACCCGCGGGATGCCGTCCTCGTCGATCGGGGGCGGGTTGCGTCCCACGATGTCCTCGGCGAGGAAGACGCCCTGGGCGAACCCGCGATGCGCGAGCTGTAGCCCTGGCACGATGTCTCCCAGCGCGTATACCCCCGCAAGGTTGGTGCGCAGCCGGTCGTCGGTGAGCACGAAACCGCGTTCCATCCGCACACCGGCCTCGGCGTAACCCGCGTCAGCGGTGTTCGGGCCCCGGCCCACGGCGACGAGTAGCAGGTCGGCCTCGAGCTGCTCTCCGGACTCCAAGCGCACCGTGACCCCGGAGTCGGACTGGCTTGCACCGGTGAACTTCACACCGGTCTTGAACGTGATGCCGCGCCGGCGGAAAGCGCGCTCCAGTTGCTTGGAGCAGAAGTCATCCTCGGCTGGGACGAGCCGGGGCAGTGCTTCGATGATGATCACCTCGACGCCGAAGGAGCACCACACACTGGCGAACTCCACGCCGATCACGCCACCGCCGAGCACTACGACGCGCTCGGGCAGGTAGTCGAGGTTCAGCGCCTGATCACTGGTGATGATCCGGCCGCCGATCTCCAGACCGGGCAGGGACCTGGCATAGGAACCGGTCGCCAGCACGACACTGCGACCGGTGTAGCGCTGCCCCTCGATGTCGACGGCGTTCGGAGCGACGAACCGGCCGCTGCCCTCGACGTAGGTGATCCCGCGGGAAGACACCAACCCCTGCAGGCCCTTGAACATCTTGCCGACGACGCCGTCTTTGTACTTGTTCACCCCAGCCATGTCGATGCCCTCGACCGCGGCCTTCACTCCGAACTGGTGACCGTCGCGAGCGGCGTCGGCTACCTCGGCGGTATGCAGCAGGGCCTTGGTCGGAATGCAGCCACGATGCAGGCAGGTGCCGCCCAGCTTGTCCTTTTCCACCAGAACGACGGACAGGCCCAACTGGGCGGCACGCAGTGCGCAGGCGTAACCGCCGGAGCCGCCACCGAGGATCACCACGTCGGCGGAGGTATCGGTCACTGAGAGGCTCCTCAAGCAGCGGTCGGTAACGTGGCGCCGGGCGCCACAGCCATCTTGTCACCACGCCCGCAGCTCCGGCGATGTGGGCGAGGCGGTGTGCGGAGTTCCGGAGTAAACGGACTGGCAGGGTCGTTGAACTGGCAGGGATCGCCGGGTGGACTGGCGGTGCGAGGAGGTGCCGACGTGGGCGTGTTCGATCGGCTCCTGGGTCGGCAGCGACCAGGGACCAAGCGCACGGCGTCCGACGCGGACGTCGACCATCTTGAGCAGTGGGCAGCGTCACACCATGGAGTGGAGGCGTTCGTCGAGCCGCGCACCACGGTCACCGACACCACGGTGGTGCTCGTCGCGCACGACGGCGAGTGGACCCGGCGCAGGGTGGAAGGCGACGAGGGCGCCCGGCGGCTGGGTAAGCGGCTGGGGATTCCGATCTACGATGTTGCCCAGTTGGGCTACCCACAACGGATGCGGGACTACACCGCCCGCCAGCGCATCCTGCGCGAGCGCGAGAAGGAAAAGTAACCGCAGGCTCAGCCCCGCTCGGCGATGTCGGCGAGGACGGCGGCCAGGGTGCGCACTGGGACCCCGGTGCCACCTTTGCCGGTGTAACCCCACGGTGAGCCGGTGTTGTAGGCCGGTCCGGCGATGTCCAGATGGGCCCAGGGCGTGCCGTCGACGACGAACTCGGACAAGAACACCCCGGCGATGAGCATGCCACCCCAGCGGTGGCTGGCCACGTTGGCGATGTCCGCGAGCTTGGAGTCCAACTCGGACCGTAGGTGGTCGGGCAGCGGCATGGCCCAGCCGTTCTCCCCGACCTGCTGCGAGATCGCAGTAACCCGGTCCCGGAACTCCGGCGTGCCCATGATACCCGGCGTGCGGTTACCCAGCGCGATGATCTGTGCGCCGGTGAGCGTGGCGGTGTCGATGAGGTAGTCCGGGGCGTCCTGCGCTGCACGGACCAGCGCGTCGGCGAGGATCAGCCGGCCCTCGGCGTCGGTGTTGAGCACCTCCACGGTTTTGCCACCGTACATCGTGAGGACATCGCCAGGCCGGTAGGCAGTACCCGAGGGCATGTTCTCAGCCATCGGCACGGTGGCGATCACCTCCACCGGGAGTTCCAGCCGGGCGGCGAGCACCGTGGTGACGATTACAGCGGCCGCACCCGCCATGTCCATGGTCATCTCGTCCATCTTCGCCGCGGGCTTGATCGAGATTCCGCCGGTGTCGAAGGTGATGCCCTTACCGACCAGGGCTACCTTCGCCCTCGGTGCCGCCGGGGTGTAGTGCAGTCGGACCAGCCGGGGCGGGCGGGACGAGCCGCCGCCGACCCCCAGGATGCCGCCGTAACCCTCACCTCGCAGGGCCTTCTCGTCGAGCACCTCGGTGCGCAGTCCGGCCTGCTGCGCCAGCTCCACCGCGTGCTCAGCGAAGGAGACCGGATAGAGATCGTTGGGCGGCGTGTTCACCAGGTCACGCGCGATCGCGACCGCTTCTGCGATAGCGGTGGCCTGGGCCAACTCCTGTTGCGCGCCGGCCGCGTGGACCGAGGGCACCGACAGGTCCATCTGTCCCAGCGGCCCCTCCCCGTTCTGGGAACGGTATGCGGTGAAGGTATACCCACCCAGCGTGGCGCCCTCCGCGGCGGCGGCCAGATCGATCCGAGACAACGTGGTGACCGCTCGGGAGGTGCCGGACAGTGCCCGGGCCGCCGCCCCGGCGGCCCGACGCACCTGCTCGCCGGTGGGTCGGTCGTCGACCTCGCCGAGACCGGTGGCGATGAGCAGCGGGGCGCCGATCGCTCCGCGGGTGGGCACCTTGATCACCTCATCGGCCTTGCCCCGGGCACCCAACACGGCAAGCAACTCGGTGAGCGTGCCGTCGAACGCAGCGTCGACCTCCTCGCCACCCTGGGCGAGTCGGGGACCATCGTCGCCAGGCACGGTGCCGACTACGACGGCATCAACCGTCGCGGTGGTCACCGAGGCATCGGTAAGACCCAGCGTCGGGGTGGTCACGGTGATCTCCTCGCTGATCTGGTCGGATAGTGTTTGGAGGCTACTACGGGGTAGCGTTCCACAGCCGTGAGTACACCCCTGCGCCGCGGACCCCTGCACACCTGGCACGTCGAGGCCGGCGCCACCCTCGGGCCGTTCGGCGGCTGGGAGATGCCGCTTCACTACGCCGGCGTCATCGCTGAGCACACTGCGGTGCGGGAGTCGGTCGGTGTGTTCGACGTCACCCATCTAGGCAAGGTCAGCGTCACCGGTCCGGCGGCCGCGGAGTTCGTCAACTCCTGCCTCACCGCCGACCTCGCCAAGATCGGCCCGGGACAGGCTCAGTACACGCTGTGCTGCGCCGAGGACGGCGGTGTGGTGGATGACTTGATCACTTACCTGGTCGGTCCCGATGAGGTGTTCTGCGTGCCCAATGCGGTCAACACCGGCGAGGTCGGCCGCCGGCTGGCCGTCGCGGCGCCCCCGGGGATACAGGTGACCGAGCGGCACGACCAGTACGCCGTGCTCGCCGTGCAGGGCTCGCGGTCGGCCGAGGTGCTCGCCGCCCTCGGGCTGCCCAGCGACATGGACTACATGGCTTTCGTCGACGCCGAGTACGACGGCGTGCCGGCGCGGGTGGGTCGTACCGGCTACACCGGTGAGCGTGGTTACGAGCTGCTGCCGCCGTGGGAGCACGCGCCCGCGCTCTGGGCGGCGCTACTGCGGGCTATCGACCCGCTGGGTGGTCGGGCGTGCGGGCTCGGGGCTCGAGACACCCTGCGCACCGAGATGGGTTACCCGCTGCACGGCCAGGACCTCGGGCCGGGGATCACCCCCGTGCAGGGCGGCGCCGCCTGGGCGGTCGGCTGGGACAAGCCAGTCTTCTGGGGGCGTGACACGCTGCTCGCCGAGCGCGAGCACGGCCCCTCCCGGCGGTTACGCGGGCTGCGGGCCGTCGGGCGTGGGGTGCCGCGGCCGGGGATGACGGTGCGGTCTCCGGCAGGTGCGGCACTGGGGGAGACCACCTCGGGCACCTTCTCTCCGACCTTGCGTACCGGCATCGCGCTGGCGCTGCTCGATCCCACCGTGCGGACAGGGGACCTCGTCGACGTCGACATCCGTGGGCGGGCGCTGCCCTGCGAGGTGGTCAAGACCCCTTTCGTGCCCTCGCATGTGCGCTGACGCACGGCAGCGGGTGGGCGCCGCGGGACGGCAGCACCTCGTGCACTGCGGGTTGCGGGTGATGGTGGCGGGCGGCGGCGTCCCCCACGGCGTGGACTACCGCGGCGCTGACGGTCCGCTCGACCAGAACCAAGACCGAGCCGCCGAACCCACCGCCGGTCATCCGGGCACCCAGTGCTCCGGCAGCGCGGGCCCCGTCCACCGCGCAGTCCAGCTCCGGACTGGAGACCTGCAGATCGTCGCGCAGCGACGTGTGTGAGGCGTTCAGCAGCGGTCCGATGTCGGCGACCCGGCCGGACTCCAGCATCGCCACGACCGCCTGCACCCGGGCGATCTCGCTCATCACATGGTGTGCGCGCCTGCGCAGCAGGGGATCAGTCAGGCTGTCCACCTGCTCCCGTCGGGCCTCCCGCAAGCTGGGCACGCCCAGTGCAGCCGCGGCCTGCTCCGCGCTACGCTGGCGCGCGGCGTACTGACCGTCGACGAGCCGGTGCGGCGCCCGAGTGTCGACCACGAGCAGGTCCAGTCCAGCCGCGGGTAGATCCAGCGGCACCTGGCGCATTGACTGGTCCTGGAAATCTAGCAGCAGGGCATGCCCTGCGGTGCAGCACAGTGAGGCGATCTGGTCCATCCCGCCGGTCGGCGCGCCGACGACTTCGTTCTCCGCGCGTCGGCAGGCCGCCGCCAGCGTCACCCGCCCGGTGCTGCTGGCGGCCAGTCCAAACCCGGACAGCGCGTCCACCGCCAAGGCCACCGCGCACTCCAGCGCGGCGGAGGAGGCCAGCCCGGCCCCAGGTGGCACTGTCTCACCAACGAGCAGGTCAAGACCGCCGACCGGATGACCCAGCGCCCAGATCACCCCCGCTGGATACGCCGCCCAGCATGGTGGGTGGCCGGGACCGATCACGTTGAGGGAGCCCTCCCAGGGCTGCGCATCCCGGTGTAGCGATCGCAGCCGCAGCCGGCCGTCGTCCCGGGTCGCGGCCGCCACCACAGTGCGCTGTGGCAGCGCCAGCGGAAGGCACAGCCCGCCCGCGTAGTCGACGTGCTCACCGATCAGGTTCACCCGGCCGGGTGCGGCCCACAGCCCGTCCGGCTCACGGCCGAACGCGGTACGGAAGGCCACTACCAACGTGGTGCTCAGCATGACGGAAGAGACAGTGGGACGTCCTACCATTTTGGCACGGAACGGGCTACCGTGCTGGGCATGAGTGCCGCTGCACCGTTCACCCGCCGGCCACATCCGTCTCCGGCGACGCCGCAACAGCGGGCGAAGATCCTGGCCTCGCCGGGCTTCGGCCGTTACTTCACCGACCACATGGTAGAGATCAGCTGGACCGCTGGTCGTGGCTGGCACGATCCCGAGATCGGCCCTTACCGGCAACTCGTGATGGACCCGGCCGCGTCGGTGCTGCACTACGGGCAGGCGATCTTCGAAGGCCTCAAGGCATACCGGCAACCGAACGGCACGGTGGCCTTCTTCCGGCCCCTGGCCAACGCGGCCCGGTTCCGCTCTTCGGCTCGCCGGCTGGCGATGCCGGAGCTGCCTGACGAGCTGTTCCTCGGCTCGCTGCACGAACTGGTGCGTACCGACATCGACTGGGTGCCCGCTCCCGGTGGGGAAGAGTCCTTGTATCTGCGGCCGCTCCTGTTCGCCACCGAGGTGGGGCTCGGAGTCCGCCCCGCAGCGGCATACCGGTACCTGGTCATCGCCTCCCCGGCCGGCCCGTACTTCCGGGGCGGGCTCAAGCCGGTCAGCGTGTGGTTGTCCACCGAATACGTCCGGGCGTCCCCCGGTGGCACCGGTGCCGCCAAGTTCGCCGGCAACTATGCCGCCTCGCTGGTGGCCCAGCAGCATGCCGCTGACCAGAACTGTGACCAGGTCGTGTGGCTGGACGCGGTCGAGCGGCGCTGGGTGGAAGAGATGGGCGGGATGAACCTCTACTTCGTCTTCGGGGAAGGACAGCGGGCTCGGCTGGTGACCCCGGAACTCACCGGCACGCTGCTGCCCGGCGTTACCCGGGACTCGCTGCTCACCCTGGCCCGAGACCACGGGATGGGTGTCGAGGAGCGACGGATCTCCACCGAGGAGTGGGAGAAGGGCGTGGAGACCGGGGACATCTCGGAGGTCTTCGCCTGCGGCACCGCCGCGGTGATCACCCCGGTCGGGCGGGTCGCATACGCCGGCGGCGAATTCACCATCGGTACCGGCCAGCCCGGACCGGTCACCACCCGGTTGCGCGCGACCCTCACCGCGATCCAGCGCGGCGCCGCCCCCGACATACACGCCTGGATGGTCCCCCTCACCTGATCGGATTCAGCCGACCGCACACCCGGCGAGTACCACTGTGGTGGCTAGTTCGCTGGTGGCGCCGAGGACGTCGCCGGTGACACCACCGAAACGGCGGCAGGTGTGGGTCGAGATCGCCACTGTCACCAGGGCGGCCGAAGCCACCGCCAAGGCGCCCTGCCAGGGCCGTTCGGGCACCGCCAGCAACCCGCCGGCCAGCAGAACTGCCGACCAGGCGGCCGGGACGACGGGCGGTTGGCTGCCGGCTACCAGCGCACCTAACCCCTCGGGTCGGGCCGGTGGTACCCCGGTCCGGGCACACCAGCTGACAGCAACCCGCCCTGCGGTCACCGCCAGCAGCACGGCGACCAGCCGACCGGTCTCAGCCAGTACCCCCAGCGCGGCCGCCTGCATGGTCAGTGCCAGCACCAGCGCGACCACTCCGAACGGTCCGGTCGACCCGTCCCGCATCACCGCCAGTGCCCGCTGCGGCCCGCCGTAGCAGCCCAGGCCGTCGGCGGTGTCGGCAAGCCCGTCCAGGTGCATCCCGCGGGTCAACCCGGCCAGCGCCGCCACCACGGCCAACCCGACGAGCAGCGGCGGCGTGCCCAGCGCGGCCAGCCCTGCCAGCACCCCGACAGCCGCCACGCCCAGCCCGGCACCGACTACCGGAGCCCAGTACAGCGCTCGGCGAGCGACCGCCCGGTCCATCTCGACGGGGCTGTCGACCGGCAGCACGGTCAGCCAGGACACCGCCAGCCGCAACCCGCGGCTCACCTCGCGGGCACTGGATCACCCGCGGGTCCGGAAACACCAGCGTCATTGAAGGTGGCCATCTCGGCGAGCACCAGGACGGCCATCTGCACCAGCGGCAGCGCTGCCACCGCCCCGGAGCCCTCGCCCAGCCGCATCCCCAGATCCAGAATGGGATCCAACTCCAGATGCTCCAGCACCAGGGTGTGGGCGGGTTCCACGGAACGGTGTCCGGCCACCCACCACTGTCGCGCTCCGGGTGCGAGTTCCTCGGCGAGCATCGCCGCTGCCCCGACCACCATTCCGTCGAGGATCACCGGGGTACGCCGGACCGCGGCCTGAGCCAGGAAGGCGGCTATCGCCGCGATATCGGCGCCGCCTGCGGTGCGCAGCAGCGCAACTGGGTCCCCGACGACCGGTCGGGTCCGGCGCAGCGCGTCGCGGATTGCAGCGGCCTTGCGCATCCAGCTCGCATCGTCGATCCCGGTACCGCGGCCCACCACCGCCACCGGCTCCGTCCCGGTGAGTGCCGCCACCAGCACCGCGGCGGGGGTGGTGTTGCCGATCCCCATGTCGCCCGCGATCAGCAGGTCAGCGCCGCGGTCCACCTCCTCGTCAGCGATCGCCACGCCGGCGGCCAGGGCGTGGGTCACCTCAGCGTCGGTCAGCGCGTCCTCCCGATCGATCGCGCCGCTACCGAGGCGCACCTTATGCCGGGTGACCAGCGGTGACGCCTCGACGCTCGACGCGGCTGGCTCGCTGTTCACCGCCATGTCGACCACCCGCACGGCAGCCCCGGTCAGAGTGGCGAGCACGTTCACCCCGGCCCCCCCGCCCAGGAAGTTGCCGACCATCTGCCGGGTGACCTCGCTGGGATAGGCAGAGACTCCGAGCTTGGCGATACCGTGATCCCCCGCGAACACCACCACCTGAGGCTGCGCGAACGGGCGTGGGGGGCAGATCCCTTGGCAGGCGGCCGCCCAGACGCCCAGCTCCTCCAGCCGACCCAGGGAGCCCGCCGGTTTGGTCAGCTGCTCATGGCGAGCTACCGCCTCCCGGTGGGACTGCTGGTCGGGTGGCGTGATCGTGGGGAACTCCACGCGGCCCTCCTGTAGTGCTCGGTGTTCATGCCTCGACCCTGCAAGCTGCATCCTGCCTGCCGGGGTGCTGGGCGTTCTAGCCTGGCGCAATTGCACCGGCAGTCCGGCCACCAGCAGCAGCACCTCGTCGCACACAGTGGCGAGTTCGGTGTTCAGCGCGCCGAGCTCGTCGCGGAACAGCCGCCCGGCGCGGGTCGCAGGCACGACGCCGAGTCCGACCTCCGCGCTGACCAGCACCAGCCGGGCCGGGCAGACCACCACCGCCGACACTAGCTCCGCGCAGCGTGCGCGGCAGGCTGCCACCGCATCCGGCCCGCCCTCCCAGGCACCCGCGTCGTCCAGCTCCCCGGTCAGCCACGTGGCCACGTCATCGACCAGCACCGGCACCGGTCCTGCGGTGCGCAACACAGCGGGCAGGTCGGACGGCTCAACGGTGCGCCAGCCCGGTGGCCTGCGAGCCACGTGCATCGCGATCCGCGCCTCCCAGTCCGGGTCGTCGGACCGGCGCCGGGCGGTCGCCAGGTAGTCCACCCGTGCCTGGTCCAGTCCGCCCGCTAGCAATGCCTCAGCGTGGGCGGACTTTCCCGAGCGCGCCCCACCGAGCACCAGCGTCCGCACCTGACCTCCTTGCCGCCGGCACCGACGCTACCGTCAGGCGATGACACTTCGGTGGCGCTACCAGGACTCCGACGGCGGCCAGACGCCCGGCCCGGACATCATCTTCGACGACCAGACAGACGCTGAGGAGTGGCTCAGCCGGGAGTGGCCGGCCCTGAGTGCGGGCGGTGTGGCGGCGGTCACCCTGCTCGACGGCGAGGACGAGGTGTACGGCCCGATGAGCCTGCGGCCGTCGTGAACGGATCTAGCTACCGGATCGGGTCACCGGGACCGACGCGCGGCTTGGGTACCCGCAGCCGGCGCAGCTGGGTCGCCCTGGTGATGGCGTAGAACCCCAGGCTCACGCCGGTTCCCGAAGCATCGGGGAACCGTTCGCGGACCCGGCGGTTGATGATCCGGCCGAGCAGTACCCCCTCGACGATCATCGTGACGAGCATCGCCATCGACACCAGTGACACGTACTGCTGCACCCGAGGGTCTGGCACCAGGATCACCACGATCACCAGCAGCGCCAGCGGCATGAACAGGCCGGAGATGTTGCGCCGGGAGTCCACCAGGTCCCGGACGTAGGCCTTCACCGGGCCGCGCTCACGAGGCAGCAGGTATTTCTCGTCCCCGGCCATCATCCGCTCACGGCGCGCCGCCGAGGCATTGCGGCGTTCCTGCTTGGACCCACGCATCCGGCGCAGCGCTTCCCGCTGGGTGCGCGGTGGGGGCGGGGCCGGGCCCCGCTTGCGACCCTCGGCCTCTCGCCGGCTGGGCGTAGGCCGGCCCTTGCCGGCGGTACGGGCCCGGTGTGTCACGTCGTCGGTCTCGGGCGCCACCTCCTCCGCCGGCTCCTCGGGGTCGGTGGCTCCCGGGCCGGTCTTGCCGCGCAGGAACCTCACGCCGACCAGACTAGGACAACGCACCGGAGGCGTAACGTCGGCTGCTGTGCGCGTGTTGATCGCCCCAGACTGTTTCGGCGGGACCCTGAGCGCGGTAGAGGCCGCTGAGGCCGTCGAGAGGGGCTGGCGGCGAGGTGCCCCTGGCGACGGGCTGGCTTTGCGCCCGCTGGCCGACGGTGGTCCGGGTTTCGTGGATGTGCTGCACGGGGTGCTGGGCGGGATCGTGCACAGCCCCCGGGTCACCGGCCCGACCGGCGAGCCGGTGACCGCTCCCTGGCTGCAACACGAGACGACCGGTTACGTGGAGGCTGCACAGGCTTGTGGCCTGCACCTGGTGCCGGCCGGGCAGCGCGACGCGACGACCGCGACCAGCCGCGGGG
>DATEMN010000364.1:0-2907 GCA_035275565.1 Pseudonocardiaceae bacterium | reverse complement strand
ATTGGAGGTGACCCACGCCACCAGCGACCTCGTCAACGCAGGATCGATGGCCAGCGGACACGAAGACTTGGATGTTAGCGGCGGGCACGGCCACTTGGTGTCCACGATCATGCAGCGCTACCCCGGCATGAACGCGGTGGTGTTCGACCAGCCTCACGTCGTGGCCGGTGCCGAAGCTGTACTCGCGGAGGCCGGGGTCGGTGACCAGGTCGAGCTTGCGGGCGGCGACTTCTTCGACTCGGTACCCGCCGGTGACGACGCGTACGTGCTCTCGATGACGTCACCAACCAGCGTGATCGTTGCCACTCCGGTCAGCGATTAGCTCAGCGGGTTGAAGCCGGCGGGCAGCTCCAGGCGGTGGGCGCTCATGAAGCCGGTGTCGGCGAGTAGTTCCCGGGTGGGTCCGTCGGCGACGATCTGCCCGTGGTCGATGACCAGCGCGCGGGGGCACAGTTCCAGCGCGTAGGGCAGGTCGTGGGTGACCAGCAGCGTCGTCATCCCAAGCCGCTTGATCAGGTCGGTGAGTTCCCGCCGGGCCGCCGGGTCGAGGTTGGCGGTGGGCTCGTCAAGCACCAGCACCTCGGGGTACATGGCCAGCACGGTGGCCACCGCGGCCCGGCGGCGCTCGCCCAGGGACAGCCGGTGCGGGGGGCGGTCGGCGGCGTCGGCCAGGCCGACATAAGACAGCGCCTCAGCCACCCTGGCCTGTAAAGCGTCCCCGGACAGCCCCAGATGCGCGGGGCCGAACGCCACGTCACGCCCGACTGTGGGGGTGAACAGCTGGTCATCAGGGTCCTGGAAGACCACGCCGACCCGTCTGCGGACCTCGGCCAGAGTGCGCTGCTCCACCGCCACGCCGCCGATGGACACCGTCCCCGCCGACGGCGTGAGCACCCCGTTGAGCTGCAGCACCAGCGACGTCTTGCCTGCACCGTTCGGACCCAGCAGAGCGACCCGCTCACCGGGCTCGACCCGCATCGAGACCCCGGACAGCGCTCGGCGGCCGTCCGGGTAGGCGAAGTCGAGATCCCGCACCTCAACCGCGGCGACGCCGGCAGGCCGAGCACCGGCGAACCGTCCGCGACGGATCTGCGGTGCCGGAGTAGGCGCGCGGGTGGCTCGGCGGGCCCGTCGCCAGCCACCCGCCGGGCCGTCACCGTGCGAGGTCAGCGAGATCGGCGTGCCCACCTTGGACTCGTATCCGGGCAACTGGACCCGGTAAGCGCACAAGTCGCAGTTCATCCGCACGTCGCCGTCGCGCGCCTCCCGGTAGCGTTGCAGCACCAGCCGGGCCAACCGCGGGTCCGGTCCCAGGTGGGCGGCGCCACGGACCTCGACCTCGGGGTGACCGACCGCCCAGTCGGCGGCCTCGGCGTAGATCCGGTCCCGCAGTACCCCGGGAAAGAGGAAAAAGGGAGAAACTACCGCGATCCCGGCGCCGAGCAGCCGCAACCGCTCCAGCGTCTCGGGCACCGACGGCGTCGCGACCGACACGAAGCCGGGCTCGACGGTGCCCAACCCCCGCCCATCGGTGAGCAATCGGCCAATCTTCCACAGGTCCGCGCAGGCGTCCGGGTCGCTCGACCCCCTCCCGATCAGTGCCACGCCGAGCTTCTCGGGGTCGGCGTCCCCAGCCGCGTCTCGGATCCGGTCCGCGGCTACCCCCAAGACCGACGGCTCGATACCCAGGTCACGGGCTAGGGAAAAATGCACCCCCGGGTGCCTGGTCCGAGCCCGGGCTAAGGCCGCTGGGCCGTCGTTCTTCAGGTGCCCGGCGGACAGCAGCACCAGCGGCACGCTGACAATCTCCGTGGCGCCACGGGCCACCAGGTCGTTGATTGCCTCGTCGACGGTGGGTGCGGCCAGCTCGATGAAACCGAACCCGGTCATCAGGTCACCGGCGACGATGCGGATGGTTTGCGCCAGCGCCCAGAACTCGTCCACCCCGTCGGCGTCGCGACTGCCGTGCCCCACCACGAGCATTGCCCTCACGCCAGGATCGTCCCAGTGACCGCCAGTATCGGCAGCGCCAGCGCTGCGGCCCAGGCGGTGTGAGACGCGGGGGCGCCGGTCAGCGCGGGCGGCAGCGCCCCGGTATACCCGCGGGAGGCCATCGCGAGATACACCCGCTCGCCACGCTCGAAGCTGCGGACGATCAGCGCGCCGAGTCCGGTCGTCACCTCGCGGACCTGCCAGAACCAGCGGGGATCCCCGCCCCGGCAGGCCGCGGCGGTGCGCATCCGGGCCAGTTCGGTGAGCAGCACCTCGGTGTAGCGCACCATGAACGCCGCGACCGCGGTGAACACCCGCGGCACCCGTAACCGCTCCAACCCGGTGATGATCTCCGGTAAGGACGTGGTCGCAGCCAGGATCGTGGTGGTGAGCAGCCCAAACGTCGCCTTGAGCGTGATCGCCGCCGCGGCGTGCAGCCCTGGCACCGACAAGTCCATCCCGAGCACGGTCAGCTGCGGCGGGGCACCCAGCACCGGCAGCACCAGCACGAATAGCAGGAATGGCACCTCAACCACCAGCCGACGCACCAGGGTCGACGGCGGCAACGCGGCCACCACGGCGACCACGGCGAGCAGCAGCAGATACCACAGGTAGGGCCAGTAAGTGCCGGTCGGCGTGCTCGCGACGGCCAGCACGAACAGCACTGTCGCGGCGACCTTGCACTGCGGCGCCAGCCGGTGCACCGGAGTGTCGGCGGGGATCAGCAGCTCGGCGTGCGTCGAGCTCATCGGGTTGCCACCCGCACCAGGTCAGCCCTGAGCGCCAGCAACCCCCGCACTACCAGCGCGGTGACCAGTCCCTCAACGACCGCTACCAGGACGTATACCCCGATGGTCGAGACCGCAACGGTGCGCAGCGGCACCCCAGCCGCACCGCCTACCGCGTACTCCGCGG
>DATEMN010000363.1:0-2210 GCA_035275565.1 Pseudonocardiaceae bacterium | reverse complement strand
TCCTGACTGACCAGGTCTGGGGTGTTGGACGAACGCGTCCAGGGCGGAGCCGCGACCGGCAGAGAAGACCACGTCTGGTTTCTGCGGGCAGATATTCCGCAGTATTCCTCCTTGGGCTCAAACCGGAAAAGGCCGCCGAAGATTCCGATGTCAGGATCCGGAGGAGACGTTGTCATGCCACCAAATGTAGCGCAAACCCCTGCGCAGGTGGTTACGCCACATTTCGAATCGATCACGAGTCTCGCTACACGGCCGGCCTGGGAGTCCACTCGAAACGGTTGCGCGAAACGGCTCGGTGGAACCTGACGGAGACTGTGACGACACGACCGGCCATCTGAGAATAACGTCATCGCTGTGCGGCGGTATCGCCGCAGTCAACTCCACCGCGACCACCCTGACCCAAACCGCCGTGACCACCAACCAGGCGGGTATGACCGTCGGCGGCGTTTACCGCCAAGGCGGCACCATGACCACCAACAGGTCATCGATCACCGCCAACACGCCGAACAACTGTGTCGACAGCGTCCCCGCGGTACCCAACTGCACCAATTAACTACCGCACACGCCAACAGCTCCCACCCAGACTTCCGGCTGTTGATGATGTCGATCCGCCCCGGCGGACTGTGGGCACCGTGCGGGTGATGACCGCTCATCTGGCGGCACACAATGGGACCAGGGCCTCGGTAAAGTCGCGCGCCACCTGGTTTAGCTGGTCGTACAGTAACGGCACAAGCCGATCGTTGCCTTGGCTCTCGTCTCATCAGCCCCTCCTATCCCACGGGGGAGGTATATGGATCCGTTGCGGATGTGCCGGAGAACGCAACTTTTGGTGAGGAGTTGCCGTCGGTGGCACCTCTGCACAATGCAGCAGTCCTTCCCCAGGCGTCACGTACAGTGACATCGCGTACGTGCGCTAGTAGCACCGGGCCACCGTGATGCACGGCTGCCCCGGCCGGCCACCGAGCATGTCGGCATCGATGGACGTGCGGAAGAACGCCGGAAACGGTGGATAAAGGCGCAGCGCCTCGTCGATCACCATGCGGGTGTACCGCAGCTTCGGCAGGTCATCAACTGTAGGAATCCGTCCGTCCAACACGGTGCGCAGCTCGGCTTGAAGCTGGCGCTCGACGTCGGGGTTCTGTGAGAGCAGGTACCAGGCCCACGCCATACCGGCAGCGGTGGACTCGTAGCCAGCCATCAACAACCCCATGGCCTCGTTGCGGATCTGCTCGTCGGTCAGTCCTTCTCGCCGTACCTCGTCCGGAGGGGCACACCCCGAGACAGTGCCCCGGCACCGCGAGTCACGGGTATCGAGCACGCTTGTCGTGGGTAGCGGTTGAGGTGTCTGCGCTGGCGGGGGCCACGTCACGACTCACGGGCGGCCGGCTGCCTCGATGTCCGAGGCGGCCGGCCCGCGGCGCATCTCAGGAGGCGACCAGGTCGTCGATCTGGTTGATCGCCAATGTGGCGCCCTCGACTACGCCCATGTCCAGCACCTGCTGCAGCGCCTCGGCGGACTCGTAGGTACTGACGTAGGTCGCGCGAGTGCCACCGTCGTACTCAGTAAAGGTGTAAACGTTCTTGGAGACCGGCATTTCTGGCGTCGGGTTGAAGTCCAGGTCGGCGAAGCCGTCGTCGAAGGAGAAGCTCGTCGGCTCGTCGACGGCCGTGATCTGCCAGTATCCGGCGTGCTTGTCGCCTTCCGGGCCGGTCATGACGTAGGTCATGCGGCCGCCGGGCGTGAGGTCGTGGTCGACCACGGTCGCCGGGTAGGTCGGCGGCCCCCACACCTTCTCCAGCTGGCGCGGGTCGGCGTAGATCTGCCAGATCCGCTCTACCGGTGCGGCGAAGTCAGCGGTGATGGTCAGGGTCAGGGTGTCGAGGTCCTGCTGGACGTCGGTGACGGGCATGGTTTTAGTCCTCCTGGTCGGTGTCGGATGCGAGGAGTTCGTCGATGCGCGCGATGCGGCCACGCCAGAGCTGCTCCAGCTCGGTGAGCATGGACGCCACCGACCGCACCGCCTCTACGTCGCCGCTGGCCAGCTGCTCGCGACCGCTGCGTCGCTTGGTGAGCAGACCGGCCTTCTCCAGCACGGCGACGTGCTTTTGCACCGCGGCGAAGCTCATGTCGTACTTCGCCGCGAGCGCGGAGACGGAGTACTGCCCGGCCAGCACGCGACGCATGATGTCGCGCCGGGTCCGGTCGGCGA
>DATEMN010000362.1:0-4072 GCA_035275565.1 Pseudonocardiaceae bacterium | reverse complement strand
AGCGATGATCATCATTCTGCGCACCGGATTCTCTCGGAGCGCAGCGACGGCGATCGACCAGATCGGCGCAAAGCCGGTGTTGGTGGCGACGAGAATCAGCCGGCCGTCCAGATCGGGCCGGAAATGCGCCGAGCCATAGGGCCCGGTCAGCTTCACCCGATGGCCCGGCCTGATGCGCCTGCCGAGTGATCGGGTGACACGCCCATCCTTCATGCGCCGGACGTGGAACCAGACCGAGCGGTTGCTCGGATTTCCGCTCAAGGGATGGGTGATGCTGAAGGGACGGCTCGGATAGCCTTTGAAGCGCACTTGCGCATATTGCCCCGCAAGGTAGGGCAGCGCGTGGTTCGTCCTGATGCCGACCTCCATCACGTCAGGCGACAGGGGGCGCAACGAGCTCAGCACACCTTCGACGGTGCGAACACCCGACGACTCGCCTCTCTCGATCACCACATCGCCGACGATCCGGCACTGACAGGCATGAACGATGCCCGGCTCGGAGCCTGCGCCACCCCGCACTTCGCCGGATACCAGCCGCACGCAGCAGGTGCCGCAGTGTCCGGCGCGGCAGTCGTAGGGCAGGTCGATGCCGTTGCTCAGGGCGGCGTCCAGCAGCAACTGGCCGCGACGCGCCAGAAAGCTGTCGCCATTGATGGTAATTTGGTGACTTCTTGCCACTGTCTGATCCCGGAAGGCTTCAAGTTCCCATCTACGGCTGGTGCGGGTGACCCGCCGTCGCTGCGCTTCCTGGGATCCTCAGCTAACCAGGCGTTCTCGATCCGAGACACCCACCCTCATCGTTCGGCAGTAGAAACGTGGACTTATGCTGTCGTCCGTCACTTTGCTACCTCCTGTTGAGAGAGTCGACGAATCGTCGATCCTCCTATGATGCCTCCTATCATGGTCAGACAATGACCGTTTGATGGTTGCGGGTGGCAAGCAGTGGACCTCTGTCGCCGCCTTGCGGGAATCCCACCACAGATCCGTCAGGCCCCCGCCCCGCCGTCCGCGCCCCAGTCGCTATACTCGACGACGCGCCGGCGCCACCAGCCCCGCCGGCAGCATCAGCGAAGGGTGCGACGGGGTACCGCGGGTGCCCCCTGCCCTGGGGAAGACCTCCTTGGAAGTCTGGCTGGCAGGGCGGGTGCCTCGAGCCCCGCTTCACGGTCGGCCCCGAGGATGAGCAATGGTTCGGTGCTCACCCGGTGAGCACCTCCTCCTTCGCGTCGGGCCATGACGTGCCGGCCGCCCAGGGGCAGACCCTCACCCGCGGCTGGCGAACCAACGTCGAAGCGCACAGCACTGCAAGAAGAACCGAGCCATCCCGGCGCATTCAGACAACGGCGGATTGTGCCGATTAGGCTCGGAACGAACATTGCGGTGAGAAAGATGCCCTTCAATCGTCAAATTTTGACCGCTATCGTGTGGTGACTGAACGATGCGGGAGGGCATCGGGGGAATCGCGGTGCTCCGGGAGTAGGGTGCTTGCCCAGAGGGGGTGCTTGTGTCCGGTCCGCCATCTTGCACGACACGAGCCTAGTGTCGCCCGGCGCGCTGGGCGGTCCGCTGCTCCTACGCGCTGAATTTTCTACGCCCTGAGTGAAAGACAGGCGGCTGAGCTGTGCGGCTCGGCCGAAAGGAGGAGCAGTGCGCAAGGCGATGCTTTTCTGCGCTTTCGCAGGCGCCATGTCTAGTCACACGGCATTCCTAGGCCAGAATGCTGTCGCCGGGTCCAGCGAGGCAGAGCAGACCCAAACCGTACAAGCTCAGCCGAGATTGAGACTAGCCCAGAGTACGGGACCTGCAAGAAAAACCGGCGCCGCGATCAGCGAGCAGACGCTGTCTGCGGACGCAAAAGCGGACGGCCAGGGGCAGATATCTGTGCTCGCCGCCCAAGCGAAGGCCGAGAAGGGCAAGGAATCTCCGATCCCCGCGGTCGACGCGGAGACCCTCTCGCTCTATCCCACCGCCGCGCAATGCGGCGAATGCCATAAGCAGATCTACGAAGAATGGCGTTCGTCGCAGCATGCCTATTCGTCGATCTCGCCGATGTTCCACGCGTTCGAGCAGAAGTTCCAGGAGTTGACCAAAGGTACGGTCGGCACCTTCTGCGTGCGCTGCCACCAGCAGGTCAGCACGCAGCTCGGCGAGAAGCGCGAAACGCCGCTTTGGGCGATGACCCCGAT
This sequence comes from Pseudonocardiaceae bacterium, assembly GCA_035275565.1. Lineage (GTDB taxonomy): Bacteria > Actinomycetota > Actinomycetes > Mycobacteriales > Pseudonocardiaceae. The sequence continues at coordinate 1,886 of DATEMN010000362.1, read as the reverse complement.
CTCGCGCGAGGGTGTGACCTGCATCACCTGCCACCGGGTCAAGGAGCAATACAACAAGGTCAACGGCGAGCGGCGGGTCGAGCCGGGCAAGATCTTCGACCCGGTCTACGGCAGCGGCGAGAAGAGCGTCCTCAAGGAGGTCCTGGCCAATAAGGAAACCTACTCCGTCAAGACCAGCGAGGGCGGGCGCGGCAGCAGCATCCACAACGGCATGATGACGAACCCCCAGCTGACCAAGTCGGAGTTCTGCGTCAGCTGCCACCAGGTTGCCGTCAACCTGGGCATCAAGCTCGAGATCGTGTGGGATCAGTTCCGTGACAGCCCGGCACGCAAAGCAGGCGTCACCTGCCAGGACTGCCACATGGGCAAGGTCCCCGGAAAGCCCGACGGCTAAGACACCGGGCCATCCGCCGTGATCGGCGGCAAGGAGATCAACCCGGGACGGAAGCATGCCAATCACCGCTTCATCGGCCCGGGCTATGCGATCGCCCACCCCGGCGTCTTCCCCCACAACACGAAGGCCCAGGCCTTCACCATGAAGGACTGGCTGGAGTTCGACTGGCGCGCCGGCTGGGGCACCGCCGAGTTCGAGGACAAGGTCGCAGCCGGCAAGGTCAAGGCCAGCTTCCCCAAACGCTGGAGCGATGCGCTCGACCGCGAGGATGCCAGGCAGATCATCGAGGAGAATCTCGCGACGCTCGACGAGCGGTTGGAGCTCAGGCGGCAGGTCATGGAGAACGGCACCAAAGTCGACGGTCCCTACATCGAGGGCAACCCGGCGGTCGGCAGCGGTCTGGCGTTCTCCTACAAGATCACGAACCTCAATTCGGGGCACAACCTCCCGTCCGGTTCCCTGGGTGCGCAGCCGCAGCTCTGGGTGAACGTCGCCCTCGTCGATCCCGACGGCAAGAACGTCTGGGAGTCTGGCTACGTCGACAGCAACGGCGACTTGGCCGATCTGCACAGCTTGGAGGTCGCGGCTGGCAAAATCAAGATCGACCAGCAGGTGGTGAATTTCCAGACCAAGTTCCTGACCACCAACCTCAAGGGCACGGACCGCGAGATGTACCTGCCGGTAAACTTCGACGCCGACCCGCTGCCGCATCTGCGTCCGCCGCAGGTCCCGACCACCGTTCTCAACCATCCGCCGCTGGTGCGCATGGAGAACCACTCGCTGCCGCCGCGGGGTTGGAAACAGGCCAAGTACCAAGTGCCGGGCAACCTGATCACGAAGCCTGGCAAGTACCGCCTCGCCTTCCGCCTACGGAGCCGTGCCGAGCCGATCTACTTCATGCGCTTCGTCGGCTCCACCAGGGAAATGGAGCGGCGTATGAACGAGCGGATGCTGAACTTCCACGTCCGCACGGCCGAGATCGAAGTGAAGCGCTAGACCGAGAGGCCGAGGGTTTGGATTGGGGACCCGCAACGGGGGTCCAAGGAGCGGTCCCCAACCTTATCCCGCAGGTCGGAACGACGACATGGGGGCACTTCCATATGACTTGGAATGGTAACCTTCGGTGCCGTGCCAGGACAACGATCGCAACTATCGCGCTGGTAGTCGGTGGTTACCTCGTGATGTCCGGCACGACTGCAGAACCCGCATTAGGCCAGAACTGGTCGACCCACGTATGGCCCGACGGCTCACGCGCCTCACAGGTCGATCCCGCGGAAGACAAGATCGCTGCGCCGCAGTACCTAGGCGCGGCCTCCAAAAAGAAGACTGCCGACGACACCGCAGACCCGGGGGCACGCAAGGGCGGCAAAGCGGACGGCAAGGAGGACCTTTTCCGATCCGGTCCGCAGTATGATAAGGCTTACGATGCCCAGAAAAATGTCGACATCTACGGTGCGAAGACCGAGGTCGAGGCGCCGCGCCCGCCTATTGA
>DATEMN010000361.1:0-3371 GCA_035275565.1 Pseudonocardiaceae bacterium | reverse complement strand
GCCAACCGGCGGTTCGACGAGGCCGCCGCCCGATTCCGGCGGGTCGTGGCCGGGGTCATCGCAGCGGCGCGCGCCGACCGCAAAGACCGCGGTGACCTGCTGTCCATGCTGCTGCTAGCCCGAGACGAGGACACCGGCGAGAGCATGACCGACGAGCAGGTCCACGACGAGATCGTCACGATCCTGACCGCCGGAACCGAAACCACCGCCGTGGCGCTGGCCTGGTTGTTTTACGAACTCGGGCAACACCCCGACATCGAGCGGCGCTTCCACGCCGAGATCGACCGAGTACTCGCAGGTCGCAGGGCCACCTTCGACGACATTCCCCGGCTGGAATACACCCAGCGGATCATCACCGAAATCCTGCGCAAATACCCCATACTGATCCTGATGCGCCGCGCACGCACCGACGTCGACCTCGGCGGTGTGCACATTCAGCCGGGCACCGAGGTCGCGTTCAGCCAGTACGCTCTTCATCACGATCCACATCTGTACCCCGATCCGGAACGTTTCGACCCGGACCGATGGCTGCCCGACCGAGCCACGACGCTGCCGAGAGGAGCGTTCATCCCCTTCGGGGCGGGCCCCCACCACTGTCCCGGATACTCCTTCGCGGAGACCGAGATCGCCATCGTGGCGGCGACGGTGGCGGCGCGGTGGCGGCTGGTGCCGGTAGCGGGCAGGCCCATTCGCTCGCGGATGGCGGTGACGATGCATCCCCGCCAGCTACCCATGATCACCATGCCGCGTCACCCGTGAGGCGTCCACCGTGAACCGTGGTGACCGAAAGTGCCCGTTCGGTTGCTGATTGTGTACCCTGAAGCACTTTCTCGATTTTTAATCTTGGAAGGTGCTCCACCATGCGCCTACTGCCGACACTGACCGGCTCGCTACTCACCTGCTTCGTCCTGCTGGCCAGTCCTCTCACCGCCCCGCACGCCGTCGCCGCGGCGCCGGTGAGGTGCGTCGAGGTCGATCTGCCGGTATCGACCTCGACCCCCCAGGAGACCGTGCACGGGCAGCTCTGCATGCCCGCGGGCAGTGCGTCGACAACCGGGGCTTCAACAACCAATGCTTCAACAACCAATGCTTCGACAACCGGGGCGCCGAGGACCGTGCAGTTGCTGATTCCGGGCGGCACGTACAACCGCGTGTACTGGGATTTTCCTTACCAGCCCGAGCGTTACTCCTACCAGCGCGACATGGCCCGCCACGGCTACGCCACCTTCGCCGTGGACCGGCTCGGCATCGGTCGGAGCACCACGCCACCCAGCTCAGTCCTGGTCAACAGTGTGGAGGCGGCCTCGATCCATGAGGTGATCGGTCACCTGCGGGCCGGCCGGGTCAGCGGGGTGCGCTTCGATCGCATCATCCTGGTCGGGCACTCGCTGGGCTCGGGCGTCGCGACCCTCGAAGCAGCCACCTACCACGACGTCGACGGGGTGATCCTGACCGGCACGACTCATCTGGCGTCACCGCCGGCAGTAGTCGAGTTCTTTACCATCTTCGTGCATCCGGTGACGCTGGACCCGCAACTTCACAACAACGGCAGCGATCCAGGATATCTCACCACCAGGCCGGGGCAACGCGAGCCGGCGTTCTATCTGACCCGCAACGCCGATCCCCAAGTGATCGCGACCGACGAGGCGACCAAGGATCAAGCATCTGGCTTCGGCATCGTGACCGCGGCGTCCGACCTCCTCGGTCCCACATCACTCGGTATTGACGTTCCCGTCCTGCTGATGGTCGGCGAGAAGGACGTCTTTTTCTGCGGTTTTCTCGCTCGCGACTGCTCGAGTGCGGAGGCGTTGCGGGAACAGGAAGCGCCGCACTTCAGTCCGGCCGCTGAGCTGTCCACCCACGTCCTACCGGACGCAGGGCACTCCATAGCGTTGCACAACAACTCCGGCGAGTACCGGGAAGCGACGCGAGCCTGGCTACACGACCGTTTCGGTATGTAGAGGGCAGCCGTTCGCCAGTAGCTCAATCCCGATCGGTCACGGCTTGCGGCCGACACCCCCGTAGGTAAGCGTATTCGCCTTGGGCTTGTCGGAGATGTCACCGAGTCCCGCGGTCCGCCAGAGAGCACTGCCGACCACTCCGGGTTTGACCAGCTCGAACCCGGCGAACAAACGCACCACTTCTTCGTAACTGCGGGGGTGCAGTGGTTCCGGGGTGTTCTGGTAAAGCTGGGTCGTCTCGATCAGCCCAGTGGGGTCGTTGTCGGCCGTGACATGGGTGAGGGCCAGGTAGCTGCCGGGCGCAAGCCGGTCTCGATATCGAGCCAGGATCCCTACCGGGCCCGACGAATCCGGGACGAAGTGCAGCAATGCCAGCATCAGCAGGCCGATAGGTTGATCGAAGTCCAGCATGCGCTTGGTCTGCGGGTGGTCGAGGATGCCCTCGACGTCGCGCAGGTTCGCCTGGATCACCGCGGCGCGATCGTTGCGCTCCAAGATCAGTTCGCTGTGCCTGACCGCGACCGATTCCTTGTCGACGTACAAGACCCGGCATTCAGGATCGGCTCGCTGAACGATCTCGTGCACATTGCCAACAGTCGGGATACCGGAGCCGATGTCGAGGAACTGACGGATCCCGGAATCGACCATGAAGAGAACCGCTCTACGCAGGAAGGAGCGGTTAATCCGGGCGGCGTCCCGTACCGTTGGCATGAGTTTTTGAATCTTACTCGCCATTTCTCGATCGATCGCGAAATTGTGAGCGCCGTCGAGGAAATAATCGTACACGCGAGCCGCGTTGGGCACGGTCATATCGACGCCTTGCGGTACCCATCCCGGGTTCTTGGTCATCAGTTCCTCACTCTCCTCAACCGGCACAGAGGGAAGCCTAGGCGATCGCAGCGATCCCTGGCCACCGCCCAGCAGCGCGATCCTACATATCGCGCCCCGTTGAGGTCGCGGGGACAGTGTGCGAAGGTGGGTGGCATGGTAATCGATCCGGATGTCACGGGTAACGGCTCGTGCAGCACAGCGCGCAGCGCCCCGGTTGCTCCCGGTCGGTTACCGCTGATCGGTCACACAATGTCACTGCTGTGCAGGCCGTTCCGATTTCTGTCGTCGCTGCGTTCTCATGGCGACGTGGTGCGGATCCACCTCGGCCCCTTGCCGATGTACCTGGTCACCAGCCCCAAGCTTGCATGGCAGGTGCTGACCACCGACGCCGACAGGTTCGACAAGGGAATGCTCTTCGACAAGATACGCCCACTGTCGGGTAACGGCCTGGCCAACTCGAACGGCGATTTCCACCGGCGGCAGCGCCGCCTGGTACAGCCAGCGTTTCACCGGAAACGAATCGTAGGTTACGTCGACACCATGACGCAGGCGGCGTCGGAGCTCATCGAATCATGGCAT
>DATEMN010000360.1:0-2784 GCA_035275565.1 Pseudonocardiaceae bacterium | reverse complement strand
CGCCCCACCGAACCCCCCGGCCGTCTTCGCCGACTTCACCTGCGGCGTCTCCAACAACGCCCGCCACTCCTCCGCCCGCCGTCGCTCCTCCCGCCACCGCGACAACGCCGCTCCGCCCAGCGAGAAGGACTGCAACTGGATGCCGCCCCAGACCTCCTCCCCGGTGACCTGCCCCTCGACCGTCGCCCCCAGCCCCAGGGGCACCGCCACGAACTGTCGGACCGTCCCCGTGCCGGAGTTGATCCCGTCCAGCCAGGGCTGGCGGGGGAGCACCACATAGTTCTGCGGATTCCGGGACAGCTTCGCACTCCACGGTTTGCCCGACACCGCGCACACCTTGCCCACAGCCACCTGCAGCGCGGCCGGTTCCGTCGTCCCCCCGAAGCTCAGCCACATCGCCTCGCGCAGATACACCGGCAGCATCACCCCACCCCGCGCCCGCCACTGATCCGGCACGGTGTCCGGGTAGTCCTCGACGCTGCGCACCGGGAACTCACCCAGCCCCGGCGGCAGCGGATGCGTACCGCTCTCCGGCAGCCGCAGTGTCCGCATGAAACGGACCTGCACGCCATCGGGCAGCAGCAGCGTGTTCCCGTCGATCCGCACGGTTTCCTGAGCCATCCGCGACTCCCCCTCGCCTGTGCCTCGTGGCTGGATCCAGCCGTCACTTAGAACGATGCGAAGCGTCCTGCCGGTTCCGCCGCTGCCGCAACCGTTCCGGCACCACTCGCCCGACGTCCCGCACCATGCGCGACCCGCGAACCCGTTCCCGCACCCGGCGCAGCCGTTCGGTGAACGCCCGCCCCCGCGGTCGGTCGAGCCGGGAGGCCGGCGCCCCCTCCTCCGGCCGGGTGCCGCGCAGCCATCCGACCAGTCGGGCGCGGACCGGGCTGCCCGCGCGTTGTTCCGGGGCGCAGCGGTCGAGTTCCTCCAGCAGCCGCCGGGAGCGGTGTTCCGTGTCGAGCTCGTCCAGGATGCGGTCGACCTCGGTCAGCACCGCGCCGTACAGCTGCCAGTGCCGTGCGTCCCGCCCGATCTCGTCGAACAGCATCCGCGCCAGCTTGTCGCGGGTCACGCTCGCCGTTTCGAGCTCCGCGGCCAGCCGTGCCTCCGCGGATTCGGCGCTGTGGCTGACGTCGGTCGTGACCAGCACCGCGAAGCTGACGACGGCGTCGCCGATCTCGGACAGCAACTGCTCCAGCGTCACCCCGACCACGGGTCGGAACAGTGGATCCGGATCGCGCCGTTTCGCCAGGTCGGCGAGGGAGCGGGCGATCACTCGCAGGACGACCGTGCAGATCTCCAGCGTGTCGAGTCCGGTCCGCAGGACGATCCGGTGCAACAGACCGTCCCGGACCCGCGGGTTGAGTCTGAGGCTGTCCTCGGCCTGCCGCAGGGACGCGTCCACCTCCACGATCTCGTGATCGAGCCGCCGCGCCTCGTGCAACTGGGCCGTGGCCTCCGCCAGGGGGATGCGTCCTGCGGCTTCCGCGCCGACGCGCACCATCAACTGCCGCATCCGGCGCGCCAGCTCCTCGATGGACGCGCCCGCCACGGTGACCCACACCGGCGGCGCGAACAGCAGATTGCAGCCGAGGCCCACCGCGGCCCCGATCAGCGTCTCCACCACCCGCGCCCAGGCGGTGTCCCCGACATGGGTGACGCCGAGCACCAGCATGGCGCTGATCGCCACCTCGGGGACGAACTCACTGACCCGTACGAGATGCCCGACGGCCAGCGAGGCCAGGATGATCAGCCCCAGACTCCACCAGGTCAGGCCCACCAGGATGCTGAAGCCGATGGCGATGAGCACCCCGGTGACGACGGAGTTCACCCGGCGGACGCCGGTGGTGAGCGTCGAGTAGAGGGTGACCTGGACCACCAGCAGGGCGGTGAGCGGTGCGGTCAGCGGTGCGGGTTCGGGGCTGAGCCGCAGCGCGATCACATACGCGATCGTCGCCGCCACCGCCGACCGGGCGGCCTGGACGACCAGGGGTTTGTCACGCAACCTCATGAATCGCGTGTTGGCCACGTTCAACGCGGCGCTTACATCTCGCATCCCTGAGCGTGTCCCCGACCTGGGGCGCATTGAACGTCCCGAGGCCCGTCACCGCCCGCGACCGCTGCCCCAGGACACCTCGGTCAGGCGTGCAGCTTGTCCAGGAAGGCGGACAGATTGCGCACCGTCCTGGCGATCTGCTGCTCCAACGTCAGGCTCTCCTCGAAGCGGCCCCCCACCTCGGGCACCTTCCTGCCGCGGACGTAGAGCGAGCAGGCGAGGTCGGTGCACATGTAGACACCCACCGAATTACCCTCGCGTCCGGCCACGCCCGCCTTACGGGCTGTCATCAGGGAGACACCGCTGCCCGGATGGGTGGTGAGGCAGAGTGAACACATGCTGCGGTGCAGCAGCCCGCGCTGCGAGGACGGGAACCGCATGGTGACGCCGGTGAGCCGGCCGTCGGCGCGCTCGGTGACGAGATAGCTGCGGTCGGGCGCACCGGGGTCGCGCCAGCCGAGGAAGTCCAGGTCGTCCCAGGGGCGTGCCGCCAGGTCGCGGGGGATCGCCAGCCGCTTGGCCTCGCCCTTGGAGCAGTTGACGAACGAGCCGCGGATGTCCTGCTCGGTGAGTGATCGCATGGGTTCTCCAGAAGTCCGGTAGGCGCGGGCGGTCATCAAGCTGAAACCTAGGACCCCTAGGTTTCTGCCAAAGCTACCTAGTCATAGACATGGAGAACCAACGATTATTCGATTCGGTGGACATGGCGCGGTCGTGAACTCGAC
>DATEMN010000359.1:0-7115 GCA_035275565.1 Pseudonocardiaceae bacterium | reverse complement strand
GTCGGCGGCGCAGCCACCGCGTTGTCCCTCAGGGCCACCGCGTTGTCCTTCAGACTGATCACACCCGAAGTTGATCACGAGGTAACCGTCTCCGTGGTCACGACACGCCGACCGAGATCACACACTGCGGCTGCCGTACTAACCACTCCATCCGAAGAATCAGATGAAGACGGCGACACTCCTTCCTCGTAGCCGCGTTTACAGACCCCACCGCGCACCGAAGTGCCAACCCTGCCGCGCGAAGGAGCGGCGTAATGTGCCGTGAGTAGAAAGGTTGTGATGCGTTGTCAATAAGATCCTTCCCCTATCTTCGGTAGTGGTCAGGGGCGGGGTCGAATCGCCGACCTTCCGATTTTCAGGACTCAGGATAACGGTTCGCCGAATACCGTCCCCGACTTGCGTCGTCACGGTGATCCGAACGCCGATGCATGCAGGCGAACGTAGAGGGATAAGACCAAGATTAGACCCACCAGGGTTCGGTTGGCTCGCGGAGACCTTTCGTTGTATCGGTGGGCTTACCCGGCAGAGTCTGACACGATTCGCATCGATGGCACACGGTTTAGGAAGAGCTGATACACCGGCCCATAGAGCTGCTACTAGCGACTATGGTTCGCGTAGCGTCGCACCGCGCCCGCCCTGAAGCATGGTTTAAGGGTTCATTTCGCACCACGATCCGCGCTCCGCCGACGCAGCCGACGCGTCTCGGTAGGGCTTTCGGTGGCGCATCTTGCTCGTAGAAGTGCCCATGCCTGAGCTTCTCCAGTAGCACGGACACCGGACTATAGGGTGGCCCTTTTGGGCCGACTATCACTTCATTAATTTTGCTTGCCGAGCTTCTTTTTGCCGGTAAGCGATGCGTCAGTGAGGCGCTCAATTTTTGTTGCCTTGCCAGCTTCGATCGTGACCAAAACGGCTCCAAATGTGATTGGCGCTTCACGAAGCGGGCCGGGTAAAGGTCCGTTGAAAGCGTCACCACGCTCTCGGAGATTACGCACCAATGGTGCCGGATCAAATCCTTGTACTCCTCCAATCGGTCCCGTCATACCCACATCGGTGATGAACGCCGTGCCGCCCGGCAACAGATGAAGCGGAATTGTGGGCTCATGAGTATGGCTGCCGAACACGGCCGCCGCAATACCATCCACTGCGTGCGCGAAGATCTGTTTCTCTAGGACATGGTCGCCGTGGTAGTCGACGATGACGGTGCCACATTTCTCGACCTGTTCCCAAGCTTGATAGGCGGGAATGACCTTGCCGGTGGCGGCATTCACCGAGTGGAGGGCGCAGCCGTCAGCAAGGTTGACCACGGTAACAGTCTCACCGGCGGCTTCCACGGTAAGTACTCCTCGGCCGGGAAGGTCCGCGACAACATTCGCAGGTCTGAGTACCTTGGGGAGTTTTAGTGATGCGACAGCTTGCGCACTGTCCCACGAATGATTCCCCCCCGATAGCACATCCACTCCGGCCTCCAGCAAGCTTTCTAATTGCCTGACCGTGGTACCCAAGCCGTTAGGTGCACAGTTCTCTGCATTCGCAATAACCAGATCGACATCATGGTCATGGCGGAGCTTTGGCATATTTCGGACAACGAGTTCCGTTGCTTTCGCTCCGACGATGTCGCCAATAAAAAGTATGATCATGTCCCAGCCCCTCCCTGGTAGCGGTTGGCCGACGCTGGCGAAGGCGCCAAGTTCATCTCTATGAGCCAACCTTAGTCGTTATGTCAAAAAATCGGTAGCGTTGTCAAGCGTTGAATTTCGCAGACAGAATGGGATGGCGCCGGACCGCTGCATACCCGTTGATCTTTTCTGGGCTTGAGTGACGTCGTAGCCGCGCGGTGCGTTATAGCGAGCAGGTTGCTTAGATCAACAAAGCTTTGTTGATCTAAGCAACCTGAGTTTTCGACTGCGGTTGTCGGAATTTCATCGCGCTTGCAAAATGTAAATCGTGCATGCGTTGCATCAGTCGCAGGGTTATTCAAGAAGGCGACTGTCGGAACAGCTACTATGCCGCAGCGAGAGGCCAATAGCGTGACAAATGCGACGCCGTCGTCTGATCGAGAGGTAGCGTCGTCAAGCGTTGAACTTTTGCAGGCGGAATGGGATAGTGCTGGGCCTGTGGGTGGCCCGTTTGGTCTCCTTCCAGGTTGGGTGGTGCAGTAGCCGTGCGGTGTGCACGGTGAGGAGATCGCGGAGTCCGGCGATGCTCCAGCGGCTGCCGCCGATGTTGGTGCGGGCGTTGATTTCGCGCATGACGCGTTCGAGGACTCCGGTTCCCAGCTCGGGTCCGCCCAGGCGGGCCAGCCGGGCTCGGAGGTCGGGGTCTAGGCACGTGAAGGCGTGGTCGCGGGCACCGGCCAGGTAGGCGTGGGCGCCGGTGAGCTTGTCGGGGATGGCCTCGGCGAAGGCGTCCCAGCAGGCCAGTGCCTCGTCGGTGGTCTGCTCGTAGCGGATGGTGTCGTCCAGCAGTTCGGGCCCCAGCGTGCCGTCGGTGCCCGACAGCAGCGCTGCGGTATCGGCCAGCGCGTTGTGCGCCTGCCCCGCCGTGGCGGTGGTCCCGGCCCGCTGTCGAGACAACCCCGCCGCCCGGGCGAAACTGACCTGGGTGCCCAGCTCGGCCAAATCCACCGTCAGCCGGTCGGTACGCCGCTTGCCCGACAGCCGAGCAGGACCAGCAACGAGGCGAACACCCGCCCACCGTCGCGGCACCCCACATTCCACAGCACCAGCTCCATCGCACCCGCCGCCGTGTGCAGCTTTCGCCTCCGAGTCCGCTTGCCCTTACGCGCGAAATCCTCAGCCATCTCACAGCGCGGGCAGGCAAACGGCGCTGGCAGGCCCCGCATCGGTGCCCGCCGCGGCCGGCACGCTGAATCAATCAACCGCTCCTGAGCATCGGCCAGCGTCTCCTCCAACCCCCGCAACGGAACCTCACGCGACATCTGCACCGCGAACGACTCGAACTCCATCCACGACGAACAAGCGTCCAACACATCCAGGCTCGATCGTGAGCGTCAGGGTAGTAGCGGACATGGGGTAGAGGACTCCTCAGGCGAGTGGATGATCGCCTGCAGTCCTACAAGATCAGAACCGAAGTTCAACGGAGCGACACGCTACCAAGCGATTATCCCTTGTCAAACTCCATGTAGGGACGCGCACTCAATTGATGGTCAAACGCGCTTGATATGACGAGAAACCGTTTATGATTACATTTATCGCTACGACGACCTCGGCTACGTGCGGCTGGGGTCGATTCTACATACCTTTACTCGGTCGAAGTCGCAACCCCCCTACAGGTGGAACGAAGCGGCTACGATGGGCTCATCAGAACGGAGGCATGCTTTGTCCAGTTCTCAGCGGTTGCAGTCGAACCGGATTCTGACTGGCCGTGATCGAGCTCCAGCGCGGGCCGCTTTGCGAGCCACTGGCCTGTCCTGCGACGACTTGGCAAATCCGATGATCGGGGTGGCGCACAGCTGGATCGGTACTATGCCCTGCAACCTCAACCACCGCAACCTCGCAAAGGCCGTGATGGGCGGGGTACGCGCCGCCAGCTGCACCCCGTTGGAGATCAACACGATTGCCATCTCGGACGTGATCACCATGGGTGCCGAGGGCATGCGAACCTCCTTGATCAGTCGCGAGGTCATCGCCGATTTCATCGAACTGGTTGGTCGTGGGCACGCCCTTGACGGGCTTGTCACGCTGGTCGGCTGCGATAAGACGATCCCGGCGGCGGCGCTGGCGCACGTGCGACTGGGGATTCCGAGTGTCATCGTGTACTCCGGTACCACTTTGCCCGTCACCTTCCGCGAACGCGAAGTGACTTTGCAGGATGTCTTCGAGGCCATCGGTGGTCACGCGGCCGGCAAGGTCAGTGACTCCGAGCTCGACGAGCTGGAACAACGCGCCTGTCCCGGTGCTGGCGCTTGCGGTGGGCATTATACGGCCAACACCATGGCGATGGCGATGGAATTCCTCGGGCTTTCACCCTTTGGCTCGATGGACCCTCCGACGAATGACCCGCGGAAGCAGGAAGTGTGTTACGGAGCGGGCGAATTGATCGCGGAGCTGTTAAGAAACCGGTTGACACCGCAGACGAGACTGACCCATGATTCCTTTCATAACGCGATTGCCGCCTGCGCGGCGACCGGTGGCTCGACCAATCTCGTTCTGCACCTGCTCGCCATCGCCTTTGAGGCTGATATTTCGCTTGATATCGACCATTTCGACCAGATCAGCGTACAAACTCCGCTCATCGCCGATCTGCGGCCGAGCGGCAAGTATGCAGCGGTCGACCTGGATGCCGCCGGTGGCACACGATTGGTTGGCCGCACGCTGCTAGAAGCTGGCCTACTTATCGGTGACGCGCTCACTGTCACTGGGCGCACGCTGGAGGAGGAGGTCGCCGAAGCCGTTGAGACAAAAGGACAAAAGGTCATCGTACCAGCCACCCATCCGCTGAGCCCGACTGGCGGGCTGATGGTGTTAAAGGGAAATCTCGCACCTGATGGTGCCGTACTCAAAGCGACTGGCGTGATGCCCTCGCGAATAACCGGTTCTGCAGTGGTCTTCGACTGCGAAGAAGCAGCGATGATGGCGGTACAGGCAGGTGACATATGTGACGGCGACGTGGTGATTATTCGCTATGAGGGACCTCGCGGAGGCCCTGGAATGCGGGAAATGCTCGGTGTGACGGCCGCGCTGGTGTCGGTCGGGGACTTGGCGCTACGGTGGCGCTGGTGACCGACGGCCGGTTCTCCGGGGGCACGCGCGGACTAATGATCGGGCACGTCGCCCCGGAGGCCGCCGTGGGCGGCCCCATTGCGGTGATCCGCGATGGTGATCGCATCAGCATCGACCTCGACAACAGGCTTCTTTTGGTACAGCTGGACAAAGACGCCCTGGCCGAGCGGCTCGGCAGCTGGACGCCGCCGACAGCCCGCTACTGCACCGGGGTGATGGCCAAGTACCGCGACAGTGTGTCCTCGGCCGCGATCGGCGCTGTAACGGTCCCGAGGATTGGTCCGCCCGACCGGCACGCTGGACCGACATCCGCCACATAAACGAAGAAAGGGTGAGCACGTTGCCGAATGCGTCACAGGCAACCCGGCCCGGCCGTCTGTCCGGAAAGTCAGCGGTCATCACGGGTGCGGCCAAGGGCATCGGCCGAGCGACAGCGGTGCGTTTCGCCACCGAGGGTGCGCGACTTACGGTCACTGATGTCGACCAATCCGGCCTTGAAGAATTGAGTGATATGCTGGCAGCCGACGGCGCCCCGACAGTGACGGTGACCGGCGACGTGTCGGTGGCGACGGATGCGAAACGGATGATCGACGCAGGCGTGGAACGATACGGTCGGGTGGACATCCTTGTCGCCAACGCCGGGATCCTGCCACTTAACAAGATCACTGAGGCATCTGGGGACGACTGGGACCAGGTCATGGCCATTGACGGCCGCGGGATGTTTTTGACCTGCAAATATGCCATCGAACACATGATAACCGCTGGCAGTGGGTCGATCGTCTGCCTTTCCTCCATTTCCGGTCTCGCTGGGCAGTCTGGTCAAAGTACATACGGTCCCGCCAAATTCGTGGCCTCCGGATTGACAAAGCATTTAGCGGTGGAATGGGCCGCTAAGGGTATTCGGGTAAACGCCGTCGCGCCAGGGACCATCCGCACCGACCGGGTGCGAAGGCTGTCTCAAGAACCAGGCGGAGCCACCTATCTCACTGAGATCCAGCGCAGGCATCCACTTGGCAGGCTCGGTGAACCGGAAGAAGTCGCTCACGCCATCGTCTTTCTTGCCTCGGACGAGGCATCCTTCATCACCGGCGCTGTGCTTCCGGTCGACGGTGGATACCTTGCCCAGTGACCGCATGCGATGTCAGTACTGGCGATCAGGTGGAATCAATGCGATGGCCCGGCCGGGCGCTCCGGTACCACCTTCAATCTTGATCGGCAGGAAACAGAACCAGGCTCCGCGAGCAGGCAACGCATCCAACGAGGTGAGACCTTCGACGAAAACCGCCCCGGAGCCAAGCCCGGCGATGTGCACTTTGAGGGGGAGATCGCCCTGCACAGGGCCGATGCTGGGTGCGTCGATCCCGATGCATCGGATACCGCGAACGACGAACAGCTCGATCGTGGCTACGTCAGGAGCAGGCCATGCCTGACCAGTGCCGGTGATAACGACATCATGCACGTACGCAGCTCCGGCAGCACCTCGCTGGTAATACCTATCCCAGCCGGACCGCAGCAACACCACGTCGCCAGCGACGAGCGCACCATGCTCAGCTTCCCAGGCGAGGACTTTTTCCGTGGTCACCAGTGGACTCACTGCTGGCGCATCCGCCGTTCCCATCAGATCCGACACGTCAATCACCGCGGCTGGCCCCATGAGCTGGCTTAGCGGTACCTTGTCGACAGAGACAGATCCCCATGGCCCTGCGTTCGGCAGCCCGGAACTGGCCGGGGGAATAAAATGTAGTGGCGCATCCAGATGAGTACCGGTGTGCTCGTCAATCACAAACCATCTTGTTGCGTATGGCCCGCTACGGCTATACACCGGCACCACCTGATCACGCCGTGTCTCGTACCAGTTCCAAACTTTTTGCTGATACGGCTGGTGGGTAGGCCAATAACACGGCAAATCTTCAGCAACCGGCACTGACAGGTCGATAATTTCGTGGTTCACGTTCCACGATGACATGGTAACCCATTCGCTTTCTTGACTTTCGTTAATCATAAGGCACCCCTTGGGTTCAAATAGTGCAGCACCGGAAAATTATTATAACAAATTTTTGATCCTGACAAGGGGCGGTTTCAATCGGTCATGGCGACACAATGTTCCACGATCAACTTATCGAAGACCTCGATCGGCTTCTTCCAGCCTAGTGTCTTGCGTGGTCTGCCATTCAGTTCTGCCGCTACTTTATCAAGTTCTTCCTGGGTGTGCAAGGACAGGTCGGTGCCTTTTGGGAAGTACTGCCGGGGCGGCCCGTTGGTGTTCTCATTGGTACCGCGCTGCCACGGTGAGTGCGGGTCGCAGAAGTAGACGGGCAGACCGGTGTGGACGGTGAACTCGGCGTGTCGGGCCATTTCCTTTCCTTGATC
>DATEMN010000358.1:0-4399 GCA_035275565.1 Pseudonocardiaceae bacterium | reverse complement strand
TGATGCCTCCCCGGCCGCCCAGTCCTAGCACCGGACCGAGCCGCGCGGGTCGGTCCGGTCCCGGTGATGGTGGGCGCGGCGGCCCGGGCGGTCCCGGCGGGGGTCGTGGTGGCCCTGGCGGGGGTCGTGGCAGTGGTGGTGGCGGTGGTTTCCGCGGCGGTGGCGGCGGGAGTGCTGGCGGTGCGGGTGGCGGCGGGGCTCCCGCCGGTGGTGGTTTCCGAGGAGGCCCGGCGCGTCCGGGCGGTGGTGGTGGCAGCGGTGGTCGTGGCCGTGGTGGCGGCACAGCCGGTGCCTTCGGGCGGCCTGGTGGTCCCGCCCGCAAGGGCCGCAAGTCCAAGCGGCAGAAGCGTCAAGAGTTCGACAACATGCAGGCGCCGTCGGTCGGCGGTGTGCGGTTGCCCCGCGGCAGTGGCGAGACCGTTCGGCTGCGTCGCGGCTCTTCACTCACCGACTTCGCCGAGAAGATCGACGCCAACCCGGCTGCGCTGGTGCAGGCGTTGTTCCACCTGGGCGAGATGGTGACGGCGACCCAGTCCGTCTCTGACGATGTGCTGGAGCTGCTGGGTCAGGAGATGAACTACAAGATCCAGGTCGTCAGCCCCGAGGATGAGGATCGCGAACTGCTGGAGTCTTTCGACCTGTCCTATGGCGAGGACTCTGGCGGTGAGGACGATCTCGCGTTCCGGCCACCAGTGGTCACCGTGATGGGTCACGTCGATCACGGCAAGACCCGCCTGCTGGACACCATCCGCCAGGCCAACGTGATGGGCGGCGAAGCCGGTGGGATCACCCAGCACATCGGCGCCTACCAGGTCGCCACTGAGCTGGAGGGCGTGGAGCGGCTGATCACCTTCATCGATACCCCTGGTCACGAGGCGTTCACCGCGATGCGTGCCCGCGGTGCGCGCTCAACCGACATCGCGGTGCTGGTGGTGGCCGCCGACGACGGTGTGATGCCGCAGACGGTGGAGGCGATTAATCACGCGAAGGCGGCTGGTGTGCCGGTTGTGGTTGCCGTGAACAAGATCGATAAGGAGAACGCGGATCCGACGCGGATCCGCGGTCAGCTCACCGAGTACGGGTTGGTGCCCGAGGAGTACAGCGGCGACACCATGTTCGTCGACATCTCCGCCAAGCAGGGCACCAACATCGATGCTTTGCTCGATGCGGTCCTGCTCACCGCAGATGCCTCGCTGGATCTGCGGGCCAACCCGGAGATGGAAGCGCAAGGAGTGGCGATCGAGGCGCATCTGGACCGTGGTCGTGGACCGGTGGCCACCGTGCTGGTGCAACGGGGCACGCTGCGGGTCGGTGACTCGGTGGTCGCCGGCGATGCCTACGGGCGGGTCCGCAGGATGGTCGACGAGCACGGCGATGACGTCATCGAAGCGCTTCCGTCCCGTCCGGTCCAGGTCATCGGGTTCACGTCGGTGCCGGGTGCGGGCGACAACTTCCTCGTCGTTGACGAGGACCGCATTGCCCGCCAGATCGCTGACCGTCGGCGTACTCGGGAGCGCAATGCTGAGCTCGCCTCACGCCGACGCCGGGTCAGCCTGGAGGATCTGGACCAGGCGCTCAAGGAGACCAACCAGCTCAACCTGATCCTCAAGGGTGACAATTCCGGCACTGTGGAGGCGTTGGAAGACGCCCTGTTGAAGATTGATGTCGGTGAGGGGGTCGAGCTGCGGGTCATCCACCGTGGGGTCGGTGGTATCAAAGAGGGTGACATCAACCTCGCCATCGCCGACAACACCATCGTGCTTGGGTTCAACGTCCGGGCCGACGGTAAGGCCACCGCGTTGGCCAACCGCGAGGGTGTCGACATCCGCTATTACTCGGTGATCTATCAGGCGATCGATGAGATCGAGCAGGCCCTCAAGGGGATGCTCAAGCCTGAGTACGAGGAGGTGGCGCTGGGCCGAGCCGAGGTCCGCGAGGTGTTCCGGTCCTCCAAGGTCGGCACGATCGCCGGCTGTATGGTCACCTCAGGGGAGATCCGGCGCAACGCCAAGGCTCGATTGCTTCGAGACAACGTGGTCGTTCGAGAAGACTTCACGGTGTCATCGCTGCGCCGATTCAAGGATGATGCGGCATCGGTCCGGGAGGGCTTCGAGTGCGGTCTGACCCTTTCGTCGTTCCACGATCTCCGAGTCGGTGACGAGATCGAGACTTACGAGATGCGCGAAAAGCCCCGTACCTGAGCATCCCGGGGGTTGGTGGCTCTTCAAGGACACCAACCCCCGGGTTGGTGGTCCTTGAAGAGCGACAAACCCCCGGTGGTGAGTGGTGTACGTCGGCGCTCTGGAGCTGGACGTCCTGTTCGGCGATGTTCGTTCCTTGAAGCAGAAGCGCTCGCTGGTCCGGCCTGTGATCGCTGAACTTCGGCAGCGCTTCGATGTCGCAGCCGCCGAGGCCGGGCATGCCGGCCTGCACCGTCGATCGCTGATCGGGGTGGCGGCCGTTGCGGTCGACGCCGGCCACGTACGAGAGGTGCTCGATGCGTGCGAGCGCCTGGTGGCCCGACGACCCGAGCTGGAGCTGCTGGCCGCCCGGCACCGGATGCTAGGCCCCGACGACGATGAGTGTGGGCACCCCCGGTCCGTGCCGGACACCCGACCGAGAAGACCCGAAGAATGAAGACCCGAAGAATGCTGAGGAGAACGCTGCGATGGCCGACCCCCCACGGGCCCGCCGGCTCGCCAAACGGATTGCCCAGATCGTCGCGTCCAGCCTGGAGCACGACGTGAAAGACCCCCGGCTGACGATGGTGACGATTACCGATGCGAAGGTCACCGGGGACCTTCGGGACGCCACGGTCTATTACACCGTGCTCGGGGAGACCGTCGACACCCCACCGGACATCGCCGGGGCGGCGGCCGCGCTGGCCAGTGCGACCGGAGTGTTGCGTTCTTTGGTCGGCCGCGGAACAGGTGTCCGGTTCACCCCCACCCTGACCTTCCGCTGCGACAATCTCCCGGACGGGGCGCGCCGGATCGACGAATTGCTGGCCCAGGCGCATGACGCCGACGCTGAGGTTGCCCGCATTGCGGCGGACGCCTCGCCCGCCGGTGAGCCCGATCCATACCGTCCACCCCGCGACGCGGACTCGTGAGTGGATAACAGTGTGATGACACCCAATGTCACTCACGACCTGGGGCTGAGGGCTGCGGTGAAGCTCATTAGTGGCGCGCAAGATGTCACGCTGGTCGCCCATGTGCAACCGGATGCTGACGCATTGGGCAGCGCGTTGGCTCTTGGCCTGGCACTTCACCGGCGCGGCGCGACAGTGCGGGTGACCTTCGGTGAGCCGGCGGGCGCCCCGGAGTCGTTGCGTGGACTGGACGTCGCCGATCTCATCGTGCCGCCCGACCGGGTGCCGGCGCAGCCGGAGCTGCTGGTGGCGCTGGACACCGCGAGCCGGGACCGGCTGGGCTGCCTCGCGGACCGGGTGGACACCGCACGCGCCGTGCTGGTGATCGACCATCACGTCACCAGCGAGCGATTCGGCACCCATCACGTGGTAGACGCGAGCGCGGAGGCCACCGCGGTGCTCGTGCTGCGGCTGCTCGACGCACTTGACGTGCCGCTGGACGAGCCGATCGCCCGCTGCCTCTACGCTGGCCTGGTGACCGACACCAGCTGCTTTCGCCGTGCTGACCCGGGCACCCACCTGATCGCTGGCCGGCTGCTGAGCGCGGGAGTCGATCCCGACACGACCACCCGTGAGCTGCTGGATACCCATCCGTTTGGCTGGCTGGCCATGCTCGGTGCTGTGCTCGGCCGCGCGCAGCTGGAGCCCGCGTCGGCGCAGGGTCTGGGGCTGGTGCACACCACGGTGCGGTTGGTTGACGCGGTGGGACTGCGCAGCGAAGAGGTGGAGAGTGTGGTGGATCTGGTCCGGACCACGTCTGAGGCCGAGGTCGCTGCGGTGCTCAAGGAGACCGGTCCGGACCGGTGGTCGGTGTCGTTGCGTGCCAAGAAGCGGCTGGATGTGTCGGCCGTGGCGGCTCAGTTCGGCGGTGGCGGCCACCGTCTCGCCGCTGGCTTCAGCGCCAACGGTACCGCGCAGGACGTCCTGGACGCCCTGCGCGCCGCCCTACATGGCGCCCCCCGCCGGTAGCTTCCGGACAACCGCGACAAGCATCCATGTCGCGGTTGAGGGCTACCAATGTGTTGGATGGGTGTGTGATGGGGGTAGCTTTGTGCGAGTGTTGCCTTTCGCTGCTTCGAGTTGGGATTGGACGAGAAAGATACTATCGGTGAGGTCGGCGTCGCTGAGCTCGGCGTTTCTGAAGTCAGCCCCGGTAAGGTCGGCCGTTCTCAGGTCTGCGCCGCTGAGGTCAGCTCCGATGAGGCGTGCCCCCCTCAAGTTGGCGCCTCTCAGATCGGCTCCTTGGAG
>DATEMN010000357.1:0-2115 GCA_035275565.1 Pseudonocardiaceae bacterium | reverse complement strand
ACCCCGGTGGTCCGGGACGCGTCCTGGCACGCATCCACCATTACTTCCACTGTTGGGATCAAGCCGCCCAGGAAGCGCGCGTACGAACTGGGATCGACTTGCAGCTCCAACCATCCGGATCCTTCTACGGTGTCGTCTTCGGCGGCCTCCCGGATTATCCGGTGCACGCCTTCTGGGGATCGGATCGTGTGCCGCGCCGCATCGTACAGGTCCTGGAAATAAGACCAGTCCCGACCGCTGTCACCCCAGTCGAACTCTTCGTTCACTAACGAGAACGGGAGGCTGATTCCATATTTTTCGGCAAGCTCTCTTATTGTGGTGAGCCGCGCGGAGCCGGTGAAGTGCAGATGAAGATGCGTTTTCGGGAGTGTCCACAATTCTCGCACGGCAGTAGTATGACAGTGAGGATCACTGCGTCGCTAGCGTTTCCGTAAGCACGTTGATTTCTGACTCAACCCAGCGACCGCCGGGTCGTGCTGAGCTGACCAGGTGCTTCGACAGCTACGGATCGACGCCGCACGCGCCCGTGACCGACACCCCGCTCAGGGCGACCGCTGCGGACCTGTGAGTGGCATTCAGTGCTGGAGCACTGAATGCCACTCACAGGTGGTTATTGGCCGCGGCTGGCGGGATCGACCCGTGCCCAGCGGAGCAGGTCGGTCATGGTGAAGGTGCCGGGGGTTTGGCTGGGCAGAGAGGGGCGGAAGCCGGTGTTGAGGTAGGAGGATTTGTCGAGCTGGAGCAGCCCGATGATCGTCTCGGCGACGATCCGGCCACCCACCGGGCCAAGCCGCGCACCGTCGTTGAAGACGCTGGCCTCACGCAGCACGTAATACCACAGGGGGGTGCTGGCCTCGAGGCCGAGACCGTACTGGCGCAGTTCAGGGAAATGGTCTGAGCCGAGAACCGGTGACCCGGTGGACGCGGCGATCCGCTGGCCCGACGGCATCGACCAGGTCAGGTGGCGCAGCAGGTTGCGCTGTGGCAACGCGCTCGGAGCGTTGCGGTTGGGGATGGCGGCCAGTGGCAACCGGAACAGCGGGGTGGAAATGTTCGTGTCGATCCGCTTGTTGCCTAACACGTGCTGGGTCTGGTCGCCGCCGAAGTCGAAGAACGTCTGCCAGCCGACGAACCGCCGCGGCGCCCGCGCTCCCCCACGCAGGTCGACCGGGTCAGCCTGACCCTCAGCGGCCGGATCGAAGACGAACGTGATGAAGGCTGGCGCGCCCGTCGCGGGATCGCCACCGGGATCTCCTTGCTGGTTCACGTCGTACGACGGGCGGACCAGGCTGTGCCCGAACCGGTAGGACCCGGTCTGAAACTCCACCGGCATGGTGGGCTTGCGGAACCGGTACCAGCGCCGGCCGTTGCGCAGGATGTCATCGACCAGCGCCCGTCCGACGATCTGCGGGAGGAACTCGTTGACCACGATCCACTGCCAATGGTGCGTGAGAGTTTGCTGAGCGCCGAGCCAGGGATCGCCGGCCAGGTGGTTCGTCCGCCGGAAGTCCACAGTCCGGTTGTGCGCCAAGAGGAACGCCGCGGTCAGACCGGCGACCATGAGGTTCTCGTCGTTGCGCCGGTCCGCGATGATCGCGGTCAGGTCGGAGTTACGGGGCAGGTCCTCGAACAGGCCACCGCTCTCGATCCGGAACTTGGCGCGGTCGTTGGGGTTGTAGAGCTGCGGGCTGATCGCCGGCCCGCCACCGTAGATCGAATCGAGGTCGAGCCTGGGGTCGCGGAGGTTGGGGGTCTGGCTGGGCTCGGTGACCACGCCGAGCCGCGAGGTGTTGTCGAAGGTGATGTCGTGGTCGAGGAACTGGCCGACGAATGTGGTGCCGGTGGTCATGTTGCGGACGTCTTGGTCGCGGTTACGCGGGCTGAGTTCCGGGTTGGTGATCAGCCGGATTGGACCCTCGTGCAGCGGATCTGCCGCATCCATCATCCCGCTCGGCTTGCCGATGTCGATCATTGCGTTCCGGACGGCCGGGGACTGCGGGTCGGCGAATGCCGGGAGCTGGAACATCCGGCTGAACCGGGGATCCGGGGCTGAGTCGGGGACCGGTCCCTCGACCGTCTCGGCGAGCGCTTCGACGTTACTCAGGGTGAGCACAC
>DATEMN010000356.1:0-4842 GCA_035275565.1 Pseudonocardiaceae bacterium | reverse complement strand
CTGCTGTTCACCGCGGTGATCTGTCTGGCCGGGGCGGCCCTGTGCCTGCGCATCCCGTCCTGGGTGGAGGTGACCGAGGGTGAGGTCCCGGCCTCGCTGGGGTCCGAGACCACCGGCACCGCGGCCCGGCGCCGGCAGCCGATAGGTCGCCACGTAGTCGTCGCGCTGTGGGGCAACGGGACCGCGCGAGTGCTCACCGGGTTCCTCACGCTGTTCGTGGCGTTCGCGGTGAAGGAACAGACTCAGGGCTCGCCAGGACGGCAGGTACTGCTGCTCGGCATCGTCGGGGCGGCCGCCGCGGCAGGCTCCTTCCTGGGCAATGCGGTCGGCGCCCGGATGCACTTCGGCAAACCCGATCAGGCCATTCTCAGCTGCGTGGTGGCCGGGCTGATCATGGCGGTGCTCGCCGCGGTGGTACCGGGGATCGCCGCCGCGGCGGTCACCGCGCTGGTGGCGGCGACCGGCAGCGCGATCGCCAAGGTCTGCCTGGACGCGGTGATCCAGCGGGGGGTGCCGGAGGCTTCCCGCGCATCAGCGTTCGGTCGATCGGAGACGGTGCTCCAGATGGCCTGGGTGTTCGGCGGCGCGCTGGGTGTGTTGCTACCACCCGTCTACTGGATCGGGTTCGCCTCGGTATCGGCGCTGCTCGGCCTGGGGTTGGCGCAGACCATACTGGCCCGGCGCGGATCGTCGCTGATCCCCGGGTTCGGTGCGGGCGCCCCGCTGCGCCAGCACCCCGCTACCCGCCGAGCCGACCTGACGTAGTACCGACGCACGGTCACGGATCCAGCTCGCGGGCGACGGCCCGCACCACCTCCGCGACCCGCTTGGTGTTGCGACGGTCGGGATAGCGACCACGGCGCAGGTCCGGCTGTACCCGAGACTCCAGCATCTTGATCATGTCTTCGATCAGGCCGTGCAGCTCCTCAGCCGGCCGGCGCCGGGCCTCCGCCACTGACGGCGGCGACTCCAACAACCGCACCGACAGGGCCTGCGGACCGCGTCTCCCATCGGCCAGCCCGAACTCGACCCGCTGGCCGGTCTTGAGATCGGTCACCCCAGTCGGTAGTGCGGTAGCCCGCACATAGACGTCGGCACCACCGTCCTGGGTGACGAAACCGAAGCCCTTGCCCGCGTCGTACCACTTGACCTTGCCGGTCGGCACTGACCTCACCGTTCCCTCGTGGAATATCGCCTGCCGGGAGTGCGCGACCAGCAAGGCGAACGCGCCCCGAGCGCACCCGGGACGCGTACCCCCCACCTTACGACCTTCAGTCACTTTTGGGGCGTTTCTTTGCCGCCACATGCCGCCGTGGTGCGCACCATGGATGTTGTCGCGGTCTAGAGCGGTGGGGTTACGGGTGCTGGGTGAGGCGCGCCGCGGAGTGGTGGCGCATGTCTACTTTGCGGACCTTGCCGGTGACGGTCATCGGGAACTCGTCCACCACGTGCACGTACCGGGGGATCTTGTAGTGCGCGAGCTTGCCGGTGGCATAGGCCCGCAGCGCGTCGGCGGTCAGCTCGGGCGCGCCCGACCGCAGCCGCACCCAGGCACACAGCTCTTCGCCGTAGTGCGGGTCGGGCACGCCGATCACCTGTGCATCCAGGATGTCCGGGTGGGTGTGGAGGAACTCCTCGATCTCGCGCGGGTAGATGTTCTCACCACCGCGGATGACCATGTCCTTGATCCGCCCGGTGATGCTGAGGTAGCCCTCGACGTCCATCGTCGCGACGTCGCCGGTGTGCATCCAGCGGGCTTGGTCGATCACCTCGGCGGTCTGGTCAGGCTGGCCCCAGTAGCCGAGCATCACCGAGTACCCGCGGGTGCACAGCTCCCCCGGGGTCCCGCGCGGCACCGTCAGCCCGGTGTCCGGGTCAATGATCTTCACCTCGAGATGCGGGTGCACCCGGCCGACCGTGGACACCCGCCGGTCCAGCGAGTCGTCCGCCCGGGTCTGGGTGGACACCGGGGAGGTCTCGGTCATGCCGTAGCAGATGGTCACCTCGGTCATGCCCATCCGCTCGACGACCTGCTTCATCACCTCCACCGGGCACGGCGAGCCCGCCATGATCCCGGTCCGCAGCGACGACAGGTCATAGGACTCGAAACCGTTATCGGCGAGCATGGCGATGAACATGGTGGGCACCCCATACAGCGAGGTGCACCGCTGCTGCGCGACGGCCGCCAGGGTCGCCGCCGGCTCGAACGACGGCGCCGGGTACACCAGGCAGGCGCCGTGCGTGGTGGCAGCCAGGTTACCCATCACCATGCCGAAGCAGTGGTAGAGCGGCACCGGCACGCAGATCCGGTCAGCCTCGGTGTAGCCGCACAGGTCGCCGACGAAGTAGCCGTTGTTGAGGATGTTGTGGTGCGACAGCGTGGCACCCTTGGGGAAGCCGGTGGTGCCCGAGGTGTACTGGATGTTGATCGGGTCGTCTGGGGACAGTGCCGCCGGTAGCGACGCGTCACCGTCGGGCACCGGGAGCGCATCCCACTCGGGGGAGCCGATCAGTACCACCCGCTCCACTGCGGCGCAGCGCGGCCGCACCTCGGAGATCATCGCGGTGTAGTCGGAGGTCTTGAACGACGCCGCAGCGACCAGCATCCGGATCCCGGCCTGGTTGAGCACGTACTCCAGTTCACTGGTCCGGTACGCGGGGTTGACGGTGACCAGGATCGCGCCGATCTTCGCGGTGGCATACTGGATGAGTAGCCACTCCGGGCAGTTCGGCGCCCAGATACCCACCCGGTCACCCTTACCGATCCCGGCGGCCAGCAGGCCATGGGCCAGCGCGTCGACCTCGGCGCGCAGCTGCGAGTAGGTCCACCGGCGGCCGCTGGGCCAATCCACCAGCGCCTCCCGGTCACCGTGCCGGGCCACCGTGCGATCGAGGTTGTCGCCGATGGTGTCGCCCAGCAGCGGGACCTCCGAGACCCCCGAAACATACGACGAAAGCTCAGGCACCGCGGTCACAACGATCTCCCCCTCCGGCGATGGTGGCGATGCCGACTTCCTCGCCGCTATCAATGTGGTAGGTCTGTCGTCATTCGCAACCGCCTTCCACGGCTGGTCTCTTGCTGACTGTGTACACCCGCCAAGCTGGCGCGGCCATTGAGGCGTACCAGGCCGCTGGGCTCACCGTGGAGATCCTGCGGCACAATCCGGCCTTCGCGCGTCTGCGTCTGACCGACGGCCAGGGCGGTCAGGTGCGGGTGGAGATGGGGATCGATTGGCGCGCACACCCTCCAGTGACACAGGTTACTGAGCTTCGTCAGTGCCTTCGCGCCTGGGCACATGAACTGACCAACAGCACTAAATAGAATTTTATGGCCGCACTTCATGCGTTTGGAGTGGTGTGAACGGAGCTTCCGCCATCGCCTGGTTCACCGAGCAGTGTTAGTTATGCCGCCCATTCCTGGTCATGTGCCGCGTCCAGCTCGGTCCGGTGAATCGACACCGTGCCGGGGGTGTCGCACTGCCAGCGCCAGGTGCCGCAGTGCACTTGTACCGTGCCGAGGGCGGTCTCGGCCATGACGGTGGGTCGCCCGCAGCTCAGGCAGGTGACGGCAACGGGGTTCGGGAATCGCACCAGACCACCTCCTCCACGTGCCCACCGCTGCCGGAACAGCAGCCAGATATGAGGAGGACGGGGATCCGCTCCGTGATACATCCGTCTATCGGGAACCATTCACGGGGTAGACGGCGACCTCGGCGGCCTTGACCACGAACCACACCCCGGCACCGGCGTGCAACCCCAGCTCCACCACAGCGACCGGGGTGATGTCCGCCGCTAGCCCGGCCACGCCACGTACCCGGACGAGGGTGCCATTGGGTTCCAGCGCCGCGACCCGGTCTTGGATCACGTTGCGCGGGCTGCCCTTGGGCGGATCCATATATACCGCCACCGCGGCGGGGGTGAATACCGCGACCGCCGCGGTGCCGAGAACCGTGGAGTCGGTCACACCGGTCAGCTCGAAACCGTCCTCGGCACGCAATCCATTAGCCGTCGCGGTACCGGATACCAGGTTCAGCCCAGCCAACCGCGCGGCGAACGCGCTGCGCGGCCGGGTGAGCACCTCGCGGGTCGGGCCTTGCTCCACCACGCGGCCACCCTCGAGCACCACCACCCGGTCGGCGAGCACCAGTGCGTCGATCACCTGGTGGGTGACGATGAGGGCGAGCCGATCGGCCAGCACCGAGCGCAGCAACGACCGCAAAGCGGGCGCGATCTCCACGTCCACCGCCGACAACGGCTCGTCCAGCAGCAGCAGGTCGGGATCTGCGGCCAGCGCCCGGGCCAGCGCGATGCGCTGGGCCTGCCCGCCGGACAGCCGGCGGGGGCGACGCAGCGCGAACTGCACGGCATCCACCTCGGTGAGGCGGCGCATCGCCGCCTCACGGGCCTGCGGCCGGCGGGTGCCAGTGGCCCGCGGGCCGAACGCGACGTTGTCCAGCGCGGTCAGGTGCGGGAAGAGCAGGTAGTCCTGGAACACCACGCCGATGGGCCGCCGGGCGGTGGGGACGAAGGTGTCGGCGGCGGGGTCGTCGAGGACGGCGCCGTCGAGCACGAGCCGCCCGCCGTCGAGGGGCTGGAGCCCGGCGATGGCCCGCAGGGCGGTGGTCTTGCCGGCGCCGTTCGGCCCGAGCAGGGCGACGACCTCGCCGTCGTCGACCGTCAGCTCGATGTCGAGCCGGAACGGGCCGAGGTGGACGTCGAGGGCGGCGTCGAGCACGCTCAGCCGGCCGTCGTCCGTCGTCCGCCGGCTCAGACCGTGAGCCAGCGGTCGCGCAGGGGCACGAGCACGGCGAGCGACACGGCGATGAGCACCAGCGACAGGGC
>DATEMN010000355.1:0-2385 GCA_035275565.1 Pseudonocardiaceae bacterium | reverse complement strand
GGAGTCGCCGGCGGATCTCCGGCAGTTCCGGCGCGGCGCGCTGGACTGCGCCGCGGGCACCGTCGCCCCGGTCGGTGGCACCGGCTCGCACCTGCTCGGCGCCCTAGCCAGGTCGAATTGCCTCATCGACATCCCAGAACCCCTCACCCACCTAGCAGCCAACGACGAAGTCGAAGTCCTCCCCACCACCTGGTAGCCCCCACCGCACCGCGTTCTGGATGCAGACTGCCGCGATGGCGGCGCGGACGTCGACGTTGCCGGTCAGCGTGCCGAGACGAGCGACGTACTCAGCCGAGGATAATGATTATGCGCATACGTGCTCTTCGTGGAAAACCGGCACGATTGGACCGGTTAGTTAATATCCGAAAGGATGATCCCGATTACTCACTCAGGATGCTGGACGCCCGAGAGCCGGTCGTCATCTCGATAGGCCACTTTTATGTACTCCAGGTTGCGTAGTTCGCCTGCAGCGAATGCGATAGCCCGCGATGATGTGTCCATCTGGTGCCCGCCGCGGTCGATCCCGGCGACGTGTGGGCGGCCGGACCGGCTCCGCGCGCCGGGTGCCGCTGGGTATGTGAGAAATCCACGACTGCGCGGACGGACCTTGTGATCGCGGGTGACCCGCCGCACACTATGGGTAAGCAATCGCTCGGCGAGCTGTTGCATCCCAGAGGCGCAGGGTTCCTGCGCTGTCGGGGGGCGCAGGGGCGCTGGGAGATAACCGTTCGGGAAGCTGGGGAGCGGTCGAACGGTTATGGGGTGCCGGGGATCTGCCGTCGGGGGACGGTGGATCCCCGGCGCCTTTCACCACCCGCCACACGGCGCGTACGGTGAGGCACGCATGGCGTGCACCGGCCCGCCCGTCAACGATCCCGAGGACCTCCGAACGCATGGCCTGCCCCCGCTTGCCCGCGATGCTGTGGCACCTGGTGGATCTCACCCGCGAAACCCTCCCGCCGATGCACCCCGCCGGACGGCCGTTCGTGGCCGGAGGTGCCGTCGCGGCACTGCTACTGCGCCGGCTGTCTCCGACCGCGGCGACCCTCGGCGTCCTCGCGACCGCGTGCTGCGCGGCGTTCTTCCGCGAACCGCAGCGGGTCCCGCCGCAGGACCCGGCCCTCGCGGTGGCCCCCGCCGACGGCACGGTGAGCAGCGTGACGCTCGCCACACCACCAGCAGAGCTGGAACTCGACGGTCAGGAACGGCCCCGGGTCAGCGTGTTTCTGTCCGTGTTCGACGTGCACGTGCAGCGCATCCCGGTGGACGGTGAGGTGCGCCACATCACTTACCGACCGGGAATGTTCCTGTCGGCCGACCTCGACAAGGCCAGCGACGCCAACGAACGCGCCAGCGTGCTGCTGCGCTCGACGACCGGACACGACCTCGTCGTGGTGCAGATCGCCGGACTGGTGGCCCGCCGGATCGTCTGCTCAGTACGGCCCGGCGATGTGGTGACGGCCGGATCGACCTACGGTCTGATCCGTTTCGGGTCCCGGGTAGACCTCTACCTGCCACCAGGCAGTGCGGTGCTGGTCCGCCCCGGACAGCGCACCGTGGGTGGGGAGACCCCGCTGGCCCGCCTGCCCTCGACCGTGGAGTCCTGAGCGGTGCCCGGCGCCGGAGTCCGCCTGCTGCCCAACGTGATCACCGTACTGGCATTGTGCGCGGGCCTGTCGGCGCTGAAGTTCGCCCTGGACGGCAACAATGCGGGTGCGCTCGCCGCGATTGCGCTGGCCGCGCTGCTGGACGCGGTCGATGGCCGGCTGGCTCGGCTGCTCGATGCCACCTCCCGGATCGGCGCCGAGCTGGACTCGCTGGCCGACTGCATCTCCTTCGGCGTGGCACCCGCGGTCGTGCTGTTCGTCTGGGCACTGGACGACATCCGCGTCGGATGGCCGGTGGCGCTGGTGTTCACGGTCTGCACGGTGTTGCGGCTGGCCCGGTTCAACACCCTGCTCGACGACACCGAGGCGTTGCCGTTCGCCAAGGAGTTCTTCGTCGGCGTCCCGTCCCCAGCAGGCGCGCTGCTGGTGCTGCTCCCGCTCACCGTCTTCCTGCAGTTCGGCGCGGGCTGGTGGTCCGCACCGGTGGTTGTGGCGGTGTGGACGATCGCGGTGGCGGCGGCGATGACCAGCCGCCTGCCCACCCTGTCGGCGAAGGCGGTGCGGGTACCAGCGCGGGTCGTGGCGCCGCTGCTTGTCCTGATCGCCGGCCTAGCCGCGGCGGTGATCACGTTCCCGTTCGCGCTGCTGGGCGTGGCGATGCTGCTGTACGTGGCCCACATCCCCTACGCGAGCTATCGCTACCGTTGGTTGGCGCAGCACCCCTCCGCGTGGGAGGTCCCGGCCCACCAGCGCCGGGCGATCCGCCGCACCGCCCGCA
>DATEMN010000354.1:0-3880 GCA_035275565.1 Pseudonocardiaceae bacterium | reverse complement strand
TGGCGGCGTCGGCGGTGCGGCTGGTCTCGGCCACCGCGGCCTGACGGCCAGCAGCGGCCAGCAGCCAGCTGATCAGCGCACCGACCACCAGACCAGCCAGCAGGGCGATGAGCACGGAGTAATCCACGCGTCACAGCGTGCAACAGCACCCTGACAGAATCAGCGAGGCGCGCCGTCCGAGGCCCGTTGGGCCAGCTCAGCGGGCCTCGTGGTGCAGGAGCCAGCGCTTGGCGGGCAGGCCCCAGCGGAAACCACCCAGCGAGCCGTCGCTGCGCAGCACCCGGTGGCATGGGACGAATAGGGCCGAGGGGTTACGTGCGCAGGCCGCTGCCGCTGCCCGCACCGCCTGCGGCCGGCCGGCCTTGGCGGCCAGTTCGGTGTAGCTCACCGGGGCGCCGGCCGGGACCGCGCGCAGCACCTGCCAGGTGTGCTGGAGGAACTCGCCGCTGCGCTGACGCACCGGCACGTCGCAGATCGCGGCGAGGTCACCCCGGTGGTAGGCGGTCGCCGCGGCAGTCACCGTTCCCAGGTCGGCCCGGTAGACCACGGACGTCGGGCGCAGGGCGGGTGCCACCAGCTGCAGCAGATCGTCCGGCTGTGCTGTCCAGCCTGCCGCGAGCACCGCGCCGTCGGGGTCGACGAGAGCCGTGAAGGGGCCGATCGGGGTGTCTACGGTGGAAATGGACACGGTGGGGGTGGAGGTCATGCCGTCCGCTCCGCTCGTCGTGGTCGGGTGGCGGCGGCCCGCCACAGGTGCATCCCGGCGTAGGACCGCCACGGTCGCCAGCGTTGGGCCCGCCGCCGCAGCCCATCGGCATCGGTGGCTAGCCCCAGGGCGGCCGCGCCGCGCCGGATCGCTAGATCGGTGTCCAGCAGCACATCGGTGGCACCCAGCACGCGCAGGATCACGTAGTCCGCTGTCCACGGGCCGATCCCGGGGATCGCCTGGAGTTCCGTGCGCAGCACGTCAGGGTCGCACCCGGGGTCGACGACCAGGTCACCGGCGGCCAGTGCCGCGGCCGTGACCTGGACCGTCTCGATCCGGCGGCGTGGGCCGGTGAGAATGTCGGTGGCATGCTCGGCGATCGCTGCCGGGGTCGGGAACAGCCGGGACAGCCCGGCCTCGGGACCTTCCACCGGCTCACCCAGCACCGCGACGAGACGGGCTGCGGCGGTGCGCGCGGATGCCACCGTCACCTGCTGCCCGAGCACCGCGCGCAGTACCGTCTCGGCGCCGTCGACGGTGCCGGGGACTCGGATCCCGGGCTGCTCGGCTACCGCGGCGGCCAGCAGGGGGTCCGCGCCGAGCACCTCGTCGACGGCGCACGGGTCGGCGTCGGCGTCGAGCAACCTGCGCAGCCGGCTCACCGCCACCGGTAGATCCCGCAGATCGTCGAGTCGCACGGTGCAATCCCAGTGCGACGGCGCTAGGCGCACCATCGCCGAGCCGTGCCCGTGCGGCAGCCGCAGCGTCCGGGCGTAGCCACGGTTGAGGGCGCATTCCACCCCGGGGACCGCTCGCGCGGCGAGGAAGTCCAGCATGCCCGCGCCGTCCATCGGGGTCCGAAACGGCAGCCGCAGGGTGAGGGCTCCTGGCGTCGGTCGCAGGGTGGCTCGGTTGCGCAGCACCGACGGGGTGGTGGCGTACACCGCCTGCACGGTGGCGTTGAACTGGCGCACCGAGGCGAATCCGGCGGCGAACGCGACATCCGTCAGCGGCAGCGCGGTGGTTTCGACGAGCACCCGCGCGGCCTGCGCCCGGTGCGCCCTGGCCAGCGCGAGCGCTCCGGCGCCCAACTCGGCGGTGAGCACCCGGTTGAGTTGGCGGGTGGAGTAACCCAGCCGGGCGGCCAGCCCGGGAACGCCCTCGCGCTCGACCACGCCGTCAGCGATCAGCCGGACCGCCCTGGCCACCAGATCGCCCCGCAGGTTCCACTCCGGTGAGCCCGGCACGGCGTCGGGCAGGCAGCGGCGACAGGCCCGGTAGCCGGCGATTTGGGCGGCCGCGGCGGTGGGCAGGAAGGTGACGTTGCACGGTTTGGGCGTCACTGTGGGGCAAGATGGCCGACAGTAGATGCCGGTGGTCCGCACGGCGACGACGAAACACCCGTCGAACCGGGCGTCGCGCGAGGAGACGGCTCGGTAACAGCGATCGTGGTCGAGCAGCACAGTCTGAGATCGTGCCAGCCGGGTGGGCCCGGTTCTAGCGGGAATCGGACGCCACGACCTATCGCCTAGACTCGACGTCCCGTGAGCCTCACCCTCGGCATCGTCGGCCTGCCCAACGTCGGCAAGTCCACCCTGTTCAACGCGCTGACCCGCAACAACGTGCTCGCGGCGAACTACGCCTTCGCCACTATCGAGCCCAACATCGGGGTGGTCCCGTTGCCTGATGAACGTCTCGGGCGGCTGGCCGAGCTTTTCGATAGTGCCAAGGTGGTGCCGGCCACGGTGTCGTTCGTTGACATCGCCGGGATCGTCGCAGGCGCCTCTGAGGGCGCCGGGCTGGGCAACAAGTTCCTCGCCAACATCCGCGAGGCCAACGCGATCTGCCAGGTGGTACGGGTCTTCGACGACCCTGACGTGCTGCATGTCGACGGGCGGGTCGACCCGGCCGACGACATCGCCACCGTCGAGACCGAGCTGGTGCTGGCCGATTTGCAGACCGTGGACCGCGCGCTGCCCCGGCTGGAGAAGGAGGCCCGGACCCATCCCCGGGAACGGCGTGCTGTACTGGCCGCCGCGCAGGCCGCCAGGGAAGTGCTTGACGTCGGGCGCACCTTGTTCGCCGCCCGCGCGGAGCTGGAGGTTGGCGCGCTCGCCGAGCTCAGCCTGCTGACGCTGAAGCCGTTGCTGTATGTCTTCAACGCCGACGAGGGCGTGCTCACCGACGTCGAGCGCCAAGCCGAGCTGCGCAAGCTGGTCGACAGTGCCGATGCGGTGTTCCTGGACGCGAAAGTGGAATCCGAGCTGCTGGAGCTGGATCCGGCGTCGACTGCTGAGTTGCTGGACTCGATCGGGCAGTCCGAACCGGGACTGCACGCGCTGGCCCGCGCCGGGTTCCACACCCTGGGGTTGCAGACATATCTCACCGCCGGCCCCAAGGAGGCGCGGGCCTGGACCATCCGGGCGGGGTCGACCGCGCCGGAGGCCGCCGGGGTGATCCACAGCGATTTCCAGCGCGGGTTCATCAAGGCCGAGATCGTGTCCTACGACGACTTGGTCGCGGCCGGGTCGATGGCGCAGGCCCGGGCCGCTGGGAAGGTCCGGATGGAGGGCAAGGACTACGTGATGGCCGACGGTGACGTGGTTGACTTCCGCTTCAACGTATAGGAACGCGGCGCCGATAGCTCAGGTAAGCCGTGCCTTCATCTCATCAGCCCCTCCCGTCCCAGGGAGGAGGTGTAGGGATCCGTTTCGGAGGTGCCAGAGAACGCAACTTCAGGCGGAAAGTTGCCCTCGGTGGCACCTCTGTAAAGATGTGACATTCTTTCCCCGGATTTCACGAACAGTCCGAACAGATCGATCCGGCGCAATGGGAGCGGCCCGACGCGCAACCGGTGCTCTCCTGTCGTGTCATCGCCCCGCCGGTACCGGACGACGCCCGACTCGCCCAGCGGCAGATCCAGGTGCTGACTGAGCAGACACAATCGAAAGCGTCAAAGATTGTACCGGATTCCCGGCGGGGATACGGATCCGGGTGCAACAGAACCTCGTCGGTGCAGGTGATCCCGAGACCGCGGGATCAGCCCCCACTCGAGACTCCGGCTATGAGTCAGCGTGTCATCCCCAAGACGCCGCAACGTCCGCTAGGCTACCCGCGCCGGGCTAGCCTAGTCCCGGAGATTTTCCTGGTCGATCACCATTCTAGCGCAGCAAC
>DATEMN010000353.1:0-3033 GCA_035275565.1 Pseudonocardiaceae bacterium | reverse complement strand
AGATTGCATCAGCAGCTTGGGGTGTGTTACGTTCGTTGCGTGTGACGAAAAATCGCACTCTGAGCATGCGGAGAGGATCAAGCGACGGAAGAGAACGAGATTGACATCGAGTTCGATGCCATCGAGGGCGAGGACGTCATTCCGGGTCTTGCGAACACGAATGCACTCGTACACGACCCGTTCGCCTGGAGATTCGAGGATTGATCACGAAAGTGATCTTCGCTGGCGGTGGGACCTTGACACTGCTTCAGGTCCCACCGCTATTTCGTCGTCATGAGTGATTAGGATGCTACGTTTCCTCGGTTGCCGGCCGGTACCCATCTGTATCGAGTCGAAGACGGTACATGGCGGCACCGCGACCCGGCCGACTGGCTACTCCGGATCCGAGGTCACGAGATGTCCTTGATGGTCGACACTGGGTGCTGGGCCCGCTGAGCTGGCCGGGCCGAACCGCCGGCTACGCCGATACCCGGTCTCGAATACTCGCTGCGGCGGCACATGCGGATGAGCTTCAGGAATATTGGAACTATCTCGATTCCGCTGGTTGGCTGCCGCCGGTTCCCGTGACACCGGCTGGTACCTCAGTGGTCGTGGTCGGCCTGCTCATCGCCGATATCCTCGCGGCACTCTCTGGCGAGGACATGCCGAGCGAGGGTAACCAGGTTCTGGTCGACATCCGAACCTGCCGAGTGGAACGCCATCCGGTGCGGGCACTGCCAGTGGTCTGGGCACTCGCGGATCGTGAGGCCGAGTGCCCATGAGCCGATTCGCGCACCGTCGAATGGCTATCGGCTCAGCCGTGGAGTGACGGGCGAGTGGTCGCAAGCGGTTCGTCGTACGGCGCATTCGCCGCCTGGTCAGCCGCTCTCGCCTCGCCTGATCTGGTGTGCGGGGTGATCAGCAGAGTGCCGGCGATGGGTATGAAACAGGTCAAATTCGATAGAACCGATGGTCCCAGCCGACCCTCATCGCTCATGGGGGCAGGACCGCGCGCCCGTTGCCGTCCAGCGGCCAGAACGGGTTATGGGCGACTTCCCACCGGTGACCGTCCGGGTCGGCGAACACGCCCGAGTAGCCACCCCAGTCCGTGGTAACAGCGGCGCGCACGACGGTTCCACCCGC
This sequence comes from Pseudonocardiaceae bacterium, assembly GCA_035275565.1. Lineage (GTDB taxonomy): Bacteria > Actinomycetota > Actinomycetes > Mycobacteriales > Pseudonocardiaceae. The sequence continues at coordinate 1,911 of DATEMN010000353.1, read as the reverse complement.
GTCCTGCGCCTCGGTCAGCACGGCGTCAACCTCGTCCGGCGAGCCGACGTTGTGGGCCAGTGTGATCCCGCCCCAGCCGCTGGAATCCTGGTCTACCCCAGAATCCACCGCCAACGCGGCACGTGACCACAGCCCGAGTGCTGGCCCGACGCCGTGCAGGAACGCGATGTCCTCCGACGAGCTTGCGGACTCCCGCCAGCCGAGTGCCGCGTAGAAGGCCCGGGCTCGAGGCAGGTCATCGATGCCGAGAGTGATAAGGGTGACAACGGAGCGCATCAGCCGACCCTACTGCTCCCCACTGTCACCCGAGCAGGCGCGCGGCTGACCGTGCTGCTCGACGCGCTAGGTCGGGCGCAGATCCAAAATGACAACGGCTCCACCTCGGTGCGGCGATCTTTTTCGCATCTGCTTACCCGCTTCGATCGGCGTGACGTCGCCAGTGACCAGCTTGAATAAGGCGTCGACGATCACTCGATCGCAGTCTTTAGCAACACTCGTAAGCCATCATTTTCGAGATCTCACCAGGCATGGACGACACGGAAGGTCCGCAATTTCTTCACCAGTTCAGATCCGCAGGCGCCAGGCAACCTCTTCTTTGGCCAATACTGACGCGCAGCCTTAGACATCGAAGATCTACTGCCTGCTCGGGCGCATATCGTCCAGGATGGTCAAAGGTTGGAGGTGCTCGATCAGGGGGCGAGGCTCTTCGGGGGCGCGACGAAGGTCGACAAGGCGCTGGTAGAACGTGAGGTGTCGCTGAGCGGCGGCCGACCAGGTGTAGCGGGCGGCCAGCGCTCGGCCGGTATCCCGAGCGGTCTGGTCCGGCTTGGCGAGGGAGGCCCTCAGGTGCGTCGCCAGCTCTGCGGGGTCGTCGGCGAATCGGGCGGCGCCGGAGAAGATCTCGCGGAGTACCGGGAGATTGGACATGACCAGCGGCACTCCTGCGGCCAGCGCCTCCATGGCGGCTAGGCCGAACCCCTCCTTGATGGACGGGAAGGCGAAGACCCCCGCAGCGGCGACCAATGCGGGAAGCGTGTCGTGCGTCACCGGACCGAGCACCACCGGCTCGACCTGCAGCGCCGCAGTCCGCTGCTCCCAGCGGGTCCGGTAATCCTGGTAGTCGAACAGGGTCTCCCCACCGGCGATCACCAGCTGCACGTCGGGCAGGTGCTTGTGCACCAGCGCGTAGGCGTCGAGTAGCTCCAGTGATCCCTTGCGGGGCTCGATGCCGCCGACGGCCAGCACGTAGCGGCCCAGCTGTGACCGCCACTGCTGGTGAGCGGCAGTACCGACGGCGTCGCTGAACCGTTGCGCGTCCACGCCGTTGGGGATGACCTCGGCGGTGATCCCCCAGCCGGCGCGCAGCTCGGTGGCCACCGCGGCCGACACGCACACGTGGGCGAACGGATCTTTGATGGCGCGCTCGTGGCAGGCGGCCAGCTCAGGGGTGCTGAAGTGGTCGATGTGATGCACCGTTCGGATGCAGTGGTCGGCTGCGTTGGCGCTGATGCAGTCCTGCGCGTGCACCACGTCGTAGCCGGCTGGGTCGAAGGCATCGGCCAGCACTTGGATGGAGCGCAGCACCCGGGGTCCGATCTTTTCGCCGGCGACGTCGGGAAACGGCGCGATCCGCACCGTGACCCGCGGGTCGATGGGCCGGAAGAACGTGCTGTCCCCGCCACGGCCCAGCGTCCAGACCGTCACCCGCTGTCCAGCCTCAGCGAGTGCTTCGGCCAGCGACAGTGTGTGCACCACGCTGCCCCGAGGCTTGGTCGAATAGCTGAGCAGCGCGATGGCCAGCGACCCGTGAGTGGTGATTAGTGCCATGGCACTAATCACCACTCACGGGTCGGTAGGCACGCGGTTGGCGTTCGTCGAGGTGGTGGAGCACCCGGCGGGCCTTGGCGATCT
>DATEMN010000352.1:0-4309 GCA_035275565.1 Pseudonocardiaceae bacterium | reverse complement strand
ATGGGCAGGTGGTGAACTCCGATCCGTGGGTGGCGATGTTCAACCCCTCCACCGCCGCGCAGTCCGTGCACATGATCCTCGCCGCCGTCATGGTCACCGGCTTCTGCGTGGCGTCGGTGTACGCGGTCGGGATGCTGCGGGGCCGCCGCAGCCGTTATCACCGGCTGGGTCTGCTCGTGCCGTTGACTGTCGCAGCGGTCGCGGCGCCAATCCAGATCGGCGTCGGAGACTGGATCGCCACGACGGTGGCCAAGCACCAACCGGCGAAGCTGGCCGCGTTGGAGGGTCTCTACCAGTCGGGTACGGCACAGCCGCTGTCGTTGGGTGGGATTTACCTTGACGACAGGCTGGTCGGTGCGATCGAGATCCCCTACGGGCTGTCGTTGCTCGTCCACCACGACCCGAACGGCTTCGTGGCCGGCCTGGACCGGGTACCGCCGGAGTTGCGTCCGCCGGTGAATGTCACACACCTGTCCTACAATCTGATGGTCGGCATCGGATTCGCGTTGCTGGGGCTGGCGGCCTGGCTGGCCTGGGCCTGGTGGCGACGCCGCGACATCCCGCGCACTCCCTGGTTCCTACGTGCCGTCGCGCTGTCCGGGCTGGCGGCGGTGGTCGCGCTGGAAGCCGGGTGGGTGGCCACCGAGGTGGGCCGGCAGCCCTGGATCGTCTATGGGATCCAGTTGACCCGCGACGCGGTGAGCACCGCACCTGGGCTGCGCTATGGTTTTTATCTCGTCCTCGCCGTCTATCTCGTGCTGACCGTCATGACGGTGTACGTGCTGCGCCGTCTCGCCGGGGCATCTCCCGAGGCGTCGATCGCCCCGCAAGAGCCTCCGGCGCAGGTTCGAGGTACCACCCGATGACCGCCGTACGTGGTCCCGCGGAGGCGGCATGATCACCGCTGCTGAGGCTGTGCTGGCCATTATGTGGGTTGGCCTCACGGCCTACGCTCTGTTCGGCGGCGCCGACTTCGGCGCTGGTTTCTGGGATCTGCTGGCCGGGGGCACCGAACGGGGACGCTCTCCGCGACGGCTCGTCGAGCGGTCCATCGGCCCGGTGTGGGAGGCGAATCATGTCTGGCTGATCTTCGTGCTCGTCGTACTCTGGACCAGCTTTCCGCCGGCGTTCGCCGCGATCGCCTCCACCCTCTACATCCCCCTCACGTTGGCCGCGCTGGGCATGATCGCCCGCGGGTCGGCGTTCGCGTTCCGTCACTCTGTCGACCAACTCACACTTCAGCGGTTCTTCGGAGCTTCGTTCGCGTTCTCCTCGGTGGCCACTCCGTTGTTCCTCGGCACCATCGCTGGTGCCGTCGCCTCGGGACGGGTCCCACCGGGCATCGCCGCCGGAGACGTGATCACCAGCTGGCTCAATCCCACCTCGATCCTCGGCGGGGTCATCGCCGTCGGCGTGTGCGCCTACCTCGCTGCCGTGTACCTGTGCGCCGAAGCTCGGCAACACCGCGACCTGTTGTTGTTCGAGTACTTCCGGACCCGTGCCATCGCCACCGCGCTGCTCCTCGGCGGTATCGCACTGGCCGGTATCGCCGTGCTCCGCGCGGACGCACCGCATTTGTTCAGCGGCCTGACCTCGCGTGGCCTACCGCTCATCGTGGCCTCTGCGGCGGCCGGGCTCGGCTCGATCGTGCTGCTGGTAATCAGACGACCCGGCTTGGCTCGGGTTGCGGCCGCCCTGACGGTCATCACCGTCGTCTGGGGATGGGCCGTCGCCCAGTATCCCTACCTGCTGCAACCCGCACTCACCGTACAAGCCGCTGCCGCGCCGGAGACCACCCTGCGCGCGATGCTGATCAGCCTTGTAGTCGGCGCGATCCTGCTCGTGCCGTCACTGATCTTCCTTTTTACCCTGTTCCACGGTAGCCACTCCGAAACGAGCAGACGGTAAAACACTGACCGGCGATCGAGTGCGATCTCAGTTACGCGGTCTGACATATGCAAGTCGAGTGCCTTCCTGGTCCAGCCGCCCGGCTGGCGCATTGCGTCGAATGGCCTCTCACCACTGCGGTCGCCCGGGGGGCGAACTGTGTTGCCGTCCGAGCCTGCGCAATCCACACGATCGCGGGAATCGACTCCAACACCAGAAACGCGGCCAATACGACGAGGTAGGCCATCCCATGCGCAAGACCGAACACACCGAGGACGATGCCCCCGGCTCCGCGCAGAGCATGGCCGGTCGCCCAGACCAGACCGGGGCTGGACTGGGCCATCCAGCGACCGGTGAGGAAGTACAGGCCAATGCCGACCAGCCCGGACACTGTCAGCAACGTGGAGATCTGCGCCTCCAGCATGGTCTTACTGCCCACCAGTTGGGACACCACCGGGACGCCGAACAGCGACAACAGCAGCAGTGTCTTCAGGGGCGCTACGGCACGTGACGGTTGGTCCGCTGTGGTGGGATCGGCCTCCGGCTGACGGATCCGGGCAGCCGCAGAGCGACTGCTCATCCACACGAGCATACCAAGCAGGCCGATCACCAGCCCACCAACCCAGAACTGGGCATGGAACGGAAGTTTCGCCGCCGCCATCCCCCCGAGTGTCAGCCCTCCAACGATCTTGCCCAGGTCCAGATTGAGCTGTAGCCAGGTCAACTGCCGTTCCTGGACACCCGTGGGCAGAGTGGTGCCGAGGATGAAAGTAGGAGCCGCCACCGCCGCCGCCGCACCGATACCCATCACGGCGATGGCAAGCACGATCAACAATGAGTCACCACCGGACAGTGCCAGCCCCCCGAGCCCCAGAGCCATCCCCAGCACACCCAGCGTCTGCACCAGTCGATGCGCTCGGTGTCGCACCGCGAGCCCGCCGATCGACGGCCCGATCAATGCGAACAAGCCGGCCATGGACATCGCCAGCGCAACGTCCATGGCGGTCCCCCCGACCGAGAGCACGTAGGTCGGCAGCAGCACCGGCAGGAAGCAGTTGAACGCCAGTGCCAAGGCAAGATGAGAAGTCATCCACCATTCGAAAGGTCGGGGCTGACCATCGACGGTGCCAGCTCGCTCGACCATGCTTGAGACGTTACCTCGAAAGGAGTCACCGAGTGGGCACTGCTCCATTGTTGCCTACATTACATCAGCCCACCGACGCTGAGGCGCTGCGCTTCGGGCCGCGTTCGCTGACCCATCGGGAGCTGGGCGTAGTGGTGGCGGCGTTGGCGCCCCGGCTGTCCTGGGCGCGGCGGGTGGCCGTCTGGGCGGTGCCGGAGCTGGAGACCTGCGTGGCGATGGTGGCAGCGCTGGCGGTCGGGGTGCCTGCGGTGCCGATCAACCCCAAGCTGGGCAGCCGGGAGCTGCCGCACGTCGTCTCCGACGCGATGCCCGACCTGGTGCTCACCGCCCCGGGAGCCACGTTGCCGGAAGCGCTGCGAACCCTACCGAGGCTCGCCATTGACCTGAAAGCGGGGAACGGGTCGATGCCGCCCGAGCCGGATCCCGAGTCGCCCGCCCTGATTGTCTACACCTCGGGCACCACCGGCTTGCCCAAGGGCGCGGTGCTGCCGCGGCGCGCGCTCGCTGCGGACGTCGATGCACTCGCCGCGGCCTGGCGGTGGACCGCCCAGGACGTCTTGGTGCACGGGCTGCCGCTGTTCCATGTGCACGGTCTGGTGCTCGGTGTCCTCGGGCCGCTGCGGCTCGGCGGCGCCCTGCATCACCTGGGCTCGTTCTCCGTACCGGGAGTGGCCCGGGAACTGGGTGATCGGGCGACGATGCTGTTCGGGGTGCCGACGATGTATCACCGGCTCGCCGCGGCCGCCGAGCAGGATCCTCAGGTCGCCGCTGCACTGGGTAGGGCACGGCTACTCGTTTCGGGCTCCGCTGCGCTGGCGGTCTCCGACTACCAGCGGATTGCGACGGCTACCGGCCAGCATGTGGTGCAGCGATACGGCATGACCGAATCGCTGATCACCTGCGCGGTGCGGGTCGACGGTCAACGCAGACCGGGCACTGTCGGGCCACCGCTGGATGGGGTGGCGTTGCGGCTGGTGGACGACCACGGTGGGGTCCTCGAGGGAGCCGACGACGAGACCATCGGGGAGATCGAGGTCGCCGGTCCGACGCTGTTTCTCGGCTACCTCAACCGCCCCGATGCCACTGCTGCGGTGATGTGCGACGGGTGGTTACGCACCGGCGACGTCGCCACCCGCGGCCCGGACGGTCACCTGCGGCTGGTCGGGCGCCGCGCCACGGACCTGATCTCCAGCGGCGGGTACAAGATCGGCTCGGGCGAGATCGAAAACGTTCTGCTGGAGCATCCGGGGGTCGCAGAGGTTGCGGTCACCGGGGAGC
>DATEMN010000351.1:0-2559 GCA_035275565.1 Pseudonocardiaceae bacterium | reverse complement strand
GAGATCGACGACCGTGGCGCACTGCTGGTCCGACCCGACCGGCACATCGCCTGGCGTGCGTCCACCAGGCCGGAGTCGCCCCGCGCCGTCCTTGCGGACGCCCTGCGTCACGCGCTCGCCCGCGAAGACGGTCCCGCTCCCTCCCGGGGGGTGGAGGAGCCCGTTGAGTCCGGGGCAGGCGCGTGAGGTTCGCGCTGCCCGTAGCAGTCGCCAAGAGAAGGTTCACTATGCGCAGAGTCGTCACCGGGCATGACAGCGAGAGCCGTTCCATCATCGTCAGCGATGGACCTCCACCGCGGACGATGGAGTACCGGTCCGTGCCGGGCATCGCCTTGTCAGTCGCCTGGGCCACGGAGCCGGACCAGCCGGTGAGCAGGACCGGGGCCGACACCACCGCCGAGGTCAAATCCGTCGTGCCAACACCCGGCGGCACATGCTGGGTGGTTTTGACCTTTCCACCGGACGCCACGCTGGCATCGCCTGAAGTCGACTGGCCCGGTTTCGCCGTGGAGCATCTTCAGAACGCGCCGGGCCTGGCGGAGCGATTCGAACCGGACGGCATGCACACGACTCCCACGGTCGACTATGTGTTCGTCGTCGAAGGGGAGATCTGCCTCGAGACCGACGGAGGACAGCTCACCACGTTGAAGGCGGGCGACCTCGTCGTACAGAACGGGACCAGGCACGGGTGGCGGAACCGGTCCGACAAACCGGCCGTGATCGCTGCCGTCCTGATCGGCGCGCCGAGCGACGCCACCTGATTCGATGCCGCGCCGAGCTTCTGGTGCCATCTCACCGGATGCTCGCCGCGGAGCGATGACGGCCCGGGGACAGCACGTCCCCGGGCCTGCCGCGCTGCCCGCCGGGTGACTTCAGTGGGTGAGATAGTCCTCTTCGAGATCGAGGTTGAGCATGCGCATCATGAGCGCTCCCGACAGGTACCAGGACACGGTCAGCGTCAACTGGACCATCTGTGCGGTCGAGAGTCGATCGGCAACGGCCTTCCACACCTGCTTCGACACCTGGGTGCCCGTGCTGAAGTCCCTCGCGAGACGGATCACCGCCAGCTCGAAGTCGTCGAACAGTGCCGTGTTCTCGGCGTGGGGGATTGCCGCCAGCTGCTTCGCAGTGAGGCCGGCCTTCAGTGCGTAGGGCTCGTGGTGCGCGATCTCGTACTCGCAGCCGGTGGCGTGACCGATGGTCAGGATGACGAGTTCTCGTAGGCGCGGGCCGAGATCGCATGAGCGCAGGGAGTTGGCATAGGTCAAGAAGGCGTCGAGTTGGTTGGGAGCGTGCGCGAGCGCGAGAAAGATGTTGGGAGTCGGTACGTGGCGTTCGGCTTCGAGCCGGTCGTACAGTTGCTGCGCGTCTTCGCCCGCGTCCTGGCGGTGGAGGTACGGAACTCTGGCCATTGTTCTCTCCTCAGGGATGTGTGGCGGGCGCCTCGTCGACCACGCCGTTCGTGAGCTTGCCGATGCCGGGGATCTCCACGGTGATCGTGTCGTCCGCGGTCAGCCAGTGTTCGTTGCCGCGGTCCGAGAAAGTCCCCGCGGGCGTGCCGGTGAAAATGACGTCGCCCGGCTCCAGGGGCATGAACGTGGTGATGTGCGCGATGATGGCCGGCACGTCGAACATCATGTGCGACGTGGGGGAGTCCTGAAGGGTACGGCCGTTGACATTCGTCGTCAGCCTCAGCGCGGACGGGTCCGGGATCTCGTCCGCCGTCACCATCCACGGGCCCATCGCACCGCTGTGCCAGAAGTTCTTGCCCGCGGTCACCGTCGGCGCGCCGCGTTGCCAGTCGCGTACGCTTCCCTCTTGGCCGATGGTGTAGCCGGCCACCACGCCCAGCGCACGCTCGCGGGGCACGGCGCGGCAGCGCTGTCCAATGACGACGACCAACTCGCCCTCGAAATCGAGCTGCTGAGACACCCGTGGCCGTACGAGGGGCTGGTCGTGGCCCGTCAGCGAACTCCAGTACCGGGTGAACACACCCGGCCGTCCCGAGGCCGGGGTACTGCCAACGTCCTTGGCGTGATCGGTGTAGTTGAGGCCGACACACAACGGCGCGGCGCTGCCCAGCGCAGGCGGCAACCACGTCACGTCGGCGCACGGTACGCGCTCACCCGTCAGCGGCGGGGCCTGCTCGGCGGTGCGCCGCAGAAAGGACGCCAGAGGGCAGTGGCCGAGGGGGCCGATCCATGCGGTGAGGTCGATGAGATGGTCGTCTTCCACGGCCCCGACGGCACGGCGCCCGTCGTGCCGCTCGAAGAGTGCGATCTTCAATGCCCAGCTCCTTCCCACCGGTCGGTGACGTCGGCCGGGCTGCGGTGAAGTGGGAGTCGCGGCACGGCTCGCCGTGACGGAACCACGTGCCGGCAGCCGGTCGCAAGCAGGTGGTCCCGGCTGGTGGAATCAGGTGCGCTGTGCGGGCAGTTGGTACCTGACCAGCAGTGGTCCGCCTGCGGAAGGCCACCCAGTGGAACCGCGGTCTGTACGGGACTCGCCCGCTCTCCTTACGTTGCGGGCCGTGCCCAGACACGCGACACGGGAAGGCCC
>DATEMN010000350.1:0-13405 GCA_035275565.1 Pseudonocardiaceae bacterium | reverse complement strand
AAAGTGCTGTACGGGGTGGTCTTCGCGGCCGCTCGGCCCACGTACTTCGCCAGGCTGGCCTGGAGCTGGTCGTCCGGCCGCGTCCCCGGGCTGGCGGCCAGCCATTTGACGAGCTCGGCGTACAGATCCGGGCTGGCCAGGATCAGGCCTCGCTGGAACCAGTCGTCACTGGCGACATCGGCGAGGGTCCGGAGCTTGTCGGCGGACTCCGCCTCCATGGTGGCTTCGGCACGTGCCGCCAGCGCCTCCCGCTGCGCCAGGCACCACTGCCAGTCAGCGATCCTGGCGGCGAGATCGGCTGGGAGCACCTCCCACACGCCGTCGTCGAGGACGCCTGGTTTCGGTGGCCGCGCCTGGAACACGCAGCGTCGCAGCGCGACCAGACGGCCGCGCACAGCCCGATCGTCCATCGTGCCGACGACGTCGTAGAGCGCCTGCGACAGCTGCTCGCCCTCGACGTACAGCCGGTCCTGGAGGTCCAGCAACTCATCGACCACACCGCTGGTCGCCTCGCAGCGCAAGCGACGCAGGGCCGCCATCGGCAGTCCCGCGACCCGCACGACGAAGCTCGGCACCACCGGACCCACCCGGTCCCAGCGGTCGGCACCGGCTTCCACCACCGTCGTCGGGCGGCTCATGGGAATGGGTGGGGGTGCGGGTTGAGCTCGGCGTGGATCAAAGGGCGTGGGTGGTAGCCCAGCTCGTAACCGACGTGGTAAAGCCGGTCGAGGCCGTGGATGCGTCGGTGGTCGTAGCCGAAGACCATCGGCACGGCACCCGGCACGATGACCTTGACGCAGGCGAACTGCTCCAGCGCGTGCTCGGGGCCGGTCTGGTCGACGACGATGACGTCGAGCCCGGTGTCCAGGTAGCGACCGATCGTCTCGTGCAGGTCGGTGGACAGATCAGCATTGGGCCCGGGCCGGCCGTGGAACGCCTCGTCGAACGTCTGCTGCCGAGGTGTGTCGACCAGGAACAACAGCCGATCGAACACCTCCGGTGCATAGTAGAGCGGAGCGTGATCCGCCATCACACGGACTTTGCGGGGGTCGGCAACCATCGCCAGGATCCGGTCCCGGTCGTCCCGGTACCCGCGCGTGGCGTACTGCAGCTGCCGGGCCAGCTCGAGCAACGCGCCTTCCAGCGCCCGCTCCGGGTCCAGGTGCGCGCCCGCGGCGCACATCACCTTGGGCTGGTCCGGCCGATCCTGCTCATCGACCGCCATCACCCACACACACGGGATCCGCTGCTCCATGGTGGTGTCAAAGATGTGGATCGTGTACCCGGTGGTGTGCTCGATCCGCTCGATGATCAACGCCGCGGTACGGCCGCGCAGCGACGCGACCTCAACTCGGGGCACCGGCAGCCGCGCGTACCAGGTCATCAGGAACGCGTCCCGCTCGGCCACCTCCAGCAGGCCATACAGGATCGCCTCCTCCAGGCACCCGCCCAGCGCGCACCCGTTGGAGTTCTCGGACACGAACGCGCGGCCGGCCGGCTCCCGGTGGCGCAAGCCGTAGTAGGCGTAGCGCTCGGGAACCAGCAACGGGCGCTGCCGCGCGAACGAGTAGCCCCACACCCAGCTCAGCGTCAGATCGGGGTGGTAGCGCTGGTAACGGAAGCCGGGCAGGGCGTGCTGCGTCTCGGAGTGCAGGCCCAGGGTGGTCGGGTCCAGCGCCTTGTCCCCCAGCTGGGCATAGCTGGCCCTGACCACGGTGCGCTTGCCGCAGGGGGCCAGCCCGCCGTAGCGCTCCATCGCCTCGGTGATAGCGGTGATCTCGGCCGCCTGGACGGTCAGCGTGCGACCGGAGCCGTTCGACTGGTGGAACGAGTGACGCAACCCGATAGGCGCCCGGGCGCCCGGGAACATCGAGTCGCCGTTCTTGGTCAGGCTGGGAATGATCCCGACCTGGGCATCGACGTACCGGGTGAGCAGCCGGTCCCGGTCCTGCGCACCCGACAGCGGCCGGACCCGGTAGCCCGCCAGCGATGCCTTGGGCGCCGGCCTGGTCACGATCCAGGCGGACTGTTCGGTGTCGTCAGGAAGATCACCGCAGGCCGCACACCACGGGTCAGGCAGGAACGGATGCACGCTGACCACCAGTTCGGCCAGGTCCACGCGCACCACGGCGTTGCGCGTCCGCGCCTGGTGCGGCCTGGACGTGAGGCACCCCAGCTCATCGGCGACCAGCGCTGCCACCAGTTCAGCGCCGCAGGTGGTCAGCCACGAGCCCGATGGGGCGGCGAACTCGGTTGCGAACCGCTCGGCCAGCTGGGAGAGCTCCTGGGCATCAAAGCGGGCGGCGTTACGGCGGGTCTGGGCGCACAACGAACACCCGGCCTGCCCGGGCAGTGTGCACGGGCCGATGACGGCATGTCCGCGCTCGACGTAGACCAGCAGCCAAGGCAGCGCCCGCGCCAGGCACTCGGCATTGAACGCCCTGTGCAGGTCAGGGTCCCAACCGTCGCCAGCGAGCACGGCGCCACCGCAGGCGTCCAGACCGGCGTGAGCAGCCGCACCGTCGCTGGGTGGGTTCAGGGAGAGGTCGAGAGGCAGGACCGAGCAGGTGCCCGCCAACAGCCGGGTCAATGTCGTATGCATCAGACCCTGCCCGGCCAGCCCGACAGTGTCCGCCCGCTCTGGCGCGATGGATGCCGTCGTCATGTGGTTACCTCGGGCTCCACGACCAGGTTGACGATGTGGGGCAGGACGTCGGTGACGGCCGGGTCGTGGTCAAGGGGAACGACCACGACCCGGCGCCCTTGCTGCATCAGGGCGTCACACAGCCGGTGCTGCTGGTGTGCCCAGTCGCCCGGGCTGCTCAGCTGAGGCGGGGTCGGCCTCACACCACGGGCGCGATGCGGCAAGTCGGTGACGTCAGGGGGTGCATAGTCGGGCTGGTGATTGGCCCGCGCCTGCTCGTACGCCACGGTCTGCTCGAGCCCGCAGCGCAGAGCGTCACGCACGTCGACGCCGGTTCGGTAGGCCACCGTCTGGTCACCGACGCAGAACGCGAAGCTGGGGATCTGAAGCGTCCCAGTGACGTCGTACACCGCGATCGGCACGCCCCAGGTGCGCAGGATCTGTGCATAGCGGGCGCCTTGCTCATCGAGCAGCCCGGCGTCGAGGTCGACCAGCGGGAACGGCTCGCCGTCGACGTCCAGCTCGGCCAGGGTCAGCTGCCTGCACACCGACGCCAGCGCGGTGGTGACTGCCTCGGCCCAACTGAACCCAGACGCCAACCACGGGGCACTGCCGGGCGACGGCACCAGACCCCGCAGGGTGGGAAAGACCGACGCTGCCGCGACCATCCTGGGCCGTTGCTCGACGAGGTCATAGCCCCACACCCGTACGCCCTGGCCATTGGCCTGGACGAGCCGCCGCTCGTCCACGACACTTGCCGCGTAAAGCTCGCAGGCGCGTTGCGCGGCCCTGCGGCGCGCCATGCCCATATCGGTGCCGACGCCGACGGTGGCGGCCGGCTCGTCAGGTTCGGACAGCAGCGCCGGGTTCGAGAGCGTGACCAGGCAAACGTTCAGCGGCAGCTGCTGGAACTCACCCTCGTCGATGAACGTGAACAACCCCAGCTCACGGTCAAAGCACTCACGCACCTGGCGGGAGAAGACGTGCTCGTCCACCGGCTCGCTCCGAGCCAACCGGTCGACGGTCTCGGCCAATGCTTCCGAACTCGATGGGGTGACCTGAGCCACCGGCAAGCAGGTCGGGTGCGGCCGGAACCAATGAGCTGTGGTGCGCAAGGTCTCCAGATCCACCCGCAGCAGCTGCCCCCGCGGCTCGGGCACTGGAACCCCGGCCAGATGCTTGAACACCTCGAAGCTTGCTTGGTTGGCCACCAGCGCCGCCGTCGGCGAGGTCAAGTACTCGCTGACCGGCGCGGTGAGATCATCGTTGAACGCGAACCTGCGGTGCCCGGCCGTCGAGCCGGTACGGGTGGCTTGCAGCCGGCGCCAAGCGCTCTCCCACCCCATACCCTGCTCGTCGTCAGGGCTGATCAACGGACCGATCCAGGCCAGATCGCCCTCGACCACCGCTTGGACGAGCACCTTGCCCTCCGCCCGGCAGATGCGGTCCACCATCGTGGCGCGTCCCAGCATCGGCCGGTCCGAGACGTGCACGACCGCGTCGAAGGGCTCCAATGCCGCTCGGACAGCCCCCTCGTCGCCGCCCCAGCCCGTCACCGTCTGCACGGTCAACGTCTGGTCAGGGTCACGTTGACGCGCCGTCTCGAGATGCCGGCGGCAGCGGTCAAGGTCGGTGAGGCACTCGCCGGTGACCAGCACATCCACAGTGCGCAGCCCCACCGCCAGATTGGCTGCCACCAATGCGGTCAAGGTCTGACCAGACCCGACCGCAACGACCCGGGTGCGGCGGAACGCCTCAAACCGTGCCGCGGCGGAGTCACAGAAATAGTCGATAAACGCGATCTCTGGGGCGTAGGCGTCGGTCTCGGCGGGGCTGAGCGTGTGCGAATCATCAGCTTCGATGTCCTTGACGAACCCGGCCCCTGCCAACATCTCGACGAGTTGGTCCACCATCTCCGCCCGGTCAGATGACAGCCCTTCAGTCAGCTCGGCCAGGCTGTGGTCCCCGTCAAGGTATGGCGCCAACCGGTCGATCCACTGGTACACCTGCTTACCAGGAATCCGCAACACCCGGCGGTTGTTCTGCAGATAGATACCGTCGGACGTCGGGACATACTTCGTGTCACCGCGTAGCTTGGGTCTCACGACTCCCCCTCGTCGCCTGTACTCCCCTACCCACTATTGCCCCATCCGCACGCTCCGCCGGCAGCCGCACAGCGGTCACGAAAAACTGTAGGCCGCGCTGAGATCCCCAGATCAACAGGCCATCGCAATCAACACAGGCCGTCAGCGACTAACCAGAAATTACCAGAATCGTCTGCAACGATCATCACCCTGACCGTACCAATTCGAACCATCTCACAGTAGGCCGATCCAGTACTTTTGGTACTACCCTGTTATCACGGCTTTCTGGAACCGCGCTGCCGCCTGGAACCGCATTGCGGATGGGGAGCAACATGGCGCTCAAGCCTCAACGCTGCCCCCCATCCGGTCCCTCCTACCTTCGCTGGAAGCCGCTCAACTGCCGGCGCGAAGGCCACTGCGCGGTACGACCTTAGCCCGAGGTTCCCTCGTCACAGTCGCACTCAGTGTCGTTACAACTCGCGCCGGTGCCGTTTTCCGCGGAACACGCGCACGTGTCGGTGCCGCAGGCACCCTCGCAGGATTGACCCAGCTCAGTTGATGCGTGACCCATCCCGAATGTCTCCAGGCCACCGTTCAGGCCGGCCACGGCAATATCGAGATGCTCGACTTCCAGGGTGTCCAAGTCAAGTCGCAGTTTGTCCACGATCTACCTCCTCGTTGGCTTACTGTTACCGGTACGCTCCAGTGCTGTGCAGATCGACGGCTTTCGATCGCACAGCGTTTACACTGTCAGCGACCAATTGGACGCTATCAGCATCCTTCCCAGCGGGTATCACCCCGGCCGCACCGGTTTTGACTACTTCACAATGGACCGTTCTAGTACTTTCAGTACTGGTTACCTGCCGCAGCCGTCCCCGGTCAGGATCACGTTTCCCGCGTCGACGTGCGACGCGGACGAATCCTCACCAAGAGGCAGTACTGAAAGTACCAGAACGATCTATTGCGAATTGATCAACACCGGTACGGCCGGGGTGATGGCCACACAAAAGGATGCTGATAGCGTTCCCATTGGTCGCCGACAAGCCACGGATCGACCGGGAAACCCTAGAGAGAACTGCGACGGACAGGACAACGGGCAGAAATCGTCGAACGAAGGTGAATTACCTGCCATGCGCTGATCCAGAAGGGGACATCAAATGGCTGTGAACCCCTACAGCCAACAGGGCACTGCCACCGCTGTGAGCAGCCCAGCCGGCAAACCGGGGTACGTATTCGACAACGACCGCGTCCACTCCCAAGACCAGCATCGATGCCTCGCCGAGATGCTCGACCCGATGACGACCGCGCGGCTGGCCCAGACGGGGGTCGCTGACGGATGGCACTGCCTTGAGGTCGGCGCGGGTGGGGGCAGCGTGGCCACCTGGCTGGCGGAGCGGGTCGCGCCGTCCGGCCGAGTGCTCGCCACCGACATCAAGCCCGGCCACATCCCCGCGCGGGCCGGGTTGGAGGTGGCCCAGCACGACATCGTCCGCGATCCACTGCCCGAGGCCGCGTTCGACCTGATCAGCACCCGGCAGGTGCTGCGGGGCCTGCCGGAGCGGCACGCGGTGCTGGACCGGCTGGTCAGCGCACTCCGGCCAGGTGGGTGGCTACAGATCGACGAGTTCGACATCAGCTACGGGCCTGCCCTGCTCATGCCGGACCCACAGGATCGACAGCTGTACGAGACGTTCTTGGCGGCCAAAATCAGGCTGTTCCACACGGCGGGCGCCGACGGGGCCTGGGGGCAGCATGTCGCGCAGGCGATGCACGACGCCGGGCTGGTCGACATCGACCCAGTCCCTCGTCTCGAGCTGTGGCATGCCGGATCGCCTGGTGTGCGCCTGCAGATCCACCATACCTTCGAGCTACGGGACCAGTTCATCACAGCGGGCATGACCGATCAGCAGCTCGCAGAGGTACGAAGGCTCCTCGCAGATCCCGACTTCAGAGCCTCATCGTGCGCGATCTATTCAGTTCAGGGCAGACGCCCGCATGAGCGTTCGTGCCAGGAAACGGCCACGGGCAGGACGTCGTTGAGCCACACGGCGTAGGCGCGGTTGCCTGCAGCGAGTTCGGCGAAGACGCTCGGGATCTCCATCCACCGTACCGCCGCGACCTCATCCGGGTCCGGCTGCGGTGTTGCGTCACAGATCCCGGCGACCACGTGATTGAATTCTGATTCCACCTGACCGCCGGTCTCATCGGGAACCCGGTATTGACACTCACCGACCACCTGGAAAGGTACGTCGACCAAGCCCAGTTCCTCCCGCATCCGGATGGCCGCGCAATCCTCGACGCTCATGCCAGGCACGTAATGCCCACAACACGATGGACCCCACTGACCGGCGAATCGGACCTTGGTCACCGCCCGCTGCTGGAGCAGCACCCGCCCGCTGCTAGTGAAGAGCACGACCGAGAAGGCCCTATGTAACAAGCCTGGCGGTCGGTGTGCCTCGGCGACGGTGGTCTGCGCAATCGCATGACCGTGCTCATCAACCAATTCGACCAGCGCGATCTCCCGACTGCGCTGCCGAACACTGGGAGAACTATCGCGATCTAGATATGACGTCACGCGAACTCCTGTCTTGTCAGAGCGGTCACCGTTGGCTCCGCTCGTCACAGTGGTGCTATCGTCCCACTCACCCTCTTAGAAGGGGAGCTCGATGCGCACTTTCGCCAAGGTCGTTGCCGCGCTCGCCGCGGTGTCCTATCTGGCGTTCGGGATCTGGGCGTTCGCCGCGCCAGAGTCGTTCGCCGAGAACATCGCCAGTTTTCCGCCATACAACCGGCACCTGGTGCACGACCTTGGAGTGTTCGGGACCGCGCTGGGTGGCGCGGCGGCGGCTGGCCTGCTGTTCTCCGACGTATTGACCGCCACGCTCGCAGCGGTCGCCACGGGCTCGCTCATGCACGGTATCTCCCACATCGTGGACCGCGGACTCGGTGGACAGCCGAGCGATCCATGGACGGTCAGCCTGTTCGGTGTGATCACGCTGCTCGCGTTCCTGGCGGCCGTCACGACTCGGGGCACGCGATCAGAGCACGCTAGCCGCGAGTCGGGTGAGGGTCTGCCGGCACAGCTTTCCGGTGGCACCCAGCGGCAGCTCGGGGAGCGTGACGAGTAGCTCGGGCAGCTTTTTGCGCTCCAGGCCGCGTTCGCGCTCCAGGAACGCAGTGAGTTCGGTCAGCGTCGGCGGCGGGGTACCCGGCCGCGGCACGATACAGACGCAGAGCCGCTCGCCGAGGTCGGGGTCAGCGACTGCGACGCAGGCTGCGTCGGAGATCCCCGGGTGGGCGTTGATCTGCCGCTCGACCTCAGCCGGGCTGATGTTGTAGCCACCGCGGATGACGACCTGCTTGATACGGTCGACGTAGTGCAGGCAGCCGTCCTGATCGAACAGGCCGCGGTCCCCGCTGCGGACCCAGCCACCCGGCGGCCGGTAACGGGCGTCGAGTTCGGGCGCGTTGACATAACACAGCGGGGTCATCGGACCGCGCGCCCAGATCTCCCCCTCTTGGCCTGCCGGCACCGGCTGGCCAGACGCGTCGGCGATGCGGAGGTCCGCGACGTTGCGGGCGGGACGGCCCACGCATGCTTCTGACCCGCAGCTGCCCCCGGCGGTGTGGCAGTTGATGCCGTCCGCCGAGCCGTAGATGTTGACGACCGGGGCGCCGAAGCGGGCCCGGCACGCCTGGACCGTGGCGGTATAAAGCAGCGAGGAACTGGTCACGACGGCGCGCAGCGAGGAGAGATCCTCGCCGGACGTTCGGGGCAGGTCGGCCATCCGGCGCAGCATGGTGGGAACGCCGAAGACATGGGTGGGCCGGTGATCGGTGATCATGTGCAGGGCGGCGGCCGGGTCGAAGGCGGTCAGCAGCAGGACGGTGCCACCGTGGCGAGCGAGGGTGACTGACGTGCCGCACGAGCCGTACGAGGAGGCCAGCGGCACGAGGATCAGGTTGCGCATGGGTTCCGATCCGTGGTGCAGCGCGCCGATGTAGTTGCCGCGCCCACCACCCATCGCGTTGTGCGAGTAGGCGATCATCTTCGGCTCGGCCTCGGACCCGGACGTGACCAGGATACGGGCCGGTGCCTCCGGGTCGACCGGCATCGGACGCCACCGCCGTCCGGCGTCGGCAGCATCGACGTCGGCCAGCCACCGGTCCAGCGGCTCGCATCCGTCCGGGGCGGCGCCGAACACGAACACCGTGCGCAGGTCAGGCAGGTCCGGACGCAGCCCGATGAGGTTCGCGGTGAGCGGCATCTGCCCCGCAACATCGGCGACGATCGCGGCACTCGCTCGGGAACGGCCGAGCAGGCTGACCGAGTCCCGGCGCCCTCGACCGGCCGGATAGGGCAGCGCCACGGCCCCCACCGCCGCGACGGCCAACTCCGCGGCAACCGCGCGCCAGCCGTTGGGTACCTGGATGCCGATGATGTCGCGCCGGCCGTACCCCGCATCGGCCAGCGCGGCCGCGATGCGGCACACCCGAGCGTCGAGGGTGGCGTAGTCGATCGCACCGGCCGCATCGATCACCGCTGTCCGCCGCGGATGCGCCCGCACGTGCTCGCTGAACAGCGTGTAGAGATCCCGGTCGAGGCAGTAACCTCGCTCGACCCAACGGCGGCGCAACGTGGCGGGGACGAGATCGGCCAGCACGATCCCGTTGTTCGAGGTCCACGGGACGGTCGTCAGTGCGGTGGTCATTCGGAGAACTCCCAGGGGGCGTGGACAAACGTGCAACCGTCGTGCTGCAGGGCGGCAGCGAACCGGGGATCGGCGGCCAACGCCACCAGGTCGGTGCACACTACGACGCTGCCCAGCCCGGCGTCGCGCAGCCGCTCGACCCAGGTCTGGCTCGGCTCCTGACGGCAGCAGGCGGCGATGGCCTCGAATCTGGACCACTCCCCCCGGTGGCCGACACCGCACGCTGCGGCCACCCGCGCCGGTTCCCTGCGGGCCCGGGAGGACAGCGCCAGGTAGCCGTCACTGGTGGCCAGGGGCCGGTGCAGCGGTGTCCAGACCGGTCGGCCCGGGGGTGACTCGGCGTCCTCGGCGGGCTGCTGGAGGACCGTGGCGGCGGACAGCAGCGAGGAGTCCACCCGCTGCCCCGACCCGGTGCGGATCCGGTCGACCAGGCCGGCCAGCACGCCCTGTGCACAAACCAGGCCACCGAGCACGTCGGTGAGTGTCATCAACGACGGCGCCGGGGGCTGGTCGGACGGCCGGACCATGGCGGCCAGGCCGCTGTATGCCTGGACCATGAAATCCGTGCCCAAGGGAGGTTGGGGACCGAGCGCGTCGCCCCACCCGGAGGCGTAGGCGTAGACAAGCCCTGGGCGCACGGCGGCAAGATGGCCGGCGTCGAGCTCCAGCTGCGCGGCCTTGCCCGGCGCCCAGTTGTGCACGAACACGTCGGCACCCGCCACCAGTTCCTGCACGGCCCGCCGCCCAGCCGGAGACTTGAGGTCGATCTCGACGACGTGCTTGCCGCGGTTAAGGGCAAGGAAGCGCGCCGAGCAGTCGCCGACCATCGGGGGCATCCCGCGTAACAGGTCGCCGCCAGGCGGCTCGATGCGGATGACCCGGGCGCCGAGCAACCGCAGGATGTGGCAGGCGAGCGGGCCCTGGAGGCGCCTGCAGGACTCGACGACTACGAGGCCCTCGAGTGGCAGCTGCGCCAAGGTCGGCGGACCCGGCAGGGGTACCGCTGGCGTGCTGCCTGGTATCGCGGTGATCCGCCAGGGCGGGAGTCCGGTGCTGCGTTCAGTCACGTCGCGCAATTGCAGAATGCTCACACCCGCTGCGGTCGCCACGGCAGCCAATGCAGCGAACCGGCTGCGACCGGCGGCCTGATGCAGCTCGTCCGGGAGCGGGCAGGTCGCGGTGGCGTAGCGATGCTGGAACGGCAGCCAACCACGTCGCGTGGCCGTCTCGTCGGCGTCGAGAAACGCCCAGAAACGCCGCCATCGGTCGGCGTCGAACGTCTCGATCTCGAAGCGCACGCCGTCCGCCGACGTGAACGGCGGCCCGCCGGGGCGCATCGGTTCGGCCCAGTCGTCGTCCGCGGTCGCCGCCGCCAGATACTGCGCCACGCTCAACAGCGCTGCCTGGGCCACCGAGGTGGTGACGCGGCGCAGGTCCATCCCGCGCAGCCGGCCGACCAGCGCCGCCAGCGCGCCTTGCGAGGCGAGCACGCCGGCGGTGACCGAGGTGTAGTCGACCCCGAGGGGCTCCGGGATGCCGGACTTGCGCCCGTGCACGTGCATGATCCCGCAGGCGGCCTGGACGGTGATCTCGTCCTCCAGCGGGATACCGACGGGGCCGGCCCATTCGATCGCGTAGTCGACGCGCAGTGGGCGCCTCCCGTCGTCCGGCAGGCTCAGGCTGAGGTCGAGCAGCGGCGGTGCGGTCATCGTCGCGCCATGGCATCGACGCCGGCGGCCGGCCGCCGGCGGGTGGCCACTGCCATCCGGTTCCAGACGTTGATCGCCGCTATGGTCCACAGCAGATGGGCCAGCTCGGCCTCGTCGAAGTGCTGGGCAGCCGTCTGGTAGACGTCATCCGGAACATGCCCGCCGGTGAGGAACGTGACCGCTTCGGTGAGCGCGAGGGCGGCCCGTTCCCGGTCGGTGAACAACGGTGTCTGCCACCACGCCGCCAGCGCGTCCAGGCGCTGCTCGGGCTCCCCCGCCGCGCGGGCCTCCCTGGTGTGCAGGTCGAGACAGAACGAGCAGCCGTTGAGCTGTGAGGCGCGAACTTTCACCAGCACGCCGATGATCGGGTCAAGCTTGTCCTCGGCGGCTTGGCTGAAGGCCACCATCGCACGGTGGACATCGGGAGTGGTCACAGGCAGGTTCACCCGGGTGGTAGGCATGTCATAAAGTCCTCGCAGTAGATGTCGCTCGGGCAGAGTCGGGCCTTTATCAACGCCTTCATCGCGAACACCTCGAACCATTCCCGGTCGTACAGATCGTCCTGGGTCGCCACACCGTGGTACAGCACAACCTCGTGCTCGGCGCCCGTCTCGGCGATGTGCCTGACGATCGACTTCATCGGCGCAAGTCCCGTCCCACCGGCGAGCAGCAAGATCGGCTGAGTTCGCATCGGTCGGAAGAAGAATTGACCGTAGGGGCCCGACAACGAGACCGTGTCGGCCACAGCGAGGCTCTTGAACACCCAGCAGTCGGTGGCCAGGCCGTGTGCGGATCGCTTGACGTGTAATTCGATCCTCGTGCCGTCCGACGGTGAGCTGGCAATCGAGTAGGGCCGCTGCTCGCCGCCGGGGACGTCCAGCAGCACGTACTGGCCGGGATTGAACGGCAGGCGGCGCTGCAGTCCGATGACGAGACGGCGCACATTGGGGGTGACGTCGTTGATTGCCTCGACGACGCCGCCGTAGTCGCGCACCGGGTGGATATCAACACGCTCCTCGACGTCGACCGCGCCCTCCATGACCACGTCACCGGGTGGCTTCGCGGCGCAGCTGGGGGAGATCATGTCCAACGACCTGTGCCGTAGGTGGCGCCGACGTTCGCCAGTTGCTCGCGCAGTGCCAGGCGCCGGACCTTGCCGGTCCCGGTCCGGGGAACCTCGTCCCAGGTGAGCACCACCGGCTTGGCGAGCGGCGGCAGGTCCCGGACGGCCGCCTGCCAGGCGGCGTCATCAAGGCTGCCGTCGCCCGTGATGACGACGGGCAGCGGCGGTCGGCCCGGCGTGCCCAGGATGACGCATTCGAGCACCTCCCCAAGCCGGTCATCGATCACGTCTTCAAGCTCGACGCAGCTCATGCCGGGGATCACGTCGACCTCCCGATCGAGGAACACGACGCTGCCCATCCGGGTGACGACGCCGACGTCTCCGGTGTTGAACCAGGGGCCGTTGACCTTCTCGTCCCACCGTTGCTGCTCCCCTAGGTAGCCCAGGCACAACGCCTTGGTCCGGGTCATGATCACCCCCGGTTGCCCGTGCGGGACGGGACGGAAGGTTTTCGGGTCGACCACCCGCAACCTGGTCTTGACCGGAGTCGGCATCCCCTGGTTCCGGGTGGTCGGATGCCGGTCGCCGCGCAACGCGAGGGCTCTGCGGGTGAAGATGCGGAACGTCAGCGGCCCGGTCTCGGATTGGCCCCAGCCGTGCATGAACACCGCACGGGAACGCTTAGAGGCGGACAGAAACGCCCGCACTGCAGGTGGGTGGATCGCGTCATAGGTGCTGACGTACAGGCGGACGTCGCGGAAGGGGCTGTCCAGCTTGGCAGCCATCGGCTGCCAGCGGATGAAGGTGGACGGCAGCGCTTCGAGGATCGTCGGTGGATGCGCCCGCAGGACCGGTTCGGCGTGAACCGGATCGTCGTCGGCCACGATGACGACGTGGCGTGGTACCAAGGTGAACGCCACCGCCGTCCAGCAGAAGGTCCGGCCGTGCGAGAAGGCGCTGGCGCTGGCCACGGTGTCGTCAGGCCGGCCGCCGAAGACCGGCCAGCGGCGGGCTTCGAACTGCGCGAGCTGGCGAATGATGGTGGTGGTCGAGTGCAGCGCCAGCTTGGGGGTGCCGGTCGTCCCGGACGTGGGGCAGACGACCAGTAGCTCGTCGTCGCCGCGGCGGTGCGGCGGTGGCGGCTCGTGACCGCGCACGCTGTCCAGCGACAGCGCCCCACGTACGGGGCGGTC
>DATEMN010000349.1:0-3756 GCA_035275565.1 Pseudonocardiaceae bacterium | reverse complement strand
AGCCAGGTCGGCGTCCCCCATTGTCGTCTTTCTTGAGGTTCGCGCTGGGCGTCGCGATCCGCTCATAGCATGAGAGTCTCGCCGTGTGGCGCAACGTGCACCTCAGTCCCGGTCGGGGCGAGTTCGCGGAACAGTTCGTAGAACTTCTCTGGTCTGGCCAGCAGGGCTTGGTGGATCGGCACCGCCAACCCGGGGTCGACGGCTCTCAGGTAATCCACCGCTTCGGAGATCTTGAACCAGGGCGCCACGGTGGGAAGCAGCAGGACGTCGACGTCGCGGCCGGGTAGGGCGAAACAGTCCCCGGGATGCAGCACTGCGCCGCCGTCGATCAGGTAGCCGTTGTTCGGGATCACCGGGATGTCCGGGTGGATCACACCGTGGTCGCCGCCGATCACGTCGACTGTGGTGCCGGCCAGCTCCAGCCGCTCTCCAGGGCCTACCACCCGGTGCCCGATGCCAGCGTCAGTCAGCTGCTCCGCCGAACCGACGTCGACGATCAGCTCCGCCGCCGGGTTCGCCGCCAGCAGGGCAGGCAGCCGGTCGAGGTCGAGGTGGTCGGGGTGCTGGTGGGTCACCAGAATCGCATCGAGACCGGTGAGCTCTTCGAAGCCGGTGGAATAGACCCCGGGGTCCAGCAGCAGCCGAGCCGCTCCGATTTCGGCCAGCACGCAGGACTGTCCCCAGTGGACGATTTGCATGGGCACCTCCTGGGGGAGTGTCAACTCTCAGCCTGCCACGTCACGAGCCGCACGGGCACCGGTAGCCTCGGCGGCGTGGCACGAGTAGTCGTCGACGTGGTCCTCAAACCGGAGATCCTCGACCCGCAGGGGCAGGCGATCGCACGGGCGCTGCCCCGGTTGGGCTTCGACGGGGTCTACGACGTGCGGCAGGGCAAGCACTTCGAGCTGGACGTGGCAGACACCATCGATGACGCCGAGCTGCACCGGATGGCGGGCGAATTGCTCGCCAACCCCGTGATCGAAGACTGGACGGTGCGGCGACTGTGAGGGGGACTTGCCGGATCGGTGTGATCACTTTCCCTGGCACGCTCGACGATGTCGATGCCGCCCGCGCCGTGCGTCACGCCGGGGCCGAGCCGGTGGCGCTCTGGCATGCCGATGACGACCTGCGCGGGGTGGACGCCGTGGTGGTGCCCGGCGGGTTCTCCTACGGTGACTACCTGCGCGCCGGTGCGATCGCCGCGCACCAGCCCGTGTTGCGGGCCGTGGTGGCAGCGGCTGGTCGCGGCACGCCGATTCTGGGAATCTGCAACGGGTTTCAGATCCTGTGCGAGGCGGGTCTGTTGCCTGGCGCGCTGGTGCGAAACGTCGGGCTGCACTTCATCTGCCGTGATCAGCGGCTGCGGGTGGAGAGCAACGTGACGGCCTGGACCGGTCGGTACCGGCCGGGTACCGAGGTTGTGGTGCCGCTCAAATCCATGGAGGGCCGCTATGTGGCCGACGCGTCGACGCTTGCCGAGCTCGAGGGTGATGGCCGGGTGGTGTTCCGCTACCTCGGCGGCAACCCGAACGGTGCAGCGCATGACATCGCCGGGATCGCCTCCGCGGACGGCCGGGTCGTCGGTCTGATGCCCCATCCTGAGCACGCGATCGACCCCCTCACCGGCCCCTCCCCCGACGGCCTACCCCTCTTCCACTCCGTCATCGACGCAGCCCTCACAGCACCGCCATTCGGAGCCGAATAGCGGTGCGCGAGCGCCGCTGGAGCGCCATTCGGCTCCGAATGGCGCTTGGTGGATACCCTCTGTGGGTGCGTAACGACTCTGTGGGGGTTGCTTCCGAGACGCCTGACCAGCCTCAGCCTTATCGGGAACTGGGGCTCACCGATGAGGAGTATGCGCGGATTCGGGAGATCCTGGGACGCCGGCCTACCGAGGCTGAGCTGGCGATGTACTCGGTGATGTGGAGCGAGCACTGCTCCTACAAGTCCTCCAAGGTGCACCTGCGCTACTTCGGCGAGACGACCACCGACGCGATGCGGCAGCGGATGCTCGCCGGCATCGGTGAGAACGCCGGGGTGGTCGAGATCGGTGACGGCTGGGCGGTCACCTTCAAGATCGAGTCGCATAACCATCCGTCCTATGTGGAGCCCTATCAGGGCGCGGCGACCGGGGTCGGCGGGATCGTGCGCGACATCATGGCGATGGGCGCCCGACCGATCGCAGTGGCCGACTCGTTGCGCTTCGGCCTCGCCGACGCCTCCGACACGAAACGCGTGCTGCCCGGGGTGGTCGCCGGGATCGGCGGCTACGGCAACTGTCTGGGCTTGCCCAACATCGGAGGCGAGGTCGTCTTCGATCCCTCCTATGCAGGCAACCCGCTGGTCAACGCGCTGTGCGTGGGAGTGATGCGGGTCAAGGATCTGCACCTCGCGCACGCCAGCGGTACCGGCAACAAGATCGTCTTGTTCGGTGCCCGCACCGGGTTGGACGGCATCGGCGGGGTCAGCGTGCTGGCCAGCGAGAACTTCAGCGGTGCGGGCGGCAGAAAGAAGCTGCCCAGCGTGCAGGTCGGCGATCCGTTCGCCGAGAAGGTGCTCATCGAGTGCTGCCTGGAACTCTTTCACGGCGGGCTGGTGGCCGGGATCCAGGATCTCGGCGGGGCGGGATTGTCCTGCGCGACGAGCGAACTGGCCAGCGCCGGTGACGGCGGCATGCGGGTGGAGCTCGATGCGGTGCCGCTGCGGGCGCCGGACATGACGGCGGCCGAGATCCTCTCCAGCGAGTCCCAGGAGCGGATGTGCGCTGTGGTACGTCCCTCCGATGTGGACGCCTTCATGACGGTATGCGCGAAATGGGACGTCACCGCAACGGTGATCGGTGAGGTCACCGGTGGCGACCGGCTGGTGATCACCTGGCGTGGCGAGACCGTGGTGGACGTGCCACCGCGCACCCTCGCGCACGAGGGGCCGGTGTACCACCGGCCGGTGCAACGGCCGTCCACACAGGACGCGCTGCAGGCGTCGGTTCCGGACGCCTTGCCACGACCGTCCACACCGGACGCCCTGCGGGCGACGCTGCTGCGGATGGTGGCCAGCCCAGGGCTGTGCTCGCGGGCCTGGGTGACCGACCAGTACGACCGCTACGTGCGCGGCGGCACTGTGCTCGCGCAACCCAGCGACGCGGGCATGGTGCGCATTGACGAGACCACCCAGCGCGGGGTCGCGGTGGCCACCGACGGAAACGGCCGGTACTGCGCGCTGGATCCGTACGCCGGCGCCCAGCTCGCGCTGGCCGAGGCATACCGCAACGTCGCGGTCACCGGTGCCACCCCGCTGGCGGTGACGGACTGCCTCAACTTCGGCGCGCCCACCGATCCCGGGGTGATGTGGCAGTTCCAGCAGGCCGTTCGTGGCCTGGCCGACGGTTGCGCCGCCCTTGGTATTCCCGTCACCGGGGGGAACGTGAGCTTCTACAACCAGACCGGGGACACCGCGATCCTGCCCACCCCGATCATCGGGGTACTCGGCGTGATCGACGACGTGCGCCGCCGGATCCGCACCGGATTCGGCGGCCCCGGTGACGAGGTGTGGCTGCTCGGCGATACCCGCGACGAGTTCGGCGGCAGCGAATGGGCACACGAGGTGCACGGGCATCTCGGTGGCCGCCCGCCCGCGGTGGATCTGGCCCGCGAGCAGGCCCTCGCCGAGGTGCTCGCCGCCGCGTCCCGGGACGACCTGGTGAGCGGCGCTCACGATCTGTCTGACGGCGGGCTCGCCCAAGCGCTGGTGGAGGCG
>DATEMN010000348.1:0-13034 GCA_035275565.1 Pseudonocardiaceae bacterium | reverse complement strand
CGGCGTCGCCGCTTCCTCTCCGTTGAGGAGTTCGTGTACGCGCGCGGACGGACGGAGCGGATCGTCAAGGTCACACTGCCAAGCCCGAGCCTGTTCGCCAACTTCTACGACCCAGAGCGGTCCCGTGACGCCTATCCGAGCCTGGAGAGCTTCCTGGCCGATGTCGCTGAGATCCTCCGTGAGGAGGTCGACGAGCTCGTGCGGCTCGGCTGCGAGTACGTCCAGCTCGACGCTCCGCACTATCCGCTCCTGCTCGATGCCACCTATCGCGACTTCTACGCCAGCAGAGGCTGGCCGGCCGAGCGCTGGCTCGACCTCGGCCTTGAGCTCGACAACATCGTTTTGGGAGAGCGTCCGGGCGTCGCGTTCGGCTTCCATCTGTGTCGCGGGAACCAGCAGAGCCGCTGGCTGGTCGAAGGCGGCTACGACTGGCTCGCGCAGCGCCTGTTCCCCCGCGTGCGCGCCGAGCGGCTGCTCCTCGAGTACGACGACGAGCGCTCCGGCGGCTTCGAGCCGCTGGCCGCAGTACCGCAGGACAAAACCGTCGTCCTCGGGCTCGTCACGACGAAGACTGGACGGCAGGAAACCGTCAAGGAACTCGAGACGCGCATCCGTGAGGCAGCACGCTACATGCCGCTCGAGCGCCTTGCGCTGTCTCCGCAGTGCGGGTTCGCCACCTCCATCCTCGGCAACGCTCTCTCCGCCGCCGACGAACAGGCCAAACTCCGGACAATCGTTGCGACCGCCAACCGCGTCTGGGGATGACGGTCGTCGTTTGTCGTTTAAGGTAGGCCCGACTCGTTTTCCCACGGCTTGACAAAGGATGTTCTTGTGCCTACCGGGACTGCGCGCTCAGCTGCCCACTTCTCGATGGGGCATCCGAGCGTGAATTCAAGGTGATGCGCTACTAATGTTGCGATGGATCGATCGTCCCACGGATCGATTAACATTTTACGGGTGTCGAGTGGCAGTAGGTATATGTGATCATCCTTTTCCGGGGTCGTCGGGCCCCATGCAAAGGAGATGATCAGTACGGTGTCGATGACCCCGACGTCCCTGAGCCGGAAACTTCGATAAGGCTCGAACATCTGTTCGCGGGGCAGTGATAGTGATTTGAATCCGTATTCATCCTCCACTATTGCGGGTTCATTCAGCCCCTTTTTCTCTATGTTCTCCCATGAGTAATACTCCCGAACGTGTTCTGCAAGCTTTGCTGCCAGCTGTGAGCTCACTGACGACTCTCCCTTCGTTAGAATCAGATCGTATCGTTCACCCAATCTGGACAGAGGTTTTCTGGGTTCGCGTTGCTGGGGATCTTGCAGTAGGCGGTGACGACCCCGAATCCCTCCTTGTCTGGAGCGGAGTTCGACGGCGCGGGGTCAACTTCAACCCACACCGACATCACACTCTGATTGTTGGAGCGAAACTCTGCGATATATCGCTTGCGGCGGTTTGGCGCAGAGATTCCGGTCGCACTACTGACAACCTTCTCGATAGTGTGATCTTCGACATTGTGATCCTGTAGCGCGTGTAGCCAACCGAAGGCGCCAGGCCCTGATCCATTCGACCGGCCCTGCCGGAGGATCACGATGTTTCCCAGTGGATCCTGGACGGCAGAATGACACAAGTAGGGAGCTTTCGCTCCTGGATAGTTGGCACTGTTTCCGGTGTTCGCCGGACAAGGAACCAACTTCGCGGGACCCACCGGAACATCCGCATCGGCCGCGCCTTCCGTTACGGATGTGATTGCTAGCCCCAATATCGATACAGCGACCAGTGACGTCAATCTCATCTTTGCTTACCTCGATCGAAGTGGTTTGTGCTCTGTCGTCAGATCAATGCGCACCCTACACGGGGAGCTTCAGGTTTGAGAGTTTCCCGTCGTTCGGGAACTTTGCGTTGCGTGCGGACGACCAGTGTCACGACGCCGTCCGCCCACCGGCCACGTGTGGAGGTTGCCCCGTGTCCACCATCGCCACGCTTGAGCCGGCCGCCGAGCCGCCGCCCGACGTCACCGACTCCAACGAGGATGCGCTGCGGTCGCGCACGCTGTACCGGGCCATGTGGCGCTGGCACTTCTTCGCGGGGTTGTTCGCGATACCGGTGATCGTGCTGCTGTGCCTGAGTGGGCTCGTGTACTTGTTCAAGCCCCAGATCTGGGGCTTGATGTATGGGGACTTGCAGAACGTCACGCCGAGTTCGCAGACAGTCACCTACGAGCAGCAGCTTGCGGCGGTCGAGCAGGCGTACCCGGGCGCTGAGGTGTCCGGCGTCCACACCCCGGCCAGCGCCACCCGCTCGACCATCTTCACCATCACAACCACGGACGGCAAGGATCTGGCGGTCTACGTCAATCCCTACAACGGCGAGGTGCTCGGTCACCGCAACCCCGCCACCGACATCGTGGATATCTCGCGGCAACTGCATGGGACGCTGATGACCGGCAGCTGGCTTGGCGACGACGGGTACTATGGCGACCGCTTCATCGAGCTTGTCGCAGGCTGGTCGATCGTCCTGCTCGTCACCGGCACGTATCTGTGGTGGCCGCGCGGGAAGCGGCGTGGCTTGCGCGGTGTGCTGCTGCCGCGGTTTCACCTGCGGGGCAAGCGCATCCTGTGGCGCGACGTGCACGCCGTTACCGGCGTCATTTTCGCGTTCATCACCCTGTTCTTCCTGGTGACTGGGATGGCCTGGGCGGGTGTGTGGGGACCGAGGTACCTGTCGGTAGCCACCCAGGCGGTCGGTGGCTACCCGCAGGTTGAGACCAACTCCACGACGGTGGGTGAGCTGTTGCCCAACGGGCAGTCCCCCTGGGCGTTGGGTAATCTGCCGCTGGCTGCCTCGCAACCGGTCCCGGCGCCCGGCGGGCAGGTCGGCGATGAGCTGCGCTGGGATCCCAGCCAGGGCGCCCCGCTGGACGCGGTGATCGCCAGCGGTCAGCAGCTCGGCATCCCGCACGGCTTCTCAGTCACCTGGCCCCAGGACGAGACCGGCTCCTACGGCATCAACTACTGGGAGGACGGACCCCAAGAGCCCAATCGCAGCTCCACCGACGCCCGCATCGTCTACATCGATCAGTACACCGCCCAGCCCATCGCGGGGTACGGCTTCGACCAGTACGGCTGGGCGGGCAAGGCGACCAGCTTCGGCATCGCGCTACACGAAGGCCGCGAATGGGGCCTGATCAACCAGATCCTGGTGACGATCGCGACGGTGGCGATTCTACTGTCAGTGGCCTCGTCGATGGTGATGTGGCGTAAGCGGCGCCCGAAGGGGATCGGCGCGCCCCGCAAAGAGCCCAACCGCAAGATCGGCTTCGGGGTGCTCCTCGTCATCGTCGCGCTCGGGGCGTTGTTCCCGCTGCTGGGGTTGTCGATGCTGGTCGTGCTGTTGCTGGAGCTCCTCGTCATCCGGCGGGTGCCCCGATTGGCCAGAATGCTCGGCACCCAGGCGGTGACCCTGTCGTGACAGCAGCCGACAGCTGGAGGCGGTAGCTGCATAGTGCCCACCCGCTACTATTCGGGACGAGCCCACGCTGACGACGTCATCGCGGGCCGGTAGCGTGCCCGGTGAGCGCCCGGACTGCTACGACGCGGCACCACCAGCCAGGAGGCACCTAGTGACGGCCGTTGCGCCCCAGCCGATCGCCACCCGTCCGCGCCCGACGCGCACCACCGTCAAGGGCTCGACCTTGCTGGGGCTGTTCCAGACGACCGATCACAAGGTGATCGGCATGCTGTACCTGGTCACCTCGATGGCTTTCTTCTTCATCGGTGGCAGCATGGCCATGTTGATGCGTGGCGAGTTGGCCCAGCCCGAGCTGCAGTTCCTGTCCAACGAGCAGTACAACCAGCTGTTCACCATGCACGGCACGATCATGCTGCTGCTCTATGCGACGCCGATCCTGTTCGCCTTTGCCAACCTGGTGCTGCCGCTGCAGATCGGTTCTCCGGATGTCGCCTTTCCCCGGCTCAATGCCTTCTCGTACTGGCTGTTCCTCTTCGGCGGGCTGATGGTGATCAGCGGGTTCATCACGCCCGGCGGCGCGGCTGACTTCGGGTGGTTCGCCTACACCCCGCTGTCCAATGCCATACATTCTCCGGGTGCCGGTGCGGACCTCTGGATCTTGGGGCTGGCCCTCGCTGGTCTGGGCACCATCCTGGGCGCGGTGAACATGGTCACCACGGTGGTGTGCCTGCGGGCACCCGGGATGACGATGTTCCGGATGCCGATCTTCACCTGGAATATCATGGTCACGTCGCTGCTCATCCTGCTGGCCTTCCCGATCCTGACCGCGGCGCTGATGGGGCTGGAGGCCGATCGGCGCCTCGGGGCGCACGTGTTCGACCCGGCCAATGGCGGGGTCATCCTCTGGCAGCACCTGTTCTGGTTCTTCGGCCACCCCGAGGTCTACATCGTGGCGCTGCCATTCTTCGGCATCGTGTCGGAGATCTTCCCGGTGTTCAGCCGTAAACCGCTCTTCGGGTACAAGACGCTGATCTTCGCGACGCTGTCGATCGCGGCGCTGTCCGTGGTGGTGTGGGCGCATCACATGTACGCGACCGGTGCGGTACTCCTACCGTTCTTCGCGTTCACCACTTTCCTCATCGCGGTGCCCACCGGTATCAAGTTCTTCAACTGGATTGGCACCATGTGGCGAGGTCAGTTGACCTTCGAGACTCCGATGTTGTTCTCGATCGGCTTCCTGATCACCTTCCTGCTCGGCGGGTTGACCGGGGTCCTGCTGGCTGCTCCGGCCATCGACTTCCACGTCAGCGACACCTACTTCGTCGTGGCGCATTTCCACTACGTGCTCTACGGCACTATCGTTTTCGCTACCTTCGCCGGGATCTACTTCTGGTTCCCGAAGATGACCGGTCGGATGCTCGATGAGCCACTCGGAAAATTCCACTTCTGGGCCACATTCATCGGCTTCCACCTGACGTTTCTGGTGCAGCACTGGCTGGGTAACGAGGGCATGCCCCGGCGCTACGCCGACTATCTGCCCAGTGACGGGTTCACCACGTTGAACATGGTGTCCTCGATCGGTGCCTTTGTGCTGGGCGCCTCGACGCTGCCGTTCTTGTGGAACGTGTTCCGCAGTTACCGCTACGGCGAGGTCGTCACCGTCGACGATCCATGGGGTTACTGCAACTCGCTGGAATGGGCGACCTCGTGCCCGCCGCCGCGGCACAACTTCACCGAACTGCCCCGGATTCGTTCCGAGCGACCCGCCTTCGAGCTGCACTACCCGCACATGTCCGAGCGGATGCGGGCCGAGGGGGAGGTCGGCAGAGGACACTCGCCCGCGCCGAGCGAGATCGCGGCGCAGGCCGTGCAGCGCGGTGAGCCCGGCGGTACCGATCCGCGCGACAAGTGACCGTGACCCCACGGACGACCCTACTGGTCACGGTGACCGGGCGGGACAAGCCGGGGGTGGTGTCAGTGATCTTCACCGCGCTCACCAGACATGGCGTGGACATCCTCGACATCGAGCAGGTGGTGATTCGGGACCGGATCATTCTCGGTGTGCTGGTGGAGACCACGGCTGATCCGGATGATCTGCAGGAGGCCGCCGAGCAGGCCATGGCCAGCATCGGGATGCAGGTGGACGTCGAGGTCGGCGCTGGCGCGGTGGGGGTGAGCACTCGCGGGTCCACGCACGTCGTGCTGGTTCTGGGCCGGCCGGTCACGGCTCACGCGTTCACCGAGACGGCCCGCGCACTCGCTGCGTTGAATATCAATATCGATGCCATCCGGCGGATCGCGGACTACCCGGTTACCGGGCTCGAGCTGCTCGTGTCCGTCCCCCCCGGTAACGGCGGGCGCGAGGCCATTGACACGGCATTGCGCTCCACGCTGGTAGAGATCGCCGCCCGGGGTGGGGTCGACCTCGCTGTCGAGCGGGTTGGTCTGGCTCGCCGGGCCAAACGCCTGGTGGTCTTCGACGTCGACTCGACTCTGGTGCAGGGCGAGGTGGTCGAGATGCTCGCCGAACGCGCCGGGTGCGGGGCCGAGGTGCAGGTGATCACCGAGGCTGCGATGCGCGGCGAGTTGGACTTCACCCAGTCGTTGCGTCGCCGGGTCGCGCTGCTGGCGGGCCTTCCGGCTGGCGTGCTCGCCGAGGTGACTAGCGCACTGGAACTCACCCCCGGCGCTCGCACGACGGTGCGGACCCTCAAGCGGTTGGGATTTCGCTGTGGGGCCGTCTCGGGCGGCTTCAACCAGGTCGTCCGGCCGGTCGCCGAAGACCTGGGGCTGGACTTCTGCGCCGCCAACGAACTCGAGATCCGTGCGGGGAAGCTCACCGGGCAGGTCATCGGCTCGGTGCTGGATCGGTCCGGGAAGGCCGACGCGCTGCGCCAGGCGGCGGAGCACTTCGGTATCCCGCTGGCCCAGTGTGTCGCGGTCGGGGACGGCGCCAACGACATCGACATGCTCTCCGTGGCCGGTCTGGGTGTCGCGTTCAACGCCAAACCCGCGCTGCGCGAGGTCGCTGACACCGCGATCACCCAGCCGTTCCTGGATGTCGTGCTGTTCGTGCTGGGCGTGACCCGCGACGAGGTCGAGGCTGCCGACGCTGCCGACGGGACACTGCGCCGGGTCCCCCTGTGAGCAAGTGGCTGCACCACCCGTGAGTGGCGATGCGACCTGTAGCTCGCATCGCCACTCACGGGTGCTTGCTCCGTTGGTTGCGCGGTACGCGGGCTGGCTGGGCTTCCCGGCGGACGTGACCGACGAGGATCCTGCGGTGGTGCGGGCGATGCCGCTGATCCTGCGGATGGAGCGGGACGCGATACCGCCGCGTAGCGCGCTGCTCGAGGCGGCGGCGTCGGCGGCGGTGGCGCTGTGTCTCGATGAGCGTTCGCAGCCCGGCGGTCCGTGGTACCCCGAGGTGCAGCCTTGGGTGGCGGGCCAGATCCGCAAGGTCGCCCGCCGTGCCCGCGGCGGGCACTGGATCGCCGTGTCCGACCTGCCGGGCATCACTGTCGAGCACCGCGGCGCCCAGGTGCGAGCACTGCTGCCTTGGCCGGTAGCCGACACCCCGAGAACCGTGACGCGGTTGCAGGTCGGCGGCACCGATGTGTCTCCTGACGATCCGGGCACACCACCAGACGGACTGCCCGTGCTCTGGCTCACGCCGGAGCCGGTGCTGACCGTGGGCAAGGCCGCCGCCCAGGTCGGGCATGCCACCATGTTGCTCGCGGCGTTGTTGGCCGCCGACGGTCGGGCAGCGCAGCTGGACCGCTGGGCGGCCGACGGCTACCGCTGCGCCGTGCGTACCGCGTCCGCGTCACAGTGGGCTGGGCTGGCGGCAGGGGACCGGCCGGACCGGGCCTGGCGGCAGCGCGGAGTGCTGGCCGTGCGGGACGCCGGGTTCACCGAGGTCGTATCCGGCACCATCACGGTTGCGGCACAGTGCGCTCGTGAGTGGCGTTAGGTGTTATAACACTGTTACGCACTCACGAGCCGCCGTAGCGCGGCCTGGGCTACAGCCGCATCCGTGGTGGGCCAGAACGGGGGGAGCGAGGCGCGCAGGAAACCGCTGTAGCGAGCGGTGGCCAGCCTGGGATCCAGGATCGCCACCACACCGCGGTCCGTGGTCGAGCGCAGCAGCCGGCCAGCGCCCTGCGCGAGCAGCAGCGCAGCATGTGTCGCGGCCACTGCGAGGAAACCGTTGCCACCGTGGGCGGCTGCGGCACGTTGCCGCGCCGAGCTCAGCGGATCGTCGGGGCGGGGAAACGGGATGCGATCGACCACCACCAGAGATAGTGACCGGCCGGGCACGTCGACGCCCTGCCACAGCGACAGCGTGCCGAACAGGCAAGTCGGTTCATCCTGAGCGAATTGCGTTATCAGCAGCCCAGTCGCGTCGTCTCCTTGGCACAGGATCGGCAGGTCCAGCCGGGACCGCAGCTCTTCGGTGGCGTGCTTGGCGGCCCGCATCGAGGAGAACAGACCCAGCGTGCGCCCACCCGCCGCGGTGACCAGTGCGTGGAGCTCGTCGAGGTAGGCCGGGGGCAGCCCGTCGCGGCCGGGTGGGGGCAGGTGCGCGGCGATGTAGAGGATCCCGGCGCGGCGGAACTCGAACGGGGAGCCCGCGTCCAGGCCGGTCCAGACCAGGCCCTCGTCGTCATCGGCTGGTGCCGGTCGTTCAGTAGCGGTGCCGGGGGTTATCGCGGGGGCGGCTGCCGGGGACGGTCGCTGTAGGGGCAGGCCCCACTGCGCGGCGAGCGCGTCGAACGTCCCACCCAAGGTGAGAGTGGCCGAGGTGAGGATCACCGTGCGCTCGGCGAACAGCCGCTGCCGTAACAGTCCGGCCACCGACAGCGGAGCGACCCTCAGCACCCGTCCGCGTACGGTCTCCTCGGCCAGCCAGACCACGTCGCGCCGGTGCGCCTCGGGATCAGCAGACTCGGGGAAGGCGGCGAGGACGCGGGCCGCAGTCGAATGCACCTGCTCCAGCGCGGCCTGCGCCAGCCGGCGACGGGCGGCAGCGTCGGGATCCTCGCGGCGCTCGCTGGTACCCAGTGCGGTGGTGCACCGGTGGGCGGCGTCGCGCACCGCCGTGAGCGCCCCGGCGATGCCGGTGCCGAGGGTGTCCCAACGCTGTACCGGTGCGTCACCGAGCAACAGCGCGAGTCCGTCACCCGCGGCGGCCAGCTCGTCGGCGATCTGCTGATCGATCAGTGGGCCGCAGCGCCGCGCCGCGGTCTCCACCATGGGGGCGGTGAGCTCCTCGGTGGCCGCGTTGGTGACCCGGTCGACCAGATCGTGTGCCTCGTCGACGATCACCACGGCGTGGTCGGGGAGCACCGGGTTCTCGCCCATCGCGTCGATGGCGAGCAGTGCATGGTTGGTGACCACCACCTCGGCGCGTCCGGCCCGAGCCCGGGCCTGCTCGGCGAAGCAACTCATGCCAGCTGGGCAGCGGGACACGCCCAGGCATTCCCGGGCGCTGACCGACACCTGCCGCCAAGCCCGTTCGGTCACGCCGGGCACCAGCTCGTCGCGGTCACCCGTCTCGGTCTGCTCGGACCACTCGTGCAGCCGGGCGATCTGGCGGCCCAGCATCGACGTCGGGGAGGTTTCCGATGCAGCGTCGAACAGGTCCTCGCCCTCGTCGGGCGGGCCGGTGTTCAGCCGGTGCCGGCACAGGTAGTTACGCCGTCCCTTGAGGATCGCGAAGCTCGGTGCGTCGCCGAGCAGCGGCTCCAGGGCGCCGACCAACCGAGGTAGGTCGCGTTCTACGAGTTGGCGCTGCAGCGCGATGGTCGCGGTAGAGACGACCACGGTGGAGCCGGCGCTGACGGCGTGCCGCAGCGCCGGCACCAGGTAGGCCAGCGACTTGCCGGTGCCGGTGCCGGCCTGCACCGCGAGATGCTCGCCGGTGCGGATCGCCCGGTCGACCGCGTCGGCCATCAGGATCTGACCTGGCCGGTCGGTGCCACCCACGGCGTGCACCGCCGCCGTGAGCAGCGCCTCGACATCAGGCACCGCGACAGTGGGAGCCGTGACGTTCGAAACTGGGGTGGCGGAGACGGGCACAGCCGCAGACGCTACCGTCAGCGTCGATGTCGCCATGGAACCGAGGGACACCGGCGGCGATGGTGCTGTCCCCGCGCGCAGTGGGTATCTCCGGAGCGTAGGGCTGGTCTTGGTGAGAACATTGCGGTATGACAACACCCGTCGAACTGGAGCAGACCCAGGTCGACCCAGCGGTGGACGAGGTCGGGACCGAGGACCGGCCGTGGCTGACGATCGTCTGGAACGACCCGGTGAACCTGATGTCCTATGTCACCTACGTGTTCCAGAAGCTCTTCGGATACAGCCGGGACGAGGCGACCAGGTTGATGCTCGACGTGCACCACAAGGGCCGGGCAGTGGTGACCAGGGGTTCTCGGGACAAGGTGGAGATCGACGTCGCGAAGCTGCACGGCGCCGGGCTCTGGGCGACCATGCAGCGGGACGCATGAACGGCTGGCGGCGCAGCCGGGGGTTCGTGATAGCCGTGCTGTCCGAGCAAGAGGCCGGGTTGCTGCGCGGGCTGGTCGGCCAGGTCCGCGACATGCTCGGGGCCCGGGTTGCGGCGGTCCCGCGTGACGAGCTTGCCGAGATCACCGGCATCACCGCTGGTCCTACTACCGCTCCCGATGACCGGGTGCTGGCCCGGCTGTTGCCCGATTTCCACCGTGAGGACGCCACCCTGTCCGGTGGCCTGCGCGCGCTGCACGAGCCCGAGTTGTTGGCTGTCAAGGACGGCGTGGCCGGCGTCGTGCTGGACACCTGCCCGGCGCGGGGCGGCCGGGTGCGGCTGTCCGACGAGCAGGCGCAAGCGTGGCTCGCGGCGCTCAACGACGTCCGCCTGGCACTGGGCACCGTGCTCGACGTCACTGAGGACATGCCCGACGAGTTGCCCCCCGACGACCCTCGCGCACCACACCTGGGCGTGTACCACTGGCTGACCTGGGTGCAGGACTCCCTGATCCAGGCCGTCTCCGGCACGTAGGATAAAAGGGTGCTGACGATCCGCCGCGACCTCGTTGACGCGATGGTCGCGCACGCCCGCCGGGATCACCCTGACGAGGCGTGCGGTGTTTTGCCGGGTACGGCAGGCTCGGACCGTCCGCAGCGGTTCGTTGAGATGGTCAACGCGGAGCGCTCGCCGACCTTCTACCGGTTCGACTCCGAGGAACACCGGAGAGTCTGGCGCGAGATGGACGACGCGGACGAGGACCCAGTGGTGATCTACCACTCGCACACGATGACCGAGGCTTACCCCTCCCGCACCGACATCGACATCGCCGGCTATCCGGAGGCGCACTACGTGCTGATCTCCACTCGCGATCCCGACACCTACGAGCTGCGCTCCTACCGCATTGTCGACGGCGTGGTCACCGAGGAGCCGGTCGAGGTCGTCGAGTCGTACATGTTCTCCCATACTGGCGCCGACGACGTTCCTGATGCGCACTGACCAGCGCACCGTCCTCGGAATGATCGGGGGTTGTGCGTAGAGGCACTGGCGAGTCGCCCGCACCTTACAGGAGGATCCGACAATGGCTGTCACCGTCTCCGTCCCCACCATTCTGCGCACCCACACCGGAGGCGAGAAGTCCGTGCAGGCGTCGGGCTCCAATATCGGTGAGGTGATCGAGGACCTGGAGAACCAGTACGGCGGGATCAAGGCCCGGCTGGTGAAAGAGGGATCCCTGCACCGCTTCGTCAATGTCTACGTCAACGACGAGGACGTGCGCTTCTCCGGTGGCCTCGACGCTGCGGTGCAAGACGGTGACAACGTCACCATCCTGCCGGCCGTCGCTGGCGGTTCCGCCAAAGAGAGCCGTTATGGCCCGCTATGACTCGTTGCTTGACGCGGTGGGTGACACCCCGCTGGTGGGACTGCCTCATTTATCACCCGCGTCCGATGTGCGGTTGTGGGCCAAGCTGGAGGACCGCAACCCCACCGGCTCGGTGAAGGACCGGCCGGCGCTGGCGATGATCGAGGACGCCGAGCGCTCCGGGCGGCTCACCAAGGGGTGCACCATCATGGAGCCGACCTCGGGTAACACCGGAATCTCGTTGGCCATGGCGGCGAAACTCAAGGGCTACCGGCTGGTCTGCGTCATGCCGGAGAACACCTCGATCGAGCGGCGGCAGCTCCTCGAGGCATACGGCGCGGAGATCATCTTTTCGCCGGCCGCGGGTGGTTCCAACCAGGCGGTGGCTCGGGCCAAGGAGCTGGCCGCTGCGCACCCCGACTGGATCATGCTCTACCAGTACGGAAATCCGGCCAACCCGTTGGCGCACTACCGCACCACCGGCCCGGAGATCCTGCGCGACCTCCCCACCGTGACCCATTTCGTCGCGGGGCTCGGTACCACCGGCACCCTGGTCGGGGTGGGGCGATACTTGCGGGAACACAAGCCTGACGTGCAGATCATCGCTGCCGAGCCGCGCTACGGGGAACTGGTCTACGGCCTGCGCAACCTCGACGAGGGGTTCGTGCCCGAGCTCTACGACCCGGAAGTCCTCACCAGCCGGTTCTCCGTCGGTTCCTACGACGCGCTACGCCGCACCCGTGAGTTGCTGGAAACCGAGGGCATCTTCGCCGGCATCTCCACCGGCGGGATCCTGCACGCCGCGCTGGCCGTCGCGGAGAAAGCCGCAGGCACCGGTGAGGCTGCGGACATCGTCATCGTGGTCTGCGACGCCGGGTGGAAATACCTGTCCACCGGCGCCTACTCAGGTGACCTCGAGGAGGCCGCCACTCGCCTCGAAGGTCAGCTCTGGGCGTAGCCCCGCAGGCACGGATTCTCTCCGTGGACGAGGGTAGTGTTAGCGGACGTGCCGGTCCTGCCCTCCGGAAATCTCCCCTGTTCTCGGGTGTTCCCCGCTCGGCCCGGCCAGGCCGCGATGATTATCGCCGCATTCACCGGGGTGCTGTACCTCGCGGAGGCGGTAGACACGGTCCTCGGCGGCGCCCTCGATCAGGACGGGATCCGGCCCCGGCAGCTCGACGGGCTTGACGGGGTGCTGTGGGCTCCACTGCTGCACAGCGGCTGGCCCCATCTGGTGGCTAACACAGTGCCGGTGCTGGTGCTCGGGTTCTTCGTGCTGGCCAGCGGCATCGGCCAGTTCGTTACGGTGACCGCCGCGATCTGGCTCATCGGTGGGGTGGGGACGTGGCTCACCGGGAGCCCCGGCGTGCATCTCGGGGCCTCGGTTCTGGTCTTCGGCTGGCTGGTCTTCCTGCTCGTCCGAGGCTTCTTCGCCCGCAGCCTGATGCAGATCCTGCTGGCGGTGGTGCTGTTCGGAGTCTGGGGTGGTGCGCTGTGGGGCGTGCTGCCGGGTACGGTCGGGATCTCCTGGGAGGGGCACCTGTTCGGCGCTGTGGGTGGGTTGCTCGCGGCCCGGCTGGTGGCCCGCGCTGATCGGCCCTGTATCGACCGGCCTAGGGTGAGAAACCTGTGAGCGGTCCGGACGCCCCGATCGGGATTTTCGACTCCGGTGTCGGTGGGCTCACCGTGGCGCGT
>DATEMN010000347.1:0-2057 GCA_035275565.1 Pseudonocardiaceae bacterium | reverse complement strand
CCGCTCCGCGGAGACGCGGTCCCTCCGGGACCGTTGATCCGCTCCGCGGATCATGAGGGGGACGTCGGTGCGGTGTCCCGATCGCTCCGCGATCGTGCCTCCTCCCCGACTCTTCTAGGTTTGTAAGGCGCAGCTTTGACTATGTGTCAGCTTGTTGAGTGAGCCGTCCACTCCGTGGACGGCTCCTCTCTGGCTGCAAGGGCGGCTGTTTCCGTCTCGGGGTCGTGTTGATGCCTCGTCGGGTAAGTGATCAGCCAAGTGCTTCGAGGCTCTGGTGTTTGGGTGCTTCCTTGTCTGCAGAACTTTGGAAGATTCGAGTTCTGCCTCTCCCCCGCTCTTCGTGTTGGTGCGGCGGTGCGTCATATGCCGGGGCCGAGCCGACGACCTACGAGGCGGTTGTGATCATGGGCCGAGAGTGGACCCCCGACTCCATCGCTCATGCACTGCCTCGCCGGACATGCGGCAGGAGTTCTGGCGGCAGTTCAACCTCACTGCTCTTCCCGGGCTTAAGGCCCTGGGTGAGAAGTGGGTCAAGGTCATCGAGGAGTTGGAGGCCGCTGTCGAACGCGGCCGTGAGCTGCACGCCTCCAACAGGAGCACGGCGGCCAGTTGCCGGAGCAGTACGCCGATGTCAGCGAGCTGATCACGGAGAGCCGGGCCGCCTGAACCATGCACCGGCTCTATATGGACTCCCAGATCCCATGCCGTCTACCGGGATCTGCCTGACAAGGCCCGCGCGCGGGTCGCCCAGTTCCTCTTGGACTCGGCCAACGGCCCCCGCGCCGCCACCGACCCGTACGGAGACATCGACGACGGCGTGCTGTGGCTGTGGGCCGCCGGTGACCTCGCCGTTGTGCTTCTGATCGGGGATCAGACTCGCACGGTCACCGTTTTGAGCATCGCCTACGCGGGACTCGAATAGCCTTCGTTCAGGGCGCCGCGGGGATCGTCTGGTGGAGATCGAGGGTCTTGTCGTGGCGAACTGCCCACACGCCGGTTTGCCTCAACGCTCGGTCCGGACAGCGGACTTGGGCCCACTCGGTCTGCGAAACTGTGGAGGCGTACTGCGCACGTGCCAGCAGTTGACGCAGCGTCGCGTCCCGCGACGTCCCTTTCCGGGCACCGACCGCGGCCAGGGCCTTCACCGCACACCACGGCAGGCGGACGTTGGTCTCCGTACGGCCAGACACCGGGCCAGTATCGGCCAATCCCCGCATACCCGTCGCGCGAACTCGGCATCCTGGCCTCCCGCTTGGCCACTGCCGGGCGTGTCTCAGGCTGTCCAGGCGGTCCGCGTCGCGGGACAGGCCCCGGTGCGTGATGCAGGCCCGCGACGACATCACGCGGTCCAGTTGCCGGGCTTCGTGCTCGTCGCGCACCTCCATGTGCTGGAACTCCAACTGCGGTGACAGGGCGGCCAGTTCAGGGCAGGGATGCACGATCCCGTACAGGGCGCGCAGCCGTCCCGTGGTGAAGAGCGGGATGCCTAGGCGAAGTCCCGCTGACGGGCCGGGTGTATCCGGCCCGTCCGTCTCCTCCCCAACCCCTGGGCACGGCTTCCCGGACGTCACACTCGCCGTCCGCCGGCTTCCCGCGGGCGGTCGGGGTACCAGGGGGCGAGGCGTAGGAGGAGGT
This sequence comes from Pseudonocardiaceae bacterium, assembly GCA_035275565.1. GTDB lineage: Bacteria > Actinomycetota > Actinomycetes > Mycobacteriales > Pseudonocardiaceae. The sequence goes on along the minus strand of DATEMN010000347.1, from coordinate 422 downwards.
GGAGGGTGTGGCGGGCGGCGGTGCGGTGGGCGGGGCGTGGGGCGTAGGCGGCGCCGAGGGCGAGGACGGCGGTGAGGGCCAGGAGTAGCAGGAGGGTGATGCCGGCGTAGGCGAGGGCGGTGCGGGCGACGGTGGTGGGGGCCAGGAGGAGTGCGGCGGCGGTCGTGCGGGCGGGCCATCGGCGGCGGGTGGGCATGAGGGTGAGGCTCCTTGGCAGGTCAGGCCGGGGTGTACGGGCGTCGGAGGTGGTGTCCTGCCTCAGTTCACCGGGTGCGGCGATGTGCGTTTTTCTGTACCTCGCGGGGTTCTAAAGTGTGTGGGTGGTCAGAGGAGTGCCGGGTGGGGCGGATCGGGAGCTGATCGGGCGTCTTGCTGCGCTCGGCGTGGTGGTGTCGGGGGCGCAGCTGGAGCGGTGGCGGGCG
>DATEMN010000346.1:0-2388 GCA_035275565.1 Pseudonocardiaceae bacterium | reverse complement strand
CCGCACCGCACGGCTGCCCACCAACTTGACTGGCTCTGGAAGCGGGCAGAGAAATGGGGATTTGGGATCCCCGATACCGCCGATGGGTTCCCCGACGTTCACCTGATTGGACGCGACCGGATGATCTTTACCAAGCCCAGTAACAGGAATACCGGTACCCGCCAGGTAGTGATCCAGACAGCGACCTTCGAGGGTCGGCTTCGTGTGGAGGACCCGGGAACTGCCCGAGCAAGCCTGCTCGACGGCGTTGGGCCGGCCAGAGCGTACGGATGTGGACTCATCACGCTGTCACCCTTACCGCCGTACGAAGGTGGTGACTGAAATGTGGTGGCTTGCCGATCCACAGGATCTGCACCGCATCGAAGACCGGCTCTCCACGCTGTATGTCGAGCGTTGCCACATTGACCGCGACGACAATGCCGTGGTCCTGGTCAACCGTGAACGCACGGTGCGGGTTCCCGCCGCGTTGGTCGCCACCGTGCTGATCGGCCCAGGCACGAGGATCACCAGCGGAGCAGTCAGACTCCTTGCTGACTCGGGCACAGCCATCTGCTGGGTCGGAGAGCGGGGAGTACGGATGTACGCGACCGGCCTTGGTCCAAGCCGCAGCTCAGAGCTGCTCATGCGCCAGGCATATCTGGTGACCCGAACCAAGGAACGGCTCGGTGTCGCCCGACGCATGTACAGCATGCGTTTCCCCGATGAGGACGTCAGCACCATGACGATGCAGCAGCTTCGAGGCCGCGAGGGAACCCGAGTCAAACGGCTGTACCGGGAGCACGCGAAGAGAACAGGCGTGAACTGGAACGGACGCGAATACCGGCCTGGTGACCCGTTCGTCGCAGGCGACGACGTGAACCGGCTGCTGTCCGCCGGCCACGCATGCCTGTACGGAATCTGTCATGCGGCCATCACCGGAATCGGCGCAAGCCCCGCGCTCGGATTCGTTCACGCCGGCGGTGCGACGTCATTCGTCCTCGACATCGCCGACCTGTACAAGGCCGACTACACCATTTCGCTAGCATTCGACCTCGCCCAACTCGGTCACGTCACCGAACGCGACGCACGAACCGCCTTCCGCGACCGGGTAGCCGACGGCCACCTCATGGGTCAGATCGTTCGCGACATCAAGTCACTACTGCGCGACAACGGAACAGAGACCTCCGACGAGGATGGCCTCCATCTGTGGGACGAGCTGCAAGGCTCCGTTCCTGGCGGAGTCAACTGGGCTTCGGCCATCGCGGACGAATGGGACCCAGACTCCTTCGTCGGGGTATCCGGGCCCGAGATCGACCAACCCGAGGTGCCCTCATGACGGTAGTCGTGCTGATCGCCGCCCCCGAAGGACTGCGCGGCCAACTCACCAGATGGATGATCGAAGTAGCAGCCGGGGTGTTCGTCGGAAACCCGAGTGCAAGGGTTCGTGACCGGGTCTGGACCGTGCTCGCCGAGCGGATCAACGAAGGGCAAGCGATCATGGTCGAACCGGCCAGGAACGAGCAAGGATGGGCACTCCGCACCGCTGGCCGCGATCGTTGGTACCCGGTTGACTTCGACGGACTGATGCTCTGCGCCCGAGAACGCCGGTAAACTCCCAGCTCACCAAGCGTCGTCCCCGCACGCGCGGGGGTATCCCTGCGTCCGCCGTGACGCTCTCCGGGTCGGCGCGGGTCGTCCCCGCACGCGCGGGTCTTCCAGCGCACAGTCGGCGCCGACGGCGTCCGCCGGGTCATCCCCGCACGCCCGGGAGTATTCTTGGATCAAGTTGCTACCCCCGATACAGCACGGTCGTCCCCGTCCACGCGGGATTTTTCCGTGACGGCTGGTGGGTCGTCTGTGGTGATTATCAGCGGCCAGTGCCATCCTTGCGCTCAACCTGGCATCGGGAAGGGAAAGAGATGGGTGGCTGTCAGCAAGAGGTACGTGTCCAGCGGCAAGATGAACGACGAAGCCCACCTACCGATTTCGGTCCGGTCCAAGCAACTGGCTGGCTCGGTATCGCGACGTGGCAGTTCGAGGCTGCGGTACGCCGTGAACTGATCCCGCCTGCCGATTTCCGTGGCCGCTGGTCGGCGGCACTCTTGGAGGCAGTGGCGGAAGATCTTTCCGGGATTCTCGCTCAAGTCGGCGAACATCCTCCCATCGGGGCGAACCGAGCTGCTGAACGCCTCAGCCAGCGGCTAGACCTGGACGTCGCCCGAGCGGACATCGAGGTCCTCGTCAAGCGGAATCTGCTAGCTATCGCCGGTTATTACCAGGACTGGCCACTCTACGACGTGCGCGACCTGGACCAGGTCGCCGACGAGTGGGCCGAAGTGTTAACTGAGATCGTTGCCGAACGCCAAGCGTGGCAGGCCGCCAGCCTCGGTCTCCGAGCCGCTTGTGCAC
>DATEMN010000345.1:0-4857 GCA_035275565.1 Pseudonocardiaceae bacterium | reverse complement strand
GACTCCACGGGAAGGTTGCTCACAAAGGGGTCAGTGCCGGTCCTACCCCCCTCACAAACCAGTCTTGAGGACCTTTTCCGCGAACAACTGGTCCAGTTCGATCGGGCTATCTCCGGTAGCAACTCGCAGCTAGCAACCTTCGAAGACGGCGTGGCCACGGTCCGCCTCCTCCAAGAGTGTCACACCAGTCGGAAGAGACACAGAGAGAAAAAACTGCCCCGTCCCTGGGAGAATACCCGTCCCGCGCGACACTGCCCGGTGGCGCGGGTGGCGGTGACCGGCGCGACCGGCTTCATCGGATCTCATGTGGTGGAACGGTTGCTCAGGGCACCCGAAGGCACTGAGGTGGTCGCCGTGGTGCACTCATTGCCGAAGCTGATCCGTTTAGCACATTTGCTCGACCATACCCGGCTACGCTATACGTCAGCCGACATCCGTGACCAGCACTCGCTCACTGAGGCATTCCGCGGTTGCGACGTGGTGGTCCACACGGTCTATGGCAGCACCGGCGAGCAGAAACACCGGTGGTCGGTCACTGTAGAGGGCACCGAGGTGACCCTGGCAGCAGCAAACCGGGCTGGAGTGCGCCGGCTGGTTAATCTCAGCACCATGGCCGTGTATGAGCCAGCAGGGCGAACGGTCCTCGACGAGAAATGCCCGCTGCGGCCGGTTGTCCCGGGAGATTTATCTTATGCCCAGCAGAAACTGGCGGCCGAGCGGTTAACGACCTTGACGGGTAATGATTCGATGGAAAATGGTCCAAGTCTCCTGGAGATAGTCACTGTCCAGCCGACCATCGTCTATGGTCCCTGGGGACCCATGTGGACTCTCAACCCGCTGGAGCAGCTCGGCGCGGGCCACGATGTCCTGCCCAGCGGGTCGGACTATGGGGCCTGCAACGCCGTCCACGTCCACGACGTGGCCGACGCTGTGGTGTTTCTGGTCGGACTGCCCGCCGCTGACCAGCTGCGGCTGCTGGTCTCCGGACCGGAGCCGGTAGGCTGGGGAACCTTCTACGACGCATACCGGGACCTGCTCGCGATGCCCCGACCCGGTCGCGGTGACCGGCCGGGGTTGCCTCCCGCGAGCGATCTATACACCAGCCAGGTGGTGGTCAGCACGCAGCGGCTGAGTGCGTTGGGGTTTCACTCCCGCATCGGCTTTGTCGAAGGAATGGCACAGGTTGCCGCGTGGGCGAGATGGGCAGGACTAGCGACGCCGAGGACCCGGAAACCGAGTCGAGCCGCCTGGGAGCGCCCCTCATGAACTCAATCAGCAGTATCAGGTGGCATCCGCATTGGCTGCACTGCACTTTTGCATCGAGGAGAAGAGCGTAGGCATTGTCGAGTTGTGCCACCGGTTCTGGTTGAGCGTGTGAAAGGTCGAGGAGGTGACGCTGGCGTGGTGGTCGTCGGCTATGAGACAATCCGGGTGTGGTGCACGACGGTCGGGCAGGTCTACGCGAACGGGACTGCGCCGCCAACGGCTACGCCCAGCAGACAAGTGGCACCTCGACGGCTACTACGTGGTGTGAAGCACCGTCGATCGACCTACCCGAAGCAACCAAGCCCAGAACTCCCACCAACCCCCTGGGCGCGGGAACATGCGAGGAAGAAGTTCACCTCACCCGGTGACGTGCCACGCTTGCTGTCCGACAATGAGGCATCACCCCACCTCCGACCCCGCCCCACCACCGACTACACGCCGATGCCACCACCCAAAAACGCCCCCACTTCACCACCCAGAACGAGGTAGTCGATCTTTACACAGCGAGTTGACACAACCCCATCACAGCCACCCGCACTCCACGACACCTTCATCACGCTCGACACCCAATAACTTGACAATGACGTCCGACACCTTTTCCGCCACGATTTCACCGACGGATCCAAGCTAAGATTTCTACAAGGTTTCACGACCGCTCCGGGATCCTACTTTAGGAGTCTGGGTTGTGGCTCATCCGACCGGTATAGTTCCGAGGAGGCATGGATGATTATTCTTGGTCTTATCGGCCGACCCGACGTACCTCAATGCCATGACGGAGCCGCGTGCCTGGTCATCGATGGAAAGGTGGTCGGCGCACTCGAACAGGAGCGGATCAGCCGCCGTCGGCACGCACCGGGAGAGGGCCCAGAAGGCGCGGTCCTGACGCTGCTGGACGCCTACGGAGTACATCCCCGTGAGATCCAGGTTGTTGGTTTTGCCTGGGCTTACGCACCGAAGGGCACGGTCGCGGAGGAGACGACCGACATACCTTGCGGAGTCCACGTCAGCGACCACCTCACCGAAACCATACTGCCAACACTGGCGAGTGAACTAGGCACCCGAGAGATCATCTTTTTTGACCACCACCTGTGCCACGCTGCCAGTTCCTATTTCCTCAACCCTTACGAGAAAGCCGACATCCTGGTGGCCGACGGCTGGGGCGGCGACGGCTCAACGTCGCTCTTCCACGTCGATCAAGGCCGCTTCCGGCTGTTAGAGCGTTATGACAAGTGCTGGTCACTGGGCATGTTCTACGGTGCCGCTGCGGCCTATGCCAAGCTCGGCTGGTGGGGTGCGGGCAAACTGATGGGACTCAGTTCCTACGGTCGGGCCAGCGACATGCGGTTCATGACCTTCGATGCCGCCAGCGGCTCTTTCTCGCTCGATCGGCGGCTGCGCGGTGACCTGGTCACAGGCATGAATGAGGAAAAACTCGGCAAGCAGTGGCTGACGACTTTTGAGGAGAATATCTTTCCTTACACCATGTCCTCGGCAAACATTTTCGATTATGCTCCTTTCGCCGCTGACGTCCAACTGACTGTCGAGGAGATGGGACTAGCACTCGTGGCCAGGTTGCGCGGCCTGTCCGGCGAGGACACCCTACTGCTGTCCGGTGGAGTTGCGCTTAACGCGCACATGAACCGCCGGATTGCTCGGGAGGGCGGCTACGTCAGGGTCTCCGGCACCGTGGCCCCCAACGATGGGGGTACATCCTTCGGCGCGGCGATGCTCGCTGAGTCACTGCTTGGCGAAACTCCGCCCCCGCTGCCGGTCGAAGAACGGCCAATGTTCTTTGGGCCGCCGGTGACCACCGCAGCCATCGAGGGGGCACTAAACCGCGGCGGCTGCGCAGCTGTGGCGATGGAGCCGAACCAGCTACGTGCCGAGGTCGCGACCGCGATTGGCCAAGGTGACGTGATCGCTTGGTTCGATGGTCCGAACGAGTTCGGGCCCCGGGCGCTTGGCGCCCGCAGCCTACTCGCCTCACCCCGACACCGCACAACGCTGGACCGCATCAACCGCGTTAAGGGCCGCGAGGCATGGCGGCCTGCCGCGCTCTCGCTCACCGCTGAGGGCTTCCAAACGCTGGACATGGAGCCTCCAATCAGTGGTCTTAGCGACTACATGCTCAACATGCACTTAGTGGGCCGGGAGCAGGTCGCCCGTGCCCCAGCAGGCATCCATGTCGACCGCACGACACGGAGCCAGTACGTGCCCGAGTCGGACGCCGGGTTCGGCGCGTTGCTGTCCGCTGTGGGTGAGGAGTCCGGGTTGCCCGGTGTGATCAACACCTCACTTAACGTTAAGGGACAGCCAATGATGCTTACCCCGGATCAAGCCGTCGAACTGATGGCGGAGTGCCCAGACATCAACATCCTCGTTATGCCGCCGTACGTGGTTCGGCGCCCTTGACCGGCCTTTGTCAAGTTGTTGGGTGTCGAGCATGATGAGGGTGTCGTGGGGCTCTCCTGCCGTTCCCGTGGGCGTGCACCCAAACGATCACGTCCTGCACCCACGGGAACAGCAGGAGAGCCAGATTTCCTCACCGCGCGTGCGGCGGAAATACGCAGGATCATCGATTCGGTGGACGGCGGTGGAGAACCTGCTGGCGCGGATCCCTCCCGGTCTGGCGCTCGACGCCGCCTGTGGGACGGGACGGTACACCTTAACGCTTATCAAGCACAGGCACGACGTGATCGGCGTAGACCAGTCACCGGAAATGCGAGAGCTAGCCGCTGCCAAGGCACCGAAAGCACGATTCCGGGTCAGGGACTTAACATGCCTGCCGATCCCGGATGCCTCCGTCGATCTAGTGCTCTGCGCGCTGGCACTGTGCCATCTCCACGACATGGCAGAGGCTATCGCGGAATTCCGGCGCGTGTTGCGACCGGGCGGCTGATCGTGACTGATGTGCACCCGATTATGGTCCTGCTGACTAGTCATCTGATCTTCGCATACAAGCCGGGTGAGCTGGCGTTCGTCCGGAGGCGTCCGCATCAGGTCAGCAACCACCTTGCGGCGTTCGCGATGCACGACTTCTCGTTCATCTCGTGCCACGAGTCCCTCTACGCGGGCACGCTGCCACCCGAGGGCTACGAGGAGCGGATCCCCGACGCGGCCTGCGCGGGCCTGGGTCGGGATTCCGGTAGCGATCATTTGAGGACTCCTCCGATGAGCATCGCACCCGCCCCGCTCCAGCTGGGAAGTGTCGGTTGCGGTGCGGTGACCGATCTGTGCCACAAGGAGCTCTGGTGACCGTCGGTGCACCGTCCTACAGGGGGTCGCTTCCCGGCGTGCCCGTCACAACGCCCACGCGTTCTCCGCCCCCGATCTCAAAACGTACTCGGTGATCTATCCTGACAGTGCCTCATCGACGCCAGCTACGATGGCTACTGAGGTTACGAAGATATCGATCTCGGCGTTCGGCGGCACCACGCCAGTCGGGATCTCTGCTACGTTGTCGATGCGTTCATCTACCATCAGGTAGAGTGATCAGCTGGATGGTGCCGAGCGTCACTCTGGCCGACTGCGTCACCTCAGCCGTGGCTTGAGGAGCGGCTGCCGGGCTCCTCACCTACCGTGCGACGAGAT
>DATEMN010000344.1:0-5129 GCA_035275565.1 Pseudonocardiaceae bacterium | reverse complement strand
GGGCCGCTCCTGCCACGACGCGATCACAGCGATCTTTACCACGCTGCGCGGCAGGAACGCCAGGCGGCTATGGATTCTCGACGCCGACCTGGCCGGAGCGTTCGACCACATCGACCACGACCGGCTACTCGCCAATATTGGGTTGTTCCCGCCCGGGACATGATCCGACAATGGCTGAAAGCAGGCGTGATCGAGAAGGGAAGTTTCGCGCCGACCGGAGAAGGCGCCCCACAAGGGGGCGTGACTACGCCCCCAACGCACTTGGCAACTTCTGCTTCGATGTCACGCTGGGCTACCGCCGGCTGGAGCGGCCCCGGCGCGTCACGGACGATATGTGACATAGAAAGTAGTATTCTTATGTCATGTCTGCTGGTGGTCGGGCTCGTGCTGGGGAGTACGCAGGGCGGGTTAATGCGGCGGCGGAGCTGCTGGGGGCGGGGATGCCGGTGGCTGAGGCCGCGCGGGAGCTGGCGGCGCGGTTTGGGTGCTCGGTGCGGCAAGCCCGCCGGTATGCCCAGCGCGCGGCGGCGGGTGAGTGGCCGGTGGTGCCGGAGCTGGCCACGGTGTTCACCGTCAAGTTGCCGGTGGGGCTGGCGGCTCGGGTACGGGAGCGGGCCAGGGAGTCGGGCAGCACGATCTCCGCCCTGGTGGCCCAGGCGCTGAGCGATTTCCTGGCGCGGGGACAGGGAACGCGCCCGCGCCGGTGAACGAGCGGGTGGTCGAGACGCGGTTCGTCTTCGACCGCCACGCGGAGGCGGATTTGTCGGTGGCCTACGCCATCTTGGTGCCGCAACGGCGGGTCCGTGTGGGGCGGGCCGGTCAGGAAGGACGAGTACGTGATGACCAGTGCGGTGATCTACGCCCGGGTGTCTTCGGCCCGGCAGAAGAAGGACGAGACGATCGCGTCGCAGACCGTGGCGCTGCGCGCGCACGCCCAGCGGCTGGGGCTTGAGGTCTCCGGGGAGTGGGTGTTCGAAGACGAGGGCCACTTCGGTGCCACCCTGATCCGGCCCGCGCTCGAGCGGCTACGCGACCTGATCGCCGGTGTCGGGATCGATGTCCTGCTGTGCTACTCACCGGACCGGCTGGCCCGCAAGTTCGCCTACCAGGCCTTGCTGATCGAGGAGTTCACCCGGGCTGGCACAAGGGTGGAGTTCATCAAGGGCCCGCGCGGTGACTCGCCCGAGGACCAGCTGCTGGTGCAGTTCCAGGGCATGTTCGCCGAGTACGAGAAGGCCCAGATCCTGGAGCGCTACCGGCGCGGCAAAACCCATCGCGCCAAGAGCGGGTCGATCAATGTGCTCGCCGGTGCCCCATTCGGCTACCGGTATGTCCGCAAGAGCGCTGACGCCGGCGCCGCCTACGAGATCATCGAGCACGAGGCCGCGCTGGTCAGCGAACTGTTCCGCCGCTACGCCGATGCCGGTGCCTCGATCGCCGATCTGGCCCGCTGGCTCACCGGCCAGGGTGTACCCACCCGGACCGGCAAGCACCGCTGGGACCGCTCGGTGGTCTGGGGGATGCTGCGCAACCCCGCCTACGCCGGGCGCGCGGTGTTCGCCAAGACCATGACCGTGCCCGAATCCCCAGCCCTGAACCGGGTAGCCCGCCTCCAAAGGGCGCTCCACCCCGCGAGCGTCCAAGACCGTCGAGCGGCCCCGCGAGCAGTGGACCGAGATCGCCGTGCCGGCCATCGTCAGCCAGGACACCTTCGACCGGGTCGCGCACCGGCTGGCCGAGAACAAGCGCTTCGCCACCCGCAACAGCAAGACGCCCTCGCTGCTCCAGGGCCTGGCCGCCTGCTCAGGCTGCGGGTACGGCTACTACCGCACCTCGACCCGCACCACCAACAAGAAGATCTACTACTACCGGTGCCTGGGCTCGGATGACTACCGCTACGAAAACGGCCGGATCTGCCACAACAAGCCCGTGCGCGCCGACTACCTCGACACCGTGGTCTGGGACCACATCACCGGGATGCTCGCCGACCCGAGCCTGATCCGCACCGAGATCGACAAGCGGCTGGACCGCGCGCGGACCGCCGACCCAGCCACCCAGCAGCGCACCGCCTGGAAACCGCACTGACCAAGACCAACCACGGGATCGCGGCCATGATCGAAGCGTTCGGCGAACAACTGATCACGATCGATGAGCTCCGCACCCGCATGCCCGAGCTACGCGCCCGCGAGACCAACCTCCGCAACCAGCTCGAAGCCCTCGACACCCAGCTCGCCGACCGCGACGCCTACCTCAAACTCGCCACAGACCTGCAAGGCTTCCTCACCCCACTGCACACCAAGGCCGAGGCATCCACCATCGAAGAACGCCAGCACGTACTGCGACTGCTCGTCAAAGACATCCTCATCGGCCCCGACAAGATCACCATCCGGCACCGCATCCCCATCCGCGAACACACCAGCAGCGACCCCCAGGACACCGGCACCGACACGGAGGGCGACCATCGCGGACCTTGCCAAGTGCGTTGGGGGCGTTTTAAGTCCCTTGCTCTCTAATATTTACCTGAACCGGCTGGACGGGTATGTCGAAAGAACCCTCCTGCCCGTCTACAACCGGGGAGATCGGCGTAAGCCGTTTCTTCCGTATATGCGGATACACAAGGCTGCCTGGAAACTGGAGAAGAAAGGGCGGCGGAAGGAAGCGCGACAGTTGCGTCGGCAACTGCAACGGCTCCCTTCTCGAGACCCTGATGATCCAGGTTTCCGGCGGCTGCATTACGTCCGCTACGCGGACGATTGGTTGTTAGGATTCACCGGTACTAGGCGGGAAACCGAGCGTATCAAGGAAATGATGGGATGGTTCCTGCGCGATCGCCTTAAACTGGAACTCTCCGAGCACAAGACCTTGATCACCCATGGGCGGACGCAAGCTGCCCGTTTCCTCGGCTACGAAATCGTGGTTCACCACGACGATACCAAGCGTGATCGGAACGGTCACCGTTGCATCAACGGTCAGATCGGGCTGAAAATGCCGATGGATGTCGTCCGCGCCAAACGCACACCTTATCTGCGACGCGGTAAACCGGCGGCCATGCTGGACCGTGCCCACGACTCGGATTTCCGTATTGTGGCGCGGTATCAGGCGGAGTTCCGGGGTATCGCGGAGTACTACCAGCTGGCTTACAACCGACACCGTCTCGGCCTGCTGAGGTATGTCATGGAGCGGTCCCTGACCAAGACGTTAGGTCACAAGAACAAGATCAGCGTCAATAAGGTCTGGAACCGCTACCGGGCTACCTGGCAGACCACGGCAGGTCCCCGCAGGGGCTTGCAGGTCACGGTCAGACGGGACAAGGGTAAACGGCCGCTGGTGGCCCGATGGGGTGGCATCTCGTTGGCGCGCAGGACCACGAAGGTCGTCCTCAAAGACGAGCTTCCGATAATCTGGAGTAAGCGTCCTGCGGAACTCATTGGCCGACTTGTGTCCGGTCGGTGTGAACTCTGCCAGGAGCATACAGACGTCGAAGTGCATCATGTTCGGCGTCTGAAAGTCCTCCACTTCGGAAGGCGGGTCGAACAACCCGAATGGGCAAAGAAGATGGCATCGCGCCGTCGCAAGACCCTCATCGTCTGCCGTCACTGCCACAAAGATATCCACAATGGATTCTCCACGCGGCAGGGTTCGCGGAATGGGGCACTGGAGAGCCGAGTGCGGTGATAAGTCGCATGCTCGGTTCGGTGGGGGGCTGCCGGAAAAGGGCTCGCATACGCGAATACCTCGCCGGCAGCCTACCCTGCGGGCACAGGTGATTGGATACCGCTAGGCCGGGAGGTATGCGAAATGCAGAACGCTGAAACGGTGCTGGGTGTCCTGCGTGAGCGCGGTAGGCGGGGCCTGCCGTTCACGCAACTGTACCGGCAGTTGTTCAACAAGGAGTTGTATCTGTTGTCTGTTGACCGGACTACGGGGCGACACGCCGGGGTGGTGGGTGCGGTGGCCGTGCCCTGATCGGTAGAAGTCATGCAACTTTCTTGGAGGAGGTTGTGTGGCTCACTTTGTTGAGTTCGAGCGGGATCTCGGTTCGGTGCGGGTGCCGCGGTGGGGTCGTGTCGTGTCGGCTGGGGGTGTTGTGCCGTGGCTGGTCGTGGATCTGGACGGCGAAATGGTGGAGCCCATCCAGCGGTTCCTGCGTGATTTCGTGGCCCGGGGTAACCGGATCGGCAGTGTCCGCAGCTATGCCTATGTTCTTTTGCGATGGTGGCGGTGGTTGGTGGCCATCGGTGTTGACTGGGACAAGGCGACGTCGGTTGAGGTCAAGGACTTCGTGTTGTGGTTGGGGCAGGCCGCGAAGCCCCGCAATTCGCCGAGGACGAGGTCGATCGTCACGGTCGGCACTGTTAACGCGGTGACTCGGAAGCGCTATCTCGGTGATCAGTACGAGCCTCGGACGGTGCGACACGGCAATGCAGTGTTGCGGAGCTTTTATGAGTTCTGGATCGAGCTGGGTGCTGGCCCGTTGGTCAACCCGGTGGTGCTGGACCGGCGGGGCCGGCGGCCCCACGAGCATCACAATCCGTTGGTGGCGTTTGGGGCCGAGGGGCGCCTCCGCTACAACCCGAAGGTTGTGCAGCGCAAGCCGCGGGCGATGCCTGATGAGCGGTGGAACGAGCTGTTCGCCGGGCTGCGGTCGAACCGGGACCGGGCGATCCTCGCGCTGGGGATCAGCAACGGTGCCCGCGCCAGCGAGCTGCTCGGCGTGCGGGGCGCCGATCTGGACTGGGGGGAACAGCTTGTGCGGGTTTGCCGCAAGGGCACCGGCGCGCAGCAGTGGTTGCCGGCCAGCTCGGAGGCCTTCGTGTGGATCCGGCTGTATCTGGCTGAACTCGACGTGCTGGAGCCGAATGAGCCTTTGTGGTGGACGTTGCGCCGCCGCGACCACGGCGAGGGGCTGCGACGTCAGCCGATGAACTATGAGGCTCTGCGAGCGGTGTTCACGCGGGTCAACGCGCTGCTGGGCACCAACTATTCGATGTTGAGTCGGCCCGGGGCGCGGTTCCAGTGTTGCCACTGGCCCGTTTCCCCGGACCGCTCGCCGAACCCGCCGTACCGATTTCTCGGTAACGGGCTCTCCACGGTGTCTGCCGTCAGGCGGGGTTCGTGGTCGGCCAAGG
>DATEMN010000343.1:0-2383 GCA_035275565.1 Pseudonocardiaceae bacterium | reverse complement strand
TTGTGACTAGCTGGAACGCCTCCAAGAGGCGCTGGAGAAGCTGACATATAGGGGCGGGGACGCGTCGCTACCGCCGTAAGTTTTGATCAACTTTTGGCAGCTGCCTGGCCACCCGGTCCCAAGGCAATGGCCGGCCATGCTGCCCAGTCGTCGACCTCAGGTCGCCCGGACCTCACAGGGCCGCCTACGTAGACGCGGTGCACGTCCACGACTCGGAACCTTATCTCAGCCCGGCGTGTCGTCCCGGTTCCCTCACCCCGATCCCAGCTTCGTTGCCGCTACGGTGCATCGGCATGATGATCCAGGCCACCCAGCGACTATGAGGAGCATCGGTGCAAGCACGGATTCGTGTGACGGCGGGGCGTGACATCACCGCCGAGCTGGCGTCGCTGCGCGAGTGGCTGGGGCGCGAAGCCGTGTTCCGCGGGCGAGTCCAGATCGAACGCCAACCGATCGAATCCGGGCATATGGGAGGGATTGCCGACACCTTGACCCTGGCGCTTGGGGCCGGTGGGGCAGTGACCGTGCTCGCTCGCTCGGTATCAGTGTGGCTACAGCAACGTCGCTCGGATGTGAGCATCGAGGTGATCTCGTCGAACGGGAAGAAGGTCACCGTGACGGCCCAGCGCGTGCCAGACCCAGAAGAGTTGATCAAGACGGTCTTGCGGACTGAAGACGACGCGGAGTAAGGGGCATGGCGGACGAGGCCCGGCTGCCCGATGCTCAACGGTCGCGTGCGTTGCTGATCGGCGTCGGCGAGTTCACTGATGACCATTTTCCGGGCTTGCCGTCGGTGCGTCGCAACCTCACCGGGCTCGGCGAGGTGTTGACCAGCCCATGGGGAGCCGGGCTGCCCGACAACCACTGCAGGAGGCTGGACGACCCGACCGACATGCGGATGGTGGGCGGCCACCTGATGCAGTTCGCGGCCCAGGCGCAGGATTTGCTGTTAGTCTACTATGCCGGGCATGGCCTGATCGATGCGCAAGGTGAGCTTTATCTCGCGCTGTCGACGACTAGCGAGGACCTTGTTAGCTGGACCGCGGTGCCGTTCAGCCTCCTCCGGCAGGTCATCGCCGATTCAGCGGCCGACAACCGGGTGCTGATCCTTGACTGCTGCTTCTCCGGCCGGGCGATCGAGGCGATGGCTGACCCCGCTTCGGTGGTCGCCGGCCAGATCGCAATCAGCGGCACCTACACGCTCACCGCTACATCAGCAAACACTCTGGCGCGTGCCCCCCGTGGTGCCCAGCACACGACGTTCACCGGGGCGTTGCTCAACCTGCTCCATGACGGAATACCCGACGGTCCCGAGTTGCTCACCCTCAACGTCATCTACCAGCAATTACTACAGAACCTCACAGCAAAAGGAGCTCCGCAACCGAAGCAGTGGGGCACAAACACCGTCAACCTTCTGGCCCTCGCCCGCAACCGGGCCACAAACGGAGACCTCGTGAGCGAACCCGAGCACGTCAACCTGGACGGCGCTGCTCGCCGGCTCGGCCTGCGCCTTAGACAGCTGCGCAGCATCCTGCGCACCCGGGGGGATTTCCCAGAACCCGCCGGCACCGACGGTGCCGAACCCTACTGGCACGAAGATGCCGTGCTGCGCTGGGCCGCAGCGTCCGGCCCGGAGCTCGCTGCCCGAGTACCGCTGCCGTTCTGGCCCGACGCCATCGCCCCGGCCGACTACCTCGGCACCGAAACCCACGAGAAGTTCGTGATTCAAAGGTGGCAGACCCAGAGCGGGCCGATCGCCGTGGTGTGGTCACTTCCCGGCGGATTCGGGCCGATAGATCTGATGACGATCGCTCCCCGGATCAAGGCCACTTCGACCGCGGTGGCAGAGATGCGCGGCGACTTCGGCATCGACGGCCCCGGCGTCACGGCCATCAACACCGCCAGCCCCGACGACGGCTACATCGTGCCCTGGCATGACATGGCCCGTGTACTCGGCCGGCCGGTTCCCTACTGGCCCTTTCCTCTGCGTATCGCGGAGCTGATCTGCGCCTGGAAGCCCGGCGCCGAACCAGTAACCGCGCCTGCTCGACCCGACCTTGACACCAGTGTCTTGCTGCGCCTGGCCGCGGTGTTCGACCCTGAGCACCCGACCCACCGCACGCTGCTCAATCTCGCCCGCGTGGCCCAGGCGCGGAATACCGCCTCCGCACTGCGAGACCTTGACCTGCTGCGCCAGAAAATCAGCAGGGGACCCCACCCAGAGGCGACGACCGCAATTGCCGCCGTCCCGATGCCGGTCCCGACCGCCGACCGGAACGACCTCGACCCGATGGTCCGTCGCGCCGGGTGGCTCGAGGTCCTCGGCCGCTCCGACACCCTCTCCATGCAGTGCGTGCGCGAGGCTCACGCCTGGGACCACGGT
>DATEMN010000342.1:0-3703 GCA_035275565.1 Pseudonocardiaceae bacterium | reverse complement strand
CACCGAATGGGACACCCACGATCGGTCCAGCCTGCGGTTGCTGCAAGTCGGCGGGGCGAAGCTCGCCGCCACGCTGGCTGGTCAGGTCCAACCAAGGCTGGGCTGCCAGCTGCAACAGGTCTTCGGGATGGCGGAAGGGCTGCTCAACTACACCCGCCTCTACGATCCAGACGAGCTGGTGACGACGACCCAGGGCCGCCCGTTGTCTCCGGCCGACGAAGTGCGCGTGGTGAACTTGGCGGGCGCCGACGTGGTGGACGGCGAGATCGGCGAGCTGTGGACACGTGGCCCCTACACCATACGTGGGTACTACCGAGTGCCGCGGTACAACGCGACCGCTTTCACCGTCGACGGCTTCTACCGCACCGGCGATCTCGTGCGGCGGCTGCCGTCGGGGCACCTGGTGGTCGAGGGCCGGATCAAGGACGTGATCAACCGCGGCGGAGAGAATGTGTCCGCCACGGAGCTGGAGGAGCATCTGCTCACCCATCCGGCGGTGGCGCAGGCCGCAGTGATCGCCTTGCCGGAGCAGACACTCGGCGAGGTCGCCTGCGTGGTGATCACCGCCAGCGGTCCGGCCCCTACTCTCAAGGAGCTCACCGCGTTTCTCACCGACCGTGGTCTGGCCCGCTACAAGCTGCCCGACAAGCTGGTGATACTCAACCAGTTGCCGCTGACCGCCGTGGGGAAGATCAACAAACGGGAACTCACCGAACGATTGCGGGACCGCGGTTGACCTCAGCTGCCCGATCGCGGGCAAGCAGGTCAGCGGATGATCCGACGGTCCGATACACCTCTTTTCACCGGATCGGACGCGTTCGCTCCAGCTTAATTTAGGCTAACCTAATATTGAACCCGGAGCCAGGCGCCACCCACCTGAAGATCAATCGGCGCGAGGAGAGCGCACTCCATGCCGATGAACCCTTTCCCATACTGATATCCGAATCGAATAGTTCTCCGACCGCGCTACCTCCTAATGGAACTGATACATGAAGAATGTCAGCCTTCAGTCGCGCGACCAAAATAACGCGAAAGCGCGATGACCATTCTCCCCGGCTACTTCCGGGAACACATCGATGCCACCAGCGACCCGCTACTGCTCGGCGCGGAACTGGCCAGGAACGCCGATCGACCTTTCGTGTTATACGAACGCGATAAACAGTGGAGCTTCGGATCGGGAGCGATCTTCGAACTGGTGATGTACCAGCATGAGATCCGGGTACGGTCAAGCTCCGACCGGCTGACGGTACCCACCGGAGATAATCCACTGCAGCGCGTCGCCGAGCTGCTCTCCGACATTCCGATCGCCGGGTGGCGGGCATACGGCTGGGCCGGTTTCGAGCTGAGCTACCTCCTGCATGACTTACCTGATGCGGTCGGAACGGCTCCGTTGCTGCACCTGATCGTCCCCGCGCGTGAGGTGCTCCTCGATGCCGAGATCGCGGAGCTACGAGCCGTTCGAAAAGCGGACCTGACAGTGCTGCGCGCCGCCCTCGACAAGTCGCCTCCGGCCCCGGCCAGGTCGCCGTTCGAGCTGGACATCAGTGGGGTGGACGCCGACGGCTACCGGCGCATGGTGGTGGCCGCAGTGGCGGAGATCCGTCGACGCCGACTGCAGAAGGTGATCCTGTCCCGAGTCATCCCGGTGCCCGGCAACATCGATCTGGTGTCCACCTATCAGGCGGGTCGCCGGGGCAACACCCCGGTCCGGTCGTTTCTCCTCGATCTCGGAACGCAACGGTCGGCCGGGTTCAGTCCGGAGACCGTGGTGGAGATCTCCGCTGACGGCACGGTCTCCACCCAGCCGTTGGCGGGGACCCGCGCCTTATCCGGGGATCCGGCAGTGGACCTCACGCTGCGCGCGGAGCTGCTCGGGGATCCGAAGGAGATCTTCGAGCACGCGATCTCGGTGCAGGTGGCTCAAGATGAGCTGCGGGCCGTGTGCGACGCCGGATCGGTACGGGTCACCGATTTCATGGCCGTCGAGCACCGGGGCAGTGTGCAGCACCTGTCCTCCCGGGTCAGCGGCCGGCTCGAACCGGGTCGCAATGCGTGGCATGCGTTCACGGAACTCTTCCCCGCGGTCACTGTCTCCGGGATCCCGAAGGCGGTGGCCTGCGAAGTGATTCGGCGTTATGAGAGCCAACCCAGAGACCTCTACAGCGGTGCGGTGTTCGTAGTCGATGCGGACGGCGCCCTGGATGCGGCACTGGTGCTGCGAACGGTCTTCCAGCAGAGCGGTCGCACCTGGCTGCGGGCCGGCGCGGGCATCGTCGAGCAGTCCACTCCGGACCGCGAGCTCGAGGAGACCTGCGAGAAGTTGCGCAGCATCAGCAGATTTCTAGTCCCGGCCGGGGCAGCCCGGGATGACCATGCCGCGATCGCGGCGACACCCTGCGCATAACTGAGTCCACCCGCAAACGAGAGGAAGTGAGCTGATGACCGGTCCGGATTGTGATGTCGAGGAATTACGACGGACAGTGGCGGACCTCGTCACGGAGGATCCCGAATCGATCGGGCCGGACACGAACCTCTTCGAGCTCGGGCTGGATTCCCTTGCTCTGATGCGACTGGTAGGGCGTTGGCGCCAATCCGGGATCGAGGTGAACTTCGCCGAACTGGCAGACCACCCCACGATCAGCGCGTGGTCGAAGCTGATGGACGAGCGCGAGCCGGCAGTGGTGGTCGGCAACGGGGCCGGGGCCGGTCCCACGGCAGGTACCGACGCTGAGTTCCCGCTGGCGGTCATGCAGCACGCCTACTGGATCGGTCGCGGGGACGGGCAGTGGCTGGGTGGAGTGGCTGCTCATCTGTACACCGAGTTCGACAGAGTGGGCGTCGATCCGGACCGGTTACGGACGGCAATCGAGCGACTCGTCACCCGACACGACATGCTGCGCGCGCGATTCACGACGGGCGGGAAACAGCGCGTCGAGCCGATATCGGGCTGGCGTGGGCTCACCGTGCACGATCTGCGGGGCCTCGATCATCAGCAGTCGACGGCGCGGCTAGCGTCGATCCGGGACACGTTGTCGCATCAGATGCTCGACATCGAGCGCGGTGAGGTGTTCTACATCGCCCTGAGCTTGCTGCCCGGCGGGCGAACCCGGCTACACCTCGACGTCGACATGGTGGCCGCCGACGCGGTGAGCTACCGGATCCTGCTGGCCGATCTCGCCCAGCTCTACGAGCGACCTGGCGTGATGCTGCCCGCGGTGGGCTACAGCTACCGGGAGTACCGGATGGCCCGTCTGGAGTCACGAAACCAGGCCGCCGCTCAGTGGTGGCAAGGCAGGCTCCCTAACCTACCCAGCGCTCCGGAGCTCCCCTTGGCCGGCCGGCGCGTAGAGCAGCGCAGCAGCGCGGCCCGGGTCTCGCGCCGGTACTTCACGTTGGGGGCGCAGGCCTGCGCGGCGCTGACCGGTGCCTGCCGCCGACGAGCAGTGACGCCGGCCATGGTGGTGGCCACCGCGTTCGCCGAGGTCATCGGTGCGTGGAGCGCCCAGCCGCGATTCCTGCTCAATGTTCCGCTGTTCGACCGGGAGCAGCTGCACCCGGACGTGGATAAGCTCGTCGGCGATTTCACCAGTTCCGTGCTGCTCGAGGTGGATCTCACCGAACCCGTGAAGTTCGTCGAGCGGGTGCGGCGGATGCAGTCCCAGATGCACACCGACGCCGCGCACGCCGGCTACCCCGGTGTCGA
>DATEMN010000341.1:0-5948 GCA_035275565.1 Pseudonocardiaceae bacterium | reverse complement strand
CCAGTTTCCACTGGCGATGGAGTGGGCCATCGTCGTGGGGTCGCTGGACGATTTCCGCCCCGGGTTCCTGGCTGTAGCCGACGACTTCCAGGCTCATGGTGCTGTGCACGTTCTCGATGTTGTAGAAGCCCTCGTTACCCGAGCCCGCGGGCTTCACTCGCCACCGCTGGTGATCCCCGCCAGTATCGGTGTACTGCTCGGCCCGGGTCCCCTCAGTCGTCGCTTCGCCCTCGATCTCCAAGACCAGCTGACTATGTTCGTTGACGAACTTAATAATTTCGTTCACCGGTATGGTCACGACTATCTCCTCCTTACTGGAACCCACTACGCATATTCAATTACTACAAGACCGTGACGCGCGCCGCGACGGGAAAATGTCTTCTGGTGATGCCTCAAGTCGATGGAGGTCACGCGTGATAGAGCCCGGCAAGCGCGACGTGGTCTATGTCCCTGACTTGCCGTTGGGTTGCCACCATCATTAAAGGGAAAAGAATGATCGATAGTTCCTGTGTCTGTTGGGTTATATAGGGGTAGCGTCGTCCCAAATTTATGATGAGCGTAGTGGCCAGCTAGATTGACCGAAGAACCGCGCGGTATCATGAATGCGGCGACCTGCTTGCTCTCGTTGTCATGTACATCCCCTTCGGCTATCTCCTTATTTCGCCATATCTCCTGTGGGAGAGCCCGCTCCGACTGCTTCGGTTGATCACTGTTCTCATCGACTGCTCACGCGATTGGAGCTGGTGGCAGTACTCCCTCAACGGCCAGCACTTCACGGCTAGGTGTGATCACTACGACAGAAAAGCGGTCTCTCGGAAGACGTAACACGGTTCGCCCCGCATCTTTCCCTGGGGTAGGCCGCCAGTTACGGGTTTCTGCTCACGCAGATCCGTGGTCGCGATATTAGACTGGAACTATTTGATTCTTTCCTGTCGCGCGAAAGCCCCCTGTCCTCGTCAGCGTGTGCGCCTAGTCGAATCTCCTCGGCTTTGAATCAATGACAATTGCCGGGCAGATGATAACCGACCGTTACCACTCCATGGCGCAAGATCATAAACGGGCCCCCTGCCCTCGACCGTGGGCTTCTGCGATTTTAGATCCTTCCCGAATCTCGAAGCGCTGAGCAAGCGTGCATCTACCAGACCACCCGATCAGACCACCGATGGTGATAGTATTTCCAGCGTCAAGTACTTATTGAAGCGCCGCTGCACATCGAGTAGCGCTCAGCTCGTCGGTCTCCCACGCCCACAGCTGCGCCTCCTCGGCAAAGGCATGCAGCGCACCGATCCAGGTAGCCCAGACGCTCGGTGATCCGGGTATACGACCACTCCGGCTGGGGAAGAGGTCTACCACGGGGTCCGTAAGGGATGCTGGCCGCGGCCGCGGTCGCCACTGTCCACAGCGTGTCGAACCCGCGCTGTTCCCTTCCCTAGGGCGCGGGCTTGGTCCGGCACCAGCGCGGCGTGTGTTGGATGGTGGGCGCGCGGGGCTAGGCTCGTGCGGTGTCACCGTTGGTGTGGTTCATGATTGCCGGGCTGGCTGCCGTCGCTGGTACGGCGCTGCTCGTCGTTGACCACCGTCGCCGGACCGTTCACCAGCGAGACCGGCGTCGCTGGGCGGCGTTGCGCGGATGGCGATTCGTGCTGTCCGACCCGGAGCTGGCCGATCGATGGCGCCACGGCGTGATCGCTCGGGGTGGCCCGGGGACGGCCCGGGATCTGGTGGTCGGCAGCCTGTTCACCGCGCTGGGCCGTCGCTGGGTGCGGGTTTTTGACTACGAGCAGGGCGGCCAGGTCTCCAGCGTGGTCGTTGCGGTGCAACGGCGACTCCACGCCGGTGATCTGGTGGCGGAGCTGTGGTTGCCGGACCAACCGCTACCGCACGACCCCGGGTTGGTCATGGTGGGCCACGTGGGTGAGCGCACCGCCTTCGTCAACGATCCGCCCCGGTTTCGCTCGCTGGTCACCCCCGAACTGGGATTCCCCTGCGACGCGGTCGGCGAGGACGTTCCGGTGGCCTGGGTGGAGCAGAGCTGGGTGCTGGCCGCCGCACCGGCCGCCACCACGCCTGCCAGGCTGGAGCGGCTGTTGCGGGCCCTCGATGAGATCGCCGAGCTGCTCGATGCTGCCGACGTCGACTCCGACGCCCCCCCGGTAACCGAGGAACCCCCCGATCTCACCGACACCCAGACGGCCAGCAGCAACGGTCAGGCAAGCACCCCAGGGCAATGACACACCGAACCCGGCTGCTGTCACAGATTCTCTTACCAGGATAATGCCTGGTTGCCCTCGAGTAACGCCGGGCTACTGATGACCGATGTTCCCCCTAGAACGCTTGGGGGGCGGTCATGGGGGAATCCAATGCCGTCGACGCTCGCCCGGTCGGCGCAACAGCGGTGTCGGCGCGCTCGCTTGCACCCGACTTGGCTCGGGGCGCGATGCTGCTGCTCATCGCGCTGGCCAACGTCCCCCTCTACCTGTACGGGAACGGCACCGTCGAAAACGGCAACTTCGGCAACGGCCTGTGGGTGCGCGGTCACCCGGTACTCGACCAAGCGGTCCTGTTGCTGCAGACGATCTTTGTACGAGGTCGCGCGTACCCGATGTTCGCTTTGCTATTCGGCTACGGCATCGTCCAGATGCTGCGGCGGCACACCCGCCACGGGGTCGATGAGATGACCGTCCGAAGCATCGTCCGCAGGCGGGGATGGTGGATGGTGATCTTCGGCTTCTGCCATGCCTTGCTGTTGTTCTCCGGGGACATCATCGGCGCATACGGCATACTTGCGATCCTGTTGGCCGGGGTGCTGGTCCGGGCCCGCGACCGAACGCTGCTGATCATGAGTGTGCTGTGGGCAGTACCGGTCGGGCTGTTCCGCGTGCTGGAGAACCCGTTGAGTCCCCTACACCAGAAGGCGAGCTCCACGACCGACGCGCTGAACGCAGCCGGGATCCGGGTGCTGGAATGGGTGCAGGGCAGCCTCATCGGCTCGATCTTCATGCTGGTCCCCCCCTTGGCGCTCGGGGTGTGGGCGGCGCGGCGGCAGCTGCTCGAGGAGCCTGAGCGGCACCGCGAGTTCCTGCTTCGCATCGCCGTGCTCGGCGTGGGTCTGGCCGCCGTCGGTGGTCTGCCGTGGGCATTGGTGCGGGCGTCGTGGTGGCAGCCGCCGTCTCAGGTGGTCGCCATGCTCGCGGGCGGGGCGCACCTGTTCACCGGCTACGCCGGTGGGCTCGGTTACGCCGCGATCGCCGGGCTTGTCGTGATCCACGTCCAGCGGCGGGGCCAGCCCGGACTGGTGGTCAGCGCGCTGGCAGCCTGCGGGCAGCGGTCGATGACCTGCTACCTGCTGCAGTCCGTGGTGTTCGTCGCGGTGCTGGCCTCTTACGGCGGTGGCCTCGGTAACCGGCTGGGGTTCGTCGAGATCGCCGTCCTGGCCACGCTGACCTGGATCCTGACCGTCCTGTTGGCCAACGGCATGAGCCGCCGCCACTACCGAGGCCCAGCTGAAGTGTTACTTCGCCGCCTCACCTACCCCCGGTCCCTTTAACCGCGTTCTGGATGCGGGCGGGCTAGCCTGCGAGCGATGACTACTGCATTGGTTACGGGACCTACGGCTGGATTGGGGGCGGCGTTCGCGCGTCGGCTGGCCGCTGAGGGTTACGATCTGGTTCTTGTCGCCCGCGATCAGGCTCGGCTGCAGCGGCTGGCTGCCGAGGTGACCCAGCGATACGGGGTGAACACCGAGGTGCTGCCTGCCGATCTGGCCGACGCGGCTGCGCGCGAGCGGGTGGAGCAGCGGCTGCGCAGTGGTGTCGGCGGAGATCCGGTGGACCTGCTGGTAAATAACGCCGGGTTCGGGCTCAACACGGAGTTCGTCGATGCCGATATCGCCGACCTGCAAGCCCAGTTGGATGTCAACGTGACCAGCGTGTTGCGGCTGACCCACGCCGCGGTGCCCGGCATGGTGCGCAGGGGCCGGGGAGCGGTGATCAACGTGTCCAGCGTGGCCGGTTTCATGCCCGGTCGTGGCTCGGTGTACAGCGCGGGTAAAGCGTTCGTGACCATGCTGTCCGAGGGACTGGCTACCTCGTTGCAGGGCACCGGGGTGCACGTGATCGCGCTGTGCCCGGGATACGTTCGCACCGAATTCCATGCCCGGGCCGGGATGGACGTGGCAGCCAGCCCCTCGATGTTCTGGCTGGACGCCGACGTCGTCGTCCGCGATTGCCTGGCCGACCTGCGGCGCGGGCGCACCATCTCGGTGCCCGGCCTGCAGTACCGCGCGCTGGTCGGGCTGGTCGACGTGTTGCCCCGAGGTCTGGTCCGCCGGATCGCCGGCCGCACCGGGCGGGGCCGCACGTGATCCGCCAGGCGCGGGCCCGGCTCACCACGCTGGTGCGGGAGCTGGCGGTGGTGCCCGGCCGTGTCACGCTGTCCTCCGGTGCGCAGGCCGACTACTACGTGGACCTGCGCCGCGTGACGCTGCACCATGAGGCCGCACCGCTGATCGGGCGGCTGGTCCGCGAGCTGACCGCCGACTGGTCCTACCAGGCCGTGGGCGGCCTGACCCTGGGTGCGGACCCGGTGGCCACTGCGGTGCTGCACGCGCCCGGCCCTCCCATCGATGCCTTCGTGGTACGCATTTCGGTCAAGGAGCACGGCATGCATCGCCGGATCGAGGGCCCCGACGTCGCGGGACGCCCGGTGCTCACCGTCGAGGACACCTCCACCACCGGCGCCTCGGTTCTCACCGCGGTGGCGGCGCTGCGCGACGCCGGCGCCGAGGTGGTCGGCGTGGCCACCGTGGTGGACCGGGACACCGGCGCCCGCGAAGCCGTCGAGGCAGCCGGGTTGCCCTACCGCGCAGTGCTGAGCGTGAGCGAGCTCCTGTGAGTGGCGATACGAGCTATGACTCGCATTGCCACTCACAAGGCCCCACGGAGTGGGGCCACCCCGGCCACACCGTCGGCGTTGGCCCGTGGCAGGGCGCATGGCCCGACGACCCCCGTTACGACCCCGAGCTGTTGCGCGACGGCGATCGCCGCAATGTCGTCGACACCTACCGTTACTGGCGGCGCGACGCCGTGGTCGCCGACATCGACGGCCGTCGCCATCCGTTGCACGTCGCGATCGAGAACTTCGACCACGACCACAACATCGGCACCGTGGTGCGCACCGCGAACGCGTTCGCCGCAGCCGAGGTGCACATCATCGGCCGCCGGCGGTGGAATCGTCGGGGCGCTATGGTTACCGACCGCTACCAGCACCTGCGCCACCATGCCGGTGTCGCCGGGTTGCTCGAGTACGCCGCCGCGGCAGGGTTGACCGTGGTGGCTGTGGACAACTCCCCGGGCGCGCAGCGGTTGGAGACCGCGAGCCTGCCGCTGCGGTGCCTGCTGCTGTTCGGGCAGGAAGGTCCGGGTTTAACGGCTCAAGCCCGGGACGGGGCCGCGTTGACCGTCTCGATCGCCCAGTTCGGCTCCACCCGGTCGATCAACGCTGGCGTCGCCGCCGGGATCGCCATGCACGCCTGGATCCGTCAGCACGCCGACCTGACACAAGCATGGTGAGTAGGTGGGCCGCCCGGGCGGGTGCGGCGGAGCGCGCGGTGCACACCCGGCACCTGCGCTCGCTGTGGGGATTGCCGGGCATCCGGCTGGGGCGGGTCGGCTGGCCAGCTCGATCGGTGCAGCGGTCGGTGCAATGGCATTACTGGTGGCAGGCGCACCTGCTGGACTGCGCACTCGACGCCTACCAGCGAGCCCCGACGCAGTGGCGGCGGGACACCGTCGCGGCGCTGGTCCGCGGCATCCGGGTGCGCAACCTCACCAGCTGGGTCAACGACTACCACGATGACATCGCCTGGCTCGGCCTGGCGTTGCGCCGCAGCGCGACGCTGGCCGGGGTCCGCGAACCGGGTGCTGAGCAGGCCATCCTGCACCGGTTGC
>DATEMN010000340.1:0-6877 GCA_035275565.1 Pseudonocardiaceae bacterium | reverse complement strand
CAGCGGCAACGTGCTGGCGGACATCCCGCCCGGGCCGGCGTTGGTGGTGGCCACTCCCGGAGCGGAGCCGTCGGCCCGATACGGGGCGGCGCTGCTGTTGGACGCCGCCGCGCTACTGGTCCGCCCCGATCTGCGTGCCGCGGAGGAGGCGCTGCGCCGGTGGATGACCGCAGCGGCGATGGTCGAGCCTGCGGCCGACGGCGGCCGGGTGGTCGTAGTCGCCGAGGCGTCGCTGGCCACGGTGCAGGCACTGATCCGATGGGACCCCGCCGGCCACGCCAGCGCCGAGCTGAATGAGCGCACTGAGCTGGGCTTCCCACCCGCGGTGCGGATGGCCGCGTTGGACGCCACCCCAGACGCCCTGGCGGGTCTCGAGGTGCCCGAGGAGGCCGAGGTGCTGGGTCCGGTGCCGGTTCCGGGGGAGCTCGACGGTGGGCGGGAACGGCTGTTGATCCGGGTTCCGCGCTCCCAGGGACTGGCCCTGGCCACGGCGTTGGCCGCAGTGCAGGCCGGTCGCAGCGCCCGCAAGCTACCGGAGCCGTTGCGAGTCGAGCTCGACCCGCAGCAGTTGGCCTGACGGGCCCACAAGGCATACTGCGCTGGTGTCTGTGCAACCCATCCGGCTCTTCGGCGATCCGGTGCTACGCGCCCGCGCAGCCGAGGTCGTCGACTTCGACAAGGAGCTGCGCAACCTGGTCCGCGATCTGCTGGACACGATGGTGGCTGAGGGCGGAGCCGGACTCGCGGCACCTCAGCTGGGTGTCTCGCTGCGGGTGTTCACCTACCAAGGTGAGGATGCCACCGGGCACCTGGTCAACCCCACCTTCGACGTGGTGGGTGATGAGATGCAGGACGGATCGGAGGGCTGCCTGTCG
The DNA here is from genome assembly GCA_035275565.1 of Pseudonocardiaceae bacterium. GTDB lineage: Bacteria > Actinomycetota > Actinomycetes > Mycobacteriales > Pseudonocardiaceae. The sequence goes on along the minus strand of DATEMN010000340.1, from coordinate 6,002 downwards.
ATCCCGGGCCTGTCCTGGGACTGCCGGCGCCACCTGCGGGTCGTTGCCCGCGGATGCAACCAGCACGGCGAGCCGATCGAGGTGCACGGCACCGAGCGGCTGGCTCGGGTGATCCAGCACGAGACGGACCATCTCGACGGTGTGTTGTTCATCGACCGTCTCGACCCCGAGACCCGCAAGCAGGCCATGCGGGAGATCCGGCAGGCACCCTGGTTCGGCACCCCCGAACCGCTGATCAAGCTCAGTCCACACCCGCTGCTCGGCAAGGTGCGCTGAGCCGTGCGACTGGTCTTCGCCGGTACACCTGACGTGGCGGTGCCCTCGCTGCGGGCGCTGCTGGACTCCGACCGGCACGAGGTCGTTGCCGTGCTGACCCGGCCGGACGCGCCGGCTGGACGGGGTCAGCAGCTGGTCCGCTCTCCGGTGGGCACCCTGGCTGATGAGGCGGGGCTGATCGTGCTCACCCCGCGCCGCCTGACTGAGCCGGAGTTCTTGGCCCGGCTGAGTGAGCTGGCCCCGGACTGCTGCCCGGTCGTCGGCTACGGCGCGCTGGTTCCGCGGGTGGCGCTGGACATTCCCCGGCATGGCTGGGTGAACCTGCACTTCTCGTTGCTGCCTGCCTGGCGTGGGGCGGCTCCGGTGCAGGCCGCAATCCGGCACGGGGACGAGATCACCGGTGCATCTACCTTCACGTTGGAGGAGGGGCTGGATACCGGTCCGGTGTATGGGACGCTCACCGAGCCGATCCGTCCCGAGGACACCGCCGGTGAGCTGCTGTCCCGGTTGTCCGGCGCAGGCGCCGGGCTGCTGGTCGCCACGCTGGACGGGATCGCCAAGGGGACCCTGCGCGCGGTGCCACAGCCGGACGAGGGTGTCTCGCACGCTCCGAAACTCACCGCTGAGGACGCCCAAGTGGATTTCACCGTTCCCGCGTTCGTGGTGCATCGTCAGGTGCGTGCGGTGACGCCCGCCCCCGGTGCCTGGATCCGGTTTCGGGACCGACGCCTGGGCCTCGGGCCGGTACAGCTGATCCCGGACGGGCCGAATCGCGGCGAGCTGAAACCCGGCGAGCTACGCGCCGGCAAGCGGGAGGTGCTCGTCGGCACGGCGACCGGGGCGGTACGGCTGGGTGAGGTCACCGCGCCTGGCAAGCGGGCGATGCCCGCGGTGGACTGGGCTCGTGGTGCCCGCCTGCGGCCGGGGGAGCGGTTCGAGTGACTGGCGCTGCCCATGTCGTCGAGGGAGCGCTGTGACGATGCCCCGCAGGCCGTCCCGACCGTCGAGACCGGGGCCGCCCCGGCGGCGCTTGGGGCCGCGCCGACCGCCGGTGGACGATCCTCCCCGGCGGGCCGCATTGGACGCCTTGGCTGCGGTGCGTGAGCGTGATGCGTACGCCAATCTGGTGCTTCCTGGCCTGCTGCGGCAGCGTGGGATCAGCGGTCGGGACGCGGCGTTGGCCACCGAGCTGTGCTACGGGACGTGCCGCGCACAGGGTCTGCTGGATGCGGTGCTGCAGTCCTGTGTGGACCGCTCGCTGTCCGAGGTGGACGGTGAACTGTTGGACGCCTTGCGGTTGGGCAGCTACCAGTTGCTGCGGACCCGGGTGCCGGCGCACGCCGCCGTCGGAACCACCGTCGATCTGGTGCGAGCCGATCGCGGCAGCGCCGCGGCTGGCTTCGTCAACGCCGTGCTGCGCCGGGTCGACCAGCACGCCGAGGACGACTGGGTGCGGACAGTGGCGCCGGACGCCGAGGATGACCCGGTGGGCCACCTTGCGATGGTGCACCCGCACCCACGGTGGATCGCGCAGGCTTTCGCCGACGCGCTGAATGGTGACTGTGACGAGCTGGCGCAGGCACTGGCCGCTGACGATGCCCGCCCACTGGTGCACCTCGCGGCGCGCCCCGGGAAGATCAGCGTCGCCGAGCTGGCCGTGATGACCGGTGGTGAGGCCGCCCGCTACTCGCCTTACGGGGTGTACCTGGCCGATGGTGGCAACCCCGGTGAGCTGGCTGCGGTGCGCGATCACCTGGCCCAGGTGCAGGACGAGGGCAGCCAGCTCGTCGCTCTCGCGCTGGCCGGGGTGCCGTTGGAGGGCGCTGATACTCGCTGGCTGGACCTCTGCGCCGGACCGGGAGGCAAGGCAGCGCTGTTGGGTGCTCTGGCGGCCGCCCGGGGGGCCGGCTTGGACGCCGTGGACAAGACCGAGCACCGGGCCCGGTTGGTCGAGCAGGCATGCGCGGGCCTGCCGGTGACGGTGCACCTCGCCGACGGCCGGGACAGCGGGCTGCCGGACCGGACTTACGACCGGGTGCTGGTGGATGCGCCGTGCACCGGGCTCGGAGCGCTGCGCCGCCGCCCGGAGGCACGCTGGCGGCGGCGGGCCAACGATCTCGCCGGGCTGGTGCGGCTGCAGCGGGAACTGCTGGTAGCGGCGCTGCGACTGGTCCGCCCGGGGGGTGTGGTGGCCTACGCGACCTGCTCGCCGCATCTGGACGAGACGGTGGGGGTGGTCGCGGATGTGGTGCGGCGTACCGGCGTCGAGCAACTCGGCGTCAGGTCTCAGTTCCCTGGCGTGCCCCAGCTCGGCGACGGACCATACGTGCAGTTGTGGCCACACCGGCACGGCACCGACGCGATGTTCTGCGCCCTGTTGCGCCGTTGACGGGTCAGCGCCGCTGGACGCGGTGGGCTCGGAACGAGGATGGTCCAGTTCATCGGCGGCGAGCCGACCCTGCATGGTGCACTCCCCGAACTGGTGGGCCACGCGCTCGGGCGCGGGCTGGAAGTCGAGGTGTTCAGTAACCTCGTGCACGTGTCGGAACAGCTATGGGAGGTCTTCAGCCAACCAAGGGTGCGCCTTGCCACCAGTTACTACGCCGACCAGGCCGATCAGCACGAGTCGATCACGAAGCGTCGCGGCAGCTATCTGCGAACCAAGACGAACATCGTTGAGGCGCTGCGCCGGTCGATCCCGCTTCGGGTGGGGTTGATCGACCTGGCAGACGGGCAGCACGTCGAGCAGGACCGCGCGGAGTTGGCGGCGCTGGGCGTCCCGAGTTCGGCGTCGACCGCTTGCGCCAGGTTGGGCGCGGCGTGCGCGACAAGCAGGCCGACGTGTCGCAACTGTGCGGTCACTGCGCTCACGGCAAGGTCGCCATCGCAACAAACGGGGACGTGTGGCCGCCGCCGCCCCCAGATACTGAGGAATTCACTGTGCTCGTCCGCCGCGCGTACATCCCAGAGTCCTTGCGTCCCACGGATTTCCGAGAATGGCCGTTCACTGTGCCGTGCGTTGCCGAGCTGGCTGAGCACGGCATGATATTCGATCGGCCGATCACGTTTCTCGTCGGCGAGAACGGCTCGGGTAAGTCCACCCTGGTTGAAGCCTTCGCAGAGGCATACGGGCTGGATGCGCGCGGTGGACGAGCGGGACGTAAATATGGGAACGACCGTTCCAAGACAACGCTCGGTGAAGTCGTGCGCCTGGAATCAACCACCGATGGTGCTCGAATTCGTCAGGCCTCCCGCGTGAAGAAGAAGGGTTATTTCCTGCGCGCCGAAACCGCCTTCGGATTCATGGAGGCGGTCAGCGGCATGCGAGGCTACTGGGACGAGGACACCTCACAGATGAGCCACGGCGAGGGATTCCTCACGGTCTTCTCCGCAATGTTCCGCGAACCCGGTCTGTACCTGATGGACGAGCCCGAGGCGGCGCTATCTTTCACGTCATGCTTACGACTCGTCGCGCTTATCCAGAAGCTCGGCCAGAGCGGCGCGCAGGTCGTGTGTGCGACGCACTCTCCGCTCCTCGCCGCCACCCCCGGCGCGGACATCATCGAGATCGGCGAGGAGGGCTTGCGCCGAATAACGTGGGACAAGCTCGAACTCGTCGACCACTGGCGTCGCTATCTCCACGATCCGAATTCCTACCTGCGGCACGTCATCGACTCATGATCACTAACGAAGCCGACGCCCACTTCGCTGGCTGGATGCGCGAGAACCTGGACATCGCGGCGGCGCACTTCAATCTTGAGATCACGGGACAACCGATATTCGGATGGCGCCTTCGCTCGGTCAGCGCCCGAACCAACAGCAGTCAAGGCGCCCGCGCCCTGGAGGCGACGCTCACCGGCTCGATTGGCTGGCAAGGTCGGCGAGGACGAGGGCACCGGCTGGGCCGGCCAGTGGGCCGAGCGCAGCCGGGACGAGGAAGTCGTCGGCGGTGTGCTCGGGGAGACCGGGGTACCCGGCCAGCGCCTCGGAGAGATGGGCGCGGATCAGCGGGAACAGCCCCGGAAGACCGGCCACGCCGCCGCCGATCACGATGCGCTGCGGAGCGGTCGAGTAGATGATGTCACGCAGCCCGGCGGTCAGATAAGCGGCTTCAAGCGCGACGGCTGCCAGTAGCTCGTCGCCGTCGAGCTGTTCGGCGGGGCGGCCCCAGCGGGCGGCGATGGCTGCGCCGCTCGCCATGCCCTCCAGGCAGTCGGCGTGATATGGGCAATTCCCGGCGAAGTCGTCGTCGGGCTGGCGCGGCACGCTCAGATGGCCCATCTCGGGGTGTCCCAGCCCGTGGATGATCCGGCCCTCGACCACAGCTCCAGCACCGATGCCGGTGCCGACGGTCAGGTATACGAAAGTGTTCAGGCCGCGGGCGGCCCCCCACCGGCCCTCGCCGAGGGCGGCCCCGTTGACGTCGGTGTCGAACCCCACTGGCACTCCTAGCGTGCGTCGGATCGGCCCGACCAGGTCGACGCACGCCCAACCCGGCTTCGGGGTGGTCGTGACGAACCCGTACCGAGGGTGGGATCGGCGCAGCTCCAGCGGGCCGAACGCTGCGATGCCGATTGCGGCCAGCGGACCGCCGCAAGCCTGCTCCCGCTGAAAGAAAGCGAGCACCTGAGCCAGCGTCTCGGGTGGTTTCCCGGTCGGGATCCGGGTCTGAGCCACGATGTGGTCAGGGCTGGACCCGACGAGGCAGATCACTTTCGTTCCGCCTACCTCGACCGCCCCCCACCGCACCGGCTGCACTGGACAATCGGCTCGTGCCATACACCAACAATGGCGGGACGCGACTGTTCTGGCTGGAGGCTGACGTGCGGGCCAGAATGGGCGGTACGGTTTCGGTATGCCCGAGGGGCCTTTCGGTTCGGGGTTCAACCCGCTCGAGGATCTCGTCAGCCGGCTGGTCGGCGGACTTGAGCAGTCCCTGGGCGGGATAGCCAGGCCGGGCACCTCGACGCAGCGGCTGGACCGCTATGGCCGCGATCTCACCGCCGCCGCCCGGGCCGGTCGCCTCGATCCGGTCATCGGGCGCGACGACGAGATCGAGCAGGTCCTCGAGGTGTTGTCGCGGCGGACCAAGAACAACCCAGTGCTGATCGGGGACCCCGGCGTCGGCAAGACCGCGATCGTCGAGGGCATCGCCCAGCGGATAGCCGAGGACGCGGTGCCGGAGCCGCTGCGCAATCGGCGAGTGGTCGCGCTCGACCTGGCCGGGATGGTGGCTGGCAGCAAGTACCGGGGCGAGTTCGAGGAACGGCTCACCGCAGTGATCGACGAGGTGACGGCCGCTGCCCGAACGGTGGTGCTGTTCCTCGACGAGCTGCACACGGTGATCGGCGCCGGCGCGGCCGAGGGCGGTGCGATGGACGCCGCCAACTTGCTCAAGCCGGCGCTGGCCCGGGGCGACCTGCAGGTCGTCGGGGCCACCACGGTCGACGAGTACCGCCAGCACATCGAGCGGGACCCGGCGCTAGAACGACGGTTCGCACCCATTCTGGTCGCCGAGCCGAGCGTCGAGGACACCGTCGCCATCCTGCGTGGCCTGCGCACACGATACGAAGTGCACCACCGGGTACGCATCACCGACGAGGCCATCACCGACGCCGCCCGGCTGGCTGACCGTTACGTGACCGACCGGTTCCTCCCGGACAAGGCGATCGATCTGATCGACCGGGCCAGCGCGCGGGTCCGGTTGCGAGCCGAGGCTCCGAGTG